>JAGOJH010000060.1 GCA_017995215.1 Thermoclostridium sp.
TCGGACAGAATACCGGCGGTTGTTTTCGACACATCAAAATTCTGAAGATTGAATACCGCCGTTACTGTATTGATTTCAGCCGTTACAGACGCTGCTTCAACCCCTTCTTCATACAGCGCTCTGTCATCCACTACCTGAACGGTAACATGAAACCCTTTGGATGCATATTCTTTGTTTACATCCTCAACCGCCAGCTGCACTCCATGCATGAAAGCTCCATCGGTGTTCAGCCAGGACGCATCAGCAAGGACAGGGATATAAATTTCCCTGGTACCGCTTTGCTTTTCATTGGAACAGGATGACAGCAGGAATATGTAAAATCCGCAAAGTAAAATGGTAATGATTCTTTTCATCAGTTCTCTTCCTCCCATCACAAATGCAGGGACACAGAAGAACCGTCCCCCCGTGTCCCTCAGCAAACCTGCCTTTGAGCAAATTCATAAAACAAACCCCGCTTGTCCATCAGCTGATCATAATTACCTTCTTCGGCTATATTCCCCTTATCCATAACAATGATCCTGTCACAATCTTTCACGGTGGATAATCGGTGCGCGATCACAATTCTCGTACACCCCAACTTTGAAAGGCTTTCAGTTACATGCTTCTGCGTGATGTTATCGAGCGCGCTGGTTGCCTCGTCAAAAAGCAGAATCCCCGGGTTTGATACAAGCGCCCGTGCAATGAGTATCCTCTGGCGCTGCCCCCCTGATATACCACCGCTTCCCTCTGTTATCAAAGTGTTCATACCCATCGGCATGGCCTTGATGTCTTCCTCAAGCCCCGCCATGCGGGCCGCTCTCCAGGCATCCTCCAGTGTGCTCAGGGGGGATGTGACGATGATATTCGAGAAAATGTCACCTGAAAAAAGCTTACCATTTTGCAGCGCCACTCCAAGGCATTGACGGATCGAGCGTACATCCAGGCTGTCAAGATCGGTTCCGTCATAATAGACAGAACCGGCTTCCGGCTTCTCAAACCCAAGCATCAGGCGCAGAAGCGTTGACTTGCCGCAGCCGCTGGCGCCCACGATAGCCACATATTCCCCGGGCTTTACCGCCAGACTGATATTGTTCAGGATGACGGGTCCGTCCTTGTCATATCGGAAGGTCACATTGGAAACTTCGACATTCCCCGAAAGGGAGGTGACAATTTTCTTGCCCTCATCGATTTCAGGTATAGCTTCAAAGATGGGCTGAACCATTTCCATCAAAGGTTTTACACCCGCAAAGGTCATTACGACACCCGACAGGGACATGATAGCCCCGCTGATTGCCCCATAGGCTGTGGAAAACGCAATATAGTCCGACTGTGAAACATTGTTCCTGCCTGCGTAATAGTAGAGGAGCATTGTCCCCCCCAGTGTCAGTGCGCCGGAGATAGCTTCACTCAACTGAATTGCTATCGGCGGGGAATAAATTAATCTGCCTGTCTGCCCATATGCCGCCGCCCATTTTGAGAAAGCGCGTTTTTCAGCGCCGGCCAGCTTTACCTTTTGAACCCCATTAAACAGACTAAAAACCAGGCCGTTCAGTTTTGCAGACAGGGTCATCTGCTTTTTGGACAGCGTTTGCTGCAGCAGGCCTGTCAGAAGTGTGAAAAGAAACATCGCTGATACGGCAAGAATACCCGGCACCATCAGCGTCGGTGCAAAGCTTCCCATCTGGAAAACATAGATAAACGAGAAGAGCGCCGATAATCCGGTGGTTAAAACCGTATCCGAAAGCATCAGGCAAAGCTGGTGAATGCTTAGCGCGCGAGAGCTTAACTCACCGGAGGAATATTCCTTGAAGAATGCTGCGGGCAGTGAGAAAATCCTGGCCATTGCAGCGCTCTGCACCGAGAAATTGATTTTATCCCGCAGCTTCCCCATTACAAGGCTGCGTGTAATACCGAACAGCGAGGAGCCGGCTGCGGCTCCAAGCAATAGCGCCGCTACGGGGAATACATCGCTTTTTGTGCCGCCCGGGATGACACTGTCAAAAATCTGTTTATTCATAAATGGCATAAACAATCCTAAAAGCGTGACAAGAAGGCTGGCCCCAAGAACCAGCGCTATATCGCTGCGGCTGATCGACTGAATGATGAACAGGCCCAAATCCGCCAGCTTTAGTTTCTTTGCGGGCAATGGCCGATAAAAGCAGAAGGCGTCGGTGTTCAGCCTGGGCGCAGTTTTTCGGGTCACCCTGACATTCTTTTTCTCCCCCGCGTCATAAAATATATAACCTGACGGAAATGCTGGCAGTATAGCTACTGTATTGTCGTTTTTTGTGCTTCCCAGCAATGCACCGGTAGTATCCCTCCACCAGGTGCCGGTTAATTCCACCCTTCTTCGCATCACGCCCGATGGACGCAGCATATATTCCAGCCGTACATCGGGGTCCGTCAGGTGCGGCGGTACCAAAGGCGCCTTCACACCGATATGGGACAGAACCTGACAGATGGCCTCCTCTATTTCAGTTTCGTTTTCGAGATTCAGCGATCTGCTGTTTTCTCCCGCAACAATGGAAATCAGATCTGAAAAGGCAGAGTCCATCGCTTTCTGATCGTTTTTTATCCGTTTTTTCAACTGTTCGTTAAAAGCCAATGATTTCTCTCCCTTCCTTCAAATTTTTTCATCTTCATTTTAGATACGCTTTAAGGGTTTTCACTTGCATACCCCAAGGTTTCAGCCGTTATAAGCCGTTAATTACTTATTAGCCGGGCATATCTTCCGCCCGCCTGGTTCAGCTCCTCATGCCGTCCCCGTTCTTCCACAATGCCATTGTTCAGAACAATGATTTCATCGCAGTCGCGGATCGTTGAAAGCCGGTGTGCAACAATAATGAGGGTGATTCCCCTTGCCTTGATGGCTTCCATCACAAGCAGTTCGGTTTTGGCATCCAGTGCGCTGGTGGCCTCATCCAGAATCATGATCGAGGGTTCCTGGGCCAGCGCTCTTGCAATTTCAAAGCGCTGTCGCTGGCCTCCGGAAAAATTAGCCCCGCCCTCCCGGATCACATGGGAATATCCGCCCTCACGCTGCAGGATGTCTTCGTGAATCTGCGCATCCTTGCAAGCCGCAATGACTGCTCCCTCATCGATGGACTTGTCCCACATCGTAATATTGTTCAGGATTGTATCTTCAAAAAGGATGATGTCCTGGTCCACCACCGCCAGTGACCCGGTAAAGATATTGCGGCTGATTTCATTGCGCAGCTGCCCGTCAAAACGGATTTCACCCGACCAGGGCCTGTATAGACCAGAAATCAGCTTTGCCAGGGTTGATTTTCCGCTGCCTGAACCGCCGACGAAAGCAACGCTGCCGCCAGATTTCAGGCTTAGTGAAAAGCTTTCGATCAAGGGAGGGGATAATTTGTTATACCCAAAGGTAACCGCATTCAAATCTATTTTTCCGCTTAGCTTTTCCAGCCGAAACCCATCGGATGTTGTCTGCCAACCGGCCATAGAAGTGATGACAGCCTGTACTCCGGTTTCATCCTCCGCTGCCTGTTGTGTGTCCGGCTTCAGCGAATTAAGTGTTTCAGCGGTCGCGGCAGCCTCCTCTAAAACTAGCCTTTCATCTTTTATTGCAGAATCTTCGCCCTGTGCCGCCTTCCTATGACGCAGTATAGCTTTTGTGTTGAATATTGGCCTTTTTTTGGATTTCACCGGTTCTTCCTGGGATACAGCCTTTTCCCGGCCTTGTAAAACCATTGTTTCCAGCTCTGTTTCCCCGGAAACATCGGGTTCATAGTTGATAACATCTTCAACCCGCTCCATCTGCGAACGCATATCCACCATGGACTGACCTGCACTCACCAGCTCGTTCACCGGAGAAAGGAAAGAGGACAAAAAGCCCTGGAATGCCAGCAGCATACCAATGGTAAATTCACCATCCAGTATTAGATAAACCCCGATCATTAAAACGCCGATATTGGCGATCTGCTGCAGCAGGGGTGGTATGGCGTCATACACCTGATTGGCTTTTGTGAATTGAACCTGGGCATTGGATTGTCTGGCGAAATATCCCGCCCACCGTTCAAAAAAACCTCCTTCGGCGCCGGACGCCTTGATGGTTTCAATCATGTCAAAGCCCGACATGGTAATGCCTGAAAGCTTACCGCCGTCACGCTGTAAAACGCGGCTCATATTCACCCGTTTTTTCGATACGATCCGAAGCACGACAATGTTGATGACAACTGCAGTAATTCCCACGATTGTCAGCGGAACACTGTAGCCGAGCATGATCACGAGGTAGAAAACCAGCAAAACGGTATTCATCAATACCGGCGCCAGCTTGCGGAGCAGGGTTGACGCAATGGCTTCATTGCTACTCTGTATGGATGCGATATCTCCCGCGAACCGCTGAGAAAAAAACTCCATCGGAAGGCGGAGAACATGCCACATAAACGAAGCATTGGACTTGATGGCAAGCTGTCCTTCAAGTTTATGCCAATGTACGGTTTCCATTGCCCGGATGATGAATTGGAAAACAAGGGTAATGGCCATTGCTGAAAGAAACGGCATCAGCCATTCGGGGTTTTTCCCCGAAAGAATATTATCTAAAAAAATTCTGGAGAAAAGCGGGGTTATCATACCTGTTGCGGCAATCAGCATTCCGGTCAGCATGACATATACAAAGTCCGAAGCCGTACCCTTCAACCGCTTTTTTGCAAACTCCCAAACGCTTCTCGGCTTTCCCCCGGGCACAAAACTCTCGGTTTTCCTAAAGCGCAGCACTATACCGGTAAAACTCCTGTCAAACTCCTCCGTGGAAACCTCAATGATTCCCCTTGCAGGATCATTTAAAACAGCTTTGTCTTTTTTAAAGCCGTTCAGTACCACAAAGTGGTTGAAATTCCAATGAATGATCGCAGGAAATTCAATCTCCCTCAGGCCTGCCGGTTCCATCCGTAGTCCCATGACTTCAAGCCCATATGCTCTCCCAGCCTTCACCAGGTTTTTTGCGCTGCATCCATCGCGGGACACACCGCAATCTGCGCGCACCTGTTCGAGAGGGAGCCATTTCCCATGATATGCGAGGATCATGCACAGGCTGGCAGCCCCGCACTCCACGGCTTCCATCTGCATGATCACCGGAACTTTAGCAATCCTTGCCATCTGACAATCTCCGTCTTCTTTACTGAAACAGCAGCTCGTAGGGCTTATAGTTGTTTACAATAATTTGTATATTACAGTTCGTTCCAATCGTAAGAGCTAGGTTTTCCCCTTTTCTGCCCGACCATTTGATCTTATTGCGGGAGTTTGGATCCACCGTCAAAGTAATCCGCACCTCCACATGATTGCCCTCGGGGAGAAGGCCCTTTGCATATTGAGGGTTTCCAACAGCTGAAAGAACATCGGCTTGCGATACGGGATACAGACCGATGCTGGTGATATGCCCGAGCATATACCCATATTCCTCGCGAGGAGCATAATCGGGAGAGACCTGTACCTCCATGCCTTCTTTCAGCTTCTTGGCAGTGGAGGCCGGTATATAGGTGACAACCTGCCTGTCATCGGCATATTTCTCCTGCTTCACGATACCGGCAATCGCTTCGGCAGAGGATACGGTTTCATTGATGGACTTTGCTGAAAGAACAATCCCGGATACGGGAGAGATGATGATGGATTTTCTTTCATATTCGGCTATCAGAGCTTTTGTTTGTGCTTCATCCGCTCCGCCGGCCGTTTGCATTTCGTTGATCTTTTCGGTGATATCGTCCTGTGGGATAATGGCAATAATCTGGCCGGCTTCCACAAAGTCCCCCACCTTCACCCTGATGTCGCTGATGCGGCCGCCGGACGTAGGAATCACGGATGCAACGCCGTTCTGCGGAAATATCATACCGGTTGCCCTGACGGTATCGGGAATATGACCGTAAAAACCCCAAAACCCTGCAGCTATCAAAATCGCAAGGCACCCCGCCAGAACAGTCCATAAGCCTGGGCGGGTTATCCGGATATACTCGTTCAATCGTTCAGGAGATGATATGTAATCAAGAGATGATTTCCGAAAGATTCCGTTTTCCATCGAGAGCCTCGCTTTTTCTTCGTTTTATATTATACAATCAATCAATATATTCCACAACCCCGTCAAAATAAACGCATTTTTATTTTCATTCCACTTTTTACACAAAAAAAGTCTGCTGATTGTAACAGATCAGAGGCATGTCATCCTGAAGTAAATAAAGGAGCTTACGAATCACTCCCGAGAAGATTCTTCGCTGCGCTCCGAATGACAATAAATTGTACTCAACCTCCATATTACAGCTGCGTCGCAGAACCTCTGACCTGTTACTGACGGTTTCCTGAATACGGAAAATAAATATTTGAATTCGTTTTCAACACTGATATTAAGTGGTATGATCGAGTGAAAGAACTTCTTCGGTTTTAAGTCGGAAAAATGAATATGGTGAGTATGGCAAAGGGAAAGAGGTAAGATTTATGAGCGTTGAGAATCTGAAAGCTTTCGGCATGAAGGTCGTGGAAGACAAGGAATTAAACCGGAAAGCAAGGGAAGCAGGCCTGAACAATATTGAGGGTATGATTGCACTGGCCAAAGAATACGGGTATGACATCAGTATGCAGGACTTCATAGATATCGCCAAAGACATGGAATCAGCTGATGAACTCAGCGATGATGAACTGGAACAGGTATCCGGTGGTATATCCCCGGTTGCAGGCGCTGTCGGTGCAAATGGCCTTTTGGTAGTTGCATCCTGCAACGCCCTGGGCGCAGCTACCGTTGTTGCCATGGTCTCACCACCTGCCATGGGCGGGCTGTAATTTCTTAGGCACCCGCCTCTTACAGAGGCGGAGGAGCTTTATGACCTCGTTATTACATATATTCGACATTGGATATACCATTTTGTTTTCATTCAGGGGACTGTGATATTTTATGTTCATTCCACTTTTTAACACAAAAAGAAGCCCACCGACTCATCGAAATCACCCAATCCACCTGCTAACTCTTCTAACGGTGTGAACAGTCCCCCACGACCCAGGTGTCGCCAAACGACACGAAACCTGGTCGGGTTTCACAGGAGTAACCCGGTTTGCTGAATACGGAAAAGAATTATTAGAAATTCGTTTTCATAGTTACTTTAAAGTGGTATGAATAAATGAATTTATTTTTCCGGCAGAAAACCTGAAAACGAATATGGTGGAGCCAGCAAAGGGAAAGAGGTAAGCCTTATGAGTGTGGAGAACCTGAAAGCCTTCGGTGTGAAGGTTGTGGAAGACAAGGAGTTGAACCGGAAGGCCAAGGAAACGGGCCTGAACAATATTGAGGGTATGATTGCACTGGCCAAAGAATACGGGTATGACATCAGTATGCAGGACTTCATAGATATCGCCAAAGACATGGAATCAGCTGATGAACTCAGCGATGATGAACTGGAACAGGTATCCGGCGGCACATCAGTGGTAGCTGTAGCCGCCTGCGTTAGCGCGGCTGCAGCAGTTACATCCTGTACCGCTCAGGGTGGCTGGTAATTCCATTGCCATCCATGATATGAACTGTTAATTTACATTTGATTGGCTCCACCATATCTATTTCATTTTCTGTTGAGGGACGTGACATGAGCGATAAAAATATGAACAGTTACATGAAGGTCCTGAAAGCCTTTACACAGGACGAACTTGATCAAATTTCCCAAGTGAAACGCTTTTTTGAATGCTATGACGCAGACGCCGACTTTCGGGCGTCAGTCAATTCGGGGCATTTCAGCGATGAGCAAATGAACCGGATGAAGAGAATCGGAATTGAGTTTGATCCAGATGAAATGTCGCCGCTCTGGGAAAATCCGGACGGTGTCAGGGATTACCTTTTACAGACCGGCTGCGGTGTATCCCAATTACAATCATCCGCGTTGAATGATTATCCTCTTCTGAAGCTTTGGCTGCGTTTCGCTTCGAGTAGAAAAATTCAGTACAGGGATGTTTGCACACATCGATCTCTCCCATCAAAAAGCACCCGGTACCAAAAATGGCGCAGTCGCCGCATTGCTTCAGCCGAAAGCGAGCTGGGGGGCTTCAATCATTTCATTGATCACCCCACCCTTGCCATTGAGCTGGCAGATGGCTGCAGCGTTCAATGCTGGTTTTGCTCGTTTTGTGCGGGAAAACTGAAGGGCGTACTGGATTACGGGAAGAACCGGGCTTTCTTCAGAGATATTGTTAAAGCTTGCACCGATATTTTAGGTCAAGCGGCAGGCCTGGCTCTGCTGTATTATGCGACAGAGCCTTATGACAACCCTCATTATATCGATTACATGAAGGATTTCGCCGATATTACGGGCTCGGACGTCTGCACCTCCACCGCAGTCTGCGCAGATAAAAAATGGATTGACGACCTGATAGCCTTTTATCAACCCAGAAATCTGCCCTGGCCAAGGCTTTCCATCCTGACCCCGGGTATGCTTCGAAAAGTTCATGATAATCATACTCCGCAACAACTGATGCATGTGAACATGATCATGCAGATGAAGGACAGCGAACGGCAAAAGGTGTCCGGCGGACGGATTTTCGAACAAAAGCGAGATATGCGGGAACGTGACGACGCCAACTATTTGCAGGACGTTGTCCCGCAGGGGACCATTGCCTGTGTTTCCGGCTTTTACATCAATCTTGTCACAAAGGTCATCAAGCTGGTCAGCCCCTGTTATACTTCACAGCGGTGGCCTTTGGGATATCGTGTTTTTGATGAAGTCTCCTTTGAGACGGCAGAGGATTTTCATCAAATCGTTATGCAGATGATCGAACGGAACATGCCTGAAGTCCCTCCTGAGAATATGCCATTGAGGCTGCGGGATGATTTGGTCTGCAGAACCTTTGAAGATGGGTTTGATCTGGTATCTCCCAATCAAATTCATCACTTCCGGGAAAGGAATATATTCCGGTCATTGGGAAACCTTTTAACCGGTTCGCCTGTGACCTTCGGTGATGCCATGAATACTCTTGTAAGTTCAGGGAAGTATAGCTTTTTTGAAGCCCAGGCTGTTTTAAACAATTTGTTTCACAACGGTTTTTTAGATGAAACCGTGTATTCGGCAAAGCTGTAACCTCCTGTCGTGGAATTATCCAGGAAAAGCCATCTGCAAACATGGCTCTTATGGGTAGTACCAGAGGATCATGCAATATGGAACATGGCAATAATCAAACAAACTTATCGGCGGATTTGGATCTGCTTCATGGAACCATCCCCCCCGAGCTTTTAAACCCCGATGGATACCGCAGGCTTACCGCTGTAGCGGATATGCTTCCCGCATCGCTGACTAATTTCTGGGGTTTGGAAAGCCGTTTGCATGAACCTATGCCTTTAACTGATATCCTGTTTGAAGTAAAAAGAAACACCCCCGGTCACAGGCTTTTGGCCGGCCAGTATACATCCAGCCTGGATCAGCTGTGCCGGATGTATCCGTTGTGGCAGCAAATCAGGTCATTTGCCGCACAATGGATTCAGCACCAGTCTTTTATGAACAAACACATCCTGAACCTGTGGCTTGAATTCGATACCGAAAAGCCGATATCGTGGGAAGCTGCAAGCGGACTTATCGGTCTGCCATCGGTTTTTCTGGGCTTGCGCAGTGCAGAACTTACAATGGACGAGCTTCACGAGCTTTTATCGCAATCGTGTGATTTGCTGCAAATTTCCGGAGAAACCCTCGAAAATGTTATTTCATTTATCGGAAGCATCCCCCAACCGGGACAGCTGTTTCAGCTTGGCTCCATGCTGGGAAGACCCTGCAGAGACATCAGGCTTTGTATTAACAAACTCAACCCCTTACTAATACCGGACTGGCTGAAAGATATGGGCTGGCGGGGTAATGCAAAAGCTTTAAAGGCAGTTTTTGATATGCTTGCGCCAGCTGTCCGAACACTGGCAGTGGATCTGAACTTCACCGGAACCGGGATCTCTGAAAAAATCGGCATTGAATGCTATTTGGACTGGGATCGGAAAGATACCGATAATTGGGCTGATTTTTTGGACGAATTATCTGAATATGTCTGTATTCATCCATCCAAACGTTCCGGGTTGCTTCGGTACCCCGGAGAGGTTCCCTTACCTGCTTCCCGCAGGAAGGAAACCTCGGACACCCTAAGCCTTATGCTGTTTAAAATGATTCATCATATCAAGCTGGGGTTTCATGATGGCGGCATTACGGATGCCAAGGCATACCTGGCCATATATCGGCCTGGGATACAGCCCGACAACAACTGGCTGGTTGACTGATCATACTGCCTGATTTGTTGAATTTGGATGGCTTCCAGCCATGTTGTGGGGGAATCCAGGAAATAGAATCACCAACCCCGCCACTCCCTAACTCCACTCGCGGCGAGAACGCTGATTCTGAGGACACTAATTTGTTGGAGGTCTTTCATGAAAAGAATCCTGTTCATCAATCCGCCGGTGGTCTGTGTGAATGAATGTCAGAAAGGCTGGTATTCATTCGCACACCCCACAAGCATTCTGAAATTGATTACCTGGCACAGGCTTCAGGGCAATGAAACAGCCTTTATTGATTGTATGGATTATGAGGGCGGAAGCAACCCCGGCAGCATCAAATCAAGCAGGGATATACCTCCTGGGGATGACAATCTTAAACCTGTACTTTCTCTTCAGCCTTATAAAAAACTTCCATTGGGATCGAACCGGTTAAATCTGTATATCGACACCTATCTTCTGGGCAAACCCATCCGCTGGCTCGAGGATGAGCTGAAAAAACAGACTGCGCCCGATGAGATCTGGGTATCCTGCCACATGACCTTTAATAATGAATTAGCGCATGAGGCAATTCGGACTGCAAGAAGAATTTTCCCTAAAGCAGAGATCTTGCTGGGAGGAAATTATGCTACCTTGTTTCCGCAGGAAGCTGAGCAAAAAAGCGGCGCGACCGTCCTCAGAGGGCTTTTTCCAGGGGCTGAGCGGTTGTTTCCGGATTACTCCCTGTTTCAGGGAGCTTTGGGTTATATCGTGTTTCAGCTGGATCTGGGCTGCAGCAATCGTTGCTCTCATTGCGTTAACAGCCTGCTGCATCAGGAGATAGTACGGCTTGATATTCCAGCTTTAGTGGAGGATCTGAAACGCAAGAGGGAACAATTTGGTGTTTCTGATTTTGTGAACATTGATCCGAATGTGGCGTGCTTTGATCTAAAAGCTTTCCTGCGGGAATGCATACACCGGAAGCTGGATGCAAGGCTTTACTTTTATGGCGGCATACAACCGGACAAAGTAACTCCGGAGCTTGCTGTAATGATGCATGAGGCTGGTGTGAAGGGTCTTACCCTTCCCCGGGAACTGGAAACCGCTGTGCTGCAAAAAAGCTATTCTCCGGGGAATTTTTTCAACGCAGTGGAACTTTTTCAGAAAGCCGGCTTCGATCTATCCGATTTCCACTGCTCCTTTCCAGTTGGGTTTATGGACGACAATCTGATTGAACTCGTAACCATTATCCGAGAAATCCACGATATGGGTGCAATCCCGGAAATCGCCCCGGTGGCGTTTGTTCCCGGAACCCCTGAATACGTGCGGCACGCATCGGTGCTTCAGGGAAAGACACTGGAGGATTTGAATTGGGCATTATGGCCGGCTCTGGACAGTACCGACGAAATCGTTGCTCATGCCATATTGTATAACGCCGCTCACGGCAACCGGTTCGACAAGCCCTGGAGTCTGAAATCTGCGGTTCGGAGCAGAAGCTGAACAGGATTTTATAGCAAAGGATGTGTGTATATGCCCAATCTCAATGCCCTTTTAGCCCGATGCATCATGGCATACAGGCAGGGTCTGAACCAGCCGGTACCGCTGTTGGAGGAGACCGGCGAGGCTTCGCTGAAAAAACTGGCTGCAGCTTACATCAACGCTTCCGTATCTGCAGAGGAACAAATAGTCTATTCCAGCGTCATGCATCTTTTGAACCTTGCTGATAATCTGCGAGCACAAAACCTTCACCAGGCGTCTGAGAACACCCTGCATGAAGCATGCAGGGAACTGAAAAAGAAGGCTGTATCCCGGCTGCCGCGCCTGTTATGTTCATCATTCATCCTGCAGGCGCAGGCAGAGCTTTCATTTGATTTGAAAAATGATCGGCGGACACGTAAATATATCCTGAAAGCTCTTTCTGTAACTCAATTGCTGGAACAGGACTATTCCATAGCTTTTTTGCACATTCTCAGGCTGCAGCAGGTACTGCTTTATATCAGAGTATGCCGAAGGGCATGCGAAGAAAGCCTGGCATTACAATTATGCTCGGAAGCGATTTCTTACCTTACCGGTTATGGCAGCCATCTGCAAATTTTAAAGGGTTGGGCGCAAAGCTTTATGGAGCTAATTCCCGAGCCCTCCCGACAAGCTTTAGCCGCTCAGTTTTCCAGTGAAGCGGGCATGATTCTTGCTGCGCATTCCGGCGAAAAGGCTGCTGAGATGTTTTCAGGTTTTCATGTTTGGAAACACTTCCACAATCAGGAGCCCCTGAAGGAGATTTTTGACTGGGGAGAAATGAAGAGCGCTTATTTAAATGAGGATTACACAACCTTCCTTACCCTTTGTGCAGCTTTTTTGAAAACCGGACGAAAAGAAACCCTGCTGTGGTACACTACGGTTGTCGATTTATGCCGTTGCTGTCAGCTTCTGAAACAAGTTCAGACCGCAGATTTTCTGAAGGAGGTTGCAGTAAATACCGAAAACTTGAGAGATGTCCCACCGGGGGGGTATTCGCTGCCCACACAAACCTCGTACAAACGGATTTTCGTACTGAAGCAGCAATCTTATCCTTCCTTTGTATTACCATCAGAATTAAAGGCACTGCTGCTCTCGCTTGATCCTGACCGGGCATGCGGTATCGACGCTGCTAAGGAAACATCAGGAAGCATTGGTGCTTCGCAGCGGGGATTCGCACAGATGTCATCAAGCCCCCGCAGGTTCCATGCCTATAACACAGGTTTGCCCCGATCGGGCTGCTCGTCGATGATGGCCCTGTTTTCCAATTACAATTCAGTCGCAGAATACAAGGAACGGGAATCAGTAGAGCTGATAACCGCCTGGAAGGATGGCTGGATCAGCGAAAACACCCTGCGGGATTATATACGGTATCGCCATGAAATCGGGCAGCTGGAGATGGATACGGCCAGCTTTAATCATTTTTATCTGCATATTCTGGTGAACGAATTCCCGGAGGCAAAGTTCATTTTCACAATCCGGGACTGTTATTCCTGGGTGAATTCCTTTCTTAGAATGATATCCCGCTGGAAAAAACACTTTCTGGATATTGGGCAGGAGATGCCCGACTGGATGTTGAATTACGGCCGGATCCTCTTCGGGGAATATGACTGGAATTGGTTCAATTCCTATGAGGATCTGTTGAGGAACCTGGATCCGCTGGTGGAAATGTTTATCAAAAGCTGGGCTGACCTGAATTCAAGAATTTTGGGGCTTTTACCGCCCGAAAGATCTCTTATTGTCAAAACCTCAGAAATCTCCCGCAGCCAAGCCAGGATTTCTGAGTTTATCGGCATTCCAGTTCATACGCTGACCGAACATCACCATATCAACATGGCGCCCGATAAAGTGAATCTTTTACAGGATTTCAACAGGGAAAAGTTTGAAGCCCTGGTTCATCAGTACGCTGGGGGCTCCCTCCTCACGCTCGGCCTTTAAGGTTTCGCAAACGTGGAGCTTGCATTCACCTTATTTCAAATTAGCTCATACGGAGAAGTTGTTTAATCTCACCATGGACGGTAGCTCTCAAACATTATGTAATTATATGTTACGAACTATATGGCATCTGAAGCGGTAAATTTCTTTATCTGTGTTATTTCCACATACTCATTCTTAAGTTCAGATAATACTTTAAAATGTTCTGTCTTAGTATGTTGAACCTGTGAATCCGTATTTGTCCATGCCTCAACAAGTAATACACTATTTACATCGTCAATCGGATAATAATACTCATAAAAGAGGTTTCCTGGTTCCTGCTTTGAGGCAACCATAATCCCCAAATCTTTCACCTTTTGGATGAATTCATCCCTTCTTCCCTCTTTTACTTTGTATGTAACATGCATAAGTAATCCATTATATAACGCTTTTTCAGTATTAAATTCCGAATCGAATTCTAGTTTACTGTTCATTTCATCCCTCCACAAATAAGTAATATTTACTTCATATTATCGAACATGAAGTTAAAGAAAGGCTTACTTATTTTATATCACACTAACTTGTCAATAGTATGTCACATATAAAACTATTAAAGATTATATGAATAATTTCCACGATACAGAGATTGCTCATACCTACCGAACAGGGAAAAATCATCTCTGCTTCATGGCTTTCCTTACTACCAATCACCAGGAGGGCAGGTAAGAAGCCTTTCATTGGGTAATACTTTTACATTACGGTTCGTTAACTTCTGACGTAATAGCTTTGCGGTTAATATTCATACTTATCTGGATATCGTAACGATTAACATTCAATCCCGATATCTCACCGTGAATCGTGTCAACATACACACCGCTGTTGGCAAGGATTGTTTTATTACTGCCAATGTTTATATCACTACAAATAATTCGCACCTTATCAAGCCCAAATTCTTTTGCTTTCTGCAAGCCAAGCCGCAACTGCTCTTTTGCGTACCCTTTACCACGTTCGCTTGGACAAACTGAATAGCCAAAGTTTGAGGCAAATTCTATATTGTCATCATCGTATTCGAGCTTGTGACGAAAAACAATAAAACCGACAATCTTACTGTCACTTTTACGAATTGACATATACCAAGTTAATTTGTCGGATATATTTTCGCAGAACTGAAGCCAGTCAAGTACATTGTCGTACTTTTCAAGATAATCCATACCTGGGATTCTGCTTGGGTCGTATGTAACTCTCTCACGTTCTATAGGAAATTCCGCTCTATATTCCGCAATTTTTTCTGCATACTTTACAGATGGTTTAATCAACCTAATTTCGCCCATTTCTCTTGCCCACTTTCATAGTTCATCAATATATTGCGTTATCATCATGAATTACTCATCAAGTAAATTAAACATTGAAAATATAAATTTGAT
The DNA here is from genome assembly GCA_017995215.1 of Thermoclostridium sp. Taxonomy (GTDB): domain Bacteria; phylum Bacillota; class Clostridia; order DSM-8532; family DSM-8532; genus JAAYJG01. The sequence continues at coordinate 15,040 of JAGOJH010000060.1, forward strand.
ATTTTTGTTAATATCACTATCATTTTTAACATCGATTACGCACATATCAAGTTTTTTGGCATTACTTTTTAGATATCTTCCCAAAGCTAAATCAAAATCTATGTAATTATTTAATGCCTGTTCTGGATTTGAACATTCTTTTATCCGCTCAAAAAATTCTTTCCTATTCATTTGATGCTTTTTGTAAAACACCTCATCAGCAACTAACCATATTGCATTGTCATTATTGTAAGCTAATTTATTTACAAGTTCAGGAAACAAGCCAACTCCTTCAACAAGTATAGGTTTTCCTTCGAATAAAATATTTAAATCCGCTATAATCATTTCAAATTCTTCGTTGAATAAACCGATTGTCCAATTTAAATATTCCTCAATAGACATGCTAAGTATATCATTCCAACCCATTTTTGTCGCTTTGTTCAAATTAGGATGTTCTTGAGCATTTGATTTCTCTATGTGTTTTCCTAAATATTCATCGCAATGATACACTTCAAATCCAAATCTTTCTGAAATTATATTAGAAATTGTCGTCTTTCCGGCACAAGTTGAACCTCCGAGCCAATAAACCATAGGTGAGCTACACTCTAGTATCATATTTCCCCCGTAAAAAGAAATAGTAATATCGTTTAATGCTTATACTGTTTTTTTACGTAAATTCAGTATTGTAACTGGACATTCTTTGTGTCAGTAAATCCATTATGTAACACTTTTTCAGTACTAAATTCCGAATCGAATTCTGGTTTACTGTTCATTTCAACCCTCCACAAATAAGTAACCTCTACTTCATATTATCATACAATTACCAAACTTTGAATACTTCTCGTTGTTATGGGTTTTTTTTACTTGCCCCAGGGAAGAGCCAACCTATGGGTGGAAGGTAGGATCATTTTCATTTCTTCAAAAAAATCCTAAACACAGTCTTATATTCTTCTCTACCAGTAACCAATTCCAATCTCCCCCCATGCCCCTCCACGATTTTCTTTGCAATGGCCAGGCCCAGGCCTGTGCCGCCCTCGCTGCTTCGTGAGGTATCTCCGCGTACAAAAGGTGAGAATATCATATTTTTTAACTCATCCGGAATACCCGCTCCATTGTCTGCTACTTCAATGATGGCCGAATCCTCTTCTTCAAATAGTGACATTTTAATGGTCGTCCCGGGTGGGTTGTAACGTAAAGCATTGCTAAGCAGGTTAGCAACAACCCGCTCCATTTCTTTCGCATCAAATGGTATTTCCAGCTTGTTTACCGTGGTGTTAAAGTCAAGTACCATGCCCTTCTGCTCAATCTGCTCATAAAACTCAGCGGCCATCTTTCGCAGAAACTCAGGCAAATCGTGGTTTTGTATTTGTAATTGAGGGGTTGAATTTTCAAGCTTTGCCAGGTCAAACACGTTGTTAATGAGGTTTGTAACCCTAACGGATTTATCATAAATAGTTTGTAGATATCGTTGCTTCTTATCCTCCTGCTCCACCATTCCTTCCTTCAACGCCAGCGCATAACCCTGTATGGTTGTAATGGGGGTTTTCAGATCATGCGAAATGTTCATGAACATCTGGTTCCGCTCCTCTTCCATCCTTTTCTTTTCTTTCTCGGCATTTTGGAGCTTATCCGCCATTTGATTGAAAGCATCCCGGATCTGCAGGAATTCATTCTCCGCCTTGAAATCCATTCGCGCGGACAAATCGCCGCCGCTCATTTGTTGAATTGACGAGGTAATACTGGTTAATGGAGCTCTGATCCGTCGTGCAGTCCATTTACTATAGAGCAAAATATTCAGAGCAAACAATACCAGAAAGAAGATTAAAACGATCAATATATTGCTTAAAACCATCTGAGAAATTTCTAATGGGGCATTGATGATATTCATGGTTATGTCAATTTTATCGTGAGGAAGAGCAACAAGACAAATGTACTCTTTCTGGCTGATGGGGTCTTTGAATGCAGCTCCAGTATAAAGGTAATCCTGTTTGTCATGGTATCCGAACAGGTTTATTAAATCAGCATTCTGATATACTGTTGCCGTTGTTTTCTTATTTCCAATGGTATGAATAACTTTATTGTTTTCATTCAGAATTTCAACCCAGCCGTCCAATAATTTGATATCAGAAATGTCAATATCCTTATAGTTGTCCTTAACTATCTCATCCGCTGTAATTGCGGGAAGTTTTTGTTCTATTGCACTTTTTGACATCAGAACCCCAAGCAGAATGAAAGAAACAATGCAAATCAAAAGCATAAATGAGATGAAAACGATGTAGTTCTTTATCAGCGTGGTATAGATTTTTTTCTTTTTCATGGCGAAACCCTCTTGTCAAACCGATAACCAATGCCGCGGATGGTTTTTAGATATTTAGGATTCCCGGGCTCATCCTCTATTTTTTCACGAATCTTGCTGATATGAACCATGATGGCGTTGTCATCCCCGTCAAAATAGTCGCCACGGACATTTTCATAGATCTGTACCCTGGTGAACACCCTGCCCGGCTGTTCCATCAGCATCATCAGTATTTTGTATTCGGTGGATGTCAGCGCAATCTCCACCCCGTTCTTGTAAAAGCTACAGCTTCTCCTGTCCAGAACAAACGGCCCGGCGCAAAGCTTATCTTCCAGCGCTTGCCTTTCGGGTTCTCTGTTCAGTTGATAAAACCTTCTCAGCTGTGCTTTCACTCTGGCAACCACCTCAAGCGGATTGAAGGGTTTTACGATATAATCATCAGCCCCAAGGCCCAAACCCAGAATTTTATCCTTATCCTCCGATCGGGCTGACAGAATGATAACCGGGATGTTGTATTTCTCACGTATTTTCTTTGTCAGGCTGAAGCCGTCCAATCCGGGCATCATGATATCAATCACGGCCAGATCCGCACCCTTCGCATTCAGCTTTTCCAGCGCGTCAAGGCCGTCATATGCTTCAATAATGGTATGCCCTTCATTTTCAAGATATAGCTTCAGAAGCTCCACAATTTCCTTTTCATCATCCGCGATCAATATCCTATTGCTCATCCAAAGCCCTCCCGTATTCGGCCAACAGTTCAAACATGGATTCCGGCTTGGAGAATACCTCTTCTTTCCAATCGGTGCTTAACTCATCAAATAACAGGCAAGTCGCCATCCCGCTTCTGTAATACTTTTCATTGCCATCCATATTCACCTGTAAGCTCTGCACGTATTCCCGGTACAAGTCATCATCTCCAAGCAGCCTGGCAGTCTGAGCCTCTGTATATCTGGCAGTCCCCTCAACCTTCTCATAATAGTTTTCCAGCAAATTAAGAAGGTTAGTTTTTCCGTCCCCATACTTTTGCCGAAAAGTATGCATTCGTTCTTCCCTTATGGTTAAATATCGGGATATCTTCTCTTTCAATTCACCTTTGTCATGAAGCTGAAGAATATCATAAAGTGCCTCATTCTCCCGGGCATACAGGTTTTTAATAGTTGTATCCGTATCAACCAGTTTTAAAACTTCTTCATTTTCATCCAAGCTGTCCGGCATGGCGTTAAACAGGTTATCTTCAAAATGTTCAAGCTGGTATGCGTGCAGCCCCTCATGAAAGAGCATTGAGATATACCGGTCGTCGGATATTCCTTCTCTATCCAGTGTAAACCCGGTAATGAAAAACTGTTCCTGGCTTTCTGAAAGTCCTTCTGCGATTTGCCCCAGAGAATCCATATCCACCTTTGACGGCATGAAAATATTAATTTCCCCTTCATGCTTATAAGCAGTTGCAGCTATTATTGGAAGAACCGCCTTTCGTTTGATGTATTTATCCGCATGAAAAACATAATCGGTATTTCCTTTTCGTATGGCAACAGGATAGGATTTGAAACTGTACCCAGGCCAAATTTCTTCTGTCACTCTGTCACTTAACTGGTTTGCTTTAATATAAAGTGTTTGATTAATTTCGGGAAGTTCAGTGCTGCTGAAGCAAATCAACAGGGTCACAAGAATAATACCGATAAGGCTATAAACGATCAAAAATTTCTTCATCACTCACACTTCCTTTCGAAACGGTAAGAAGGTTAAGCCCAGAACGATGTAAAGAAACAAAAGCTGTATAAGCACGGGAACAATGTCCACCGTCCTGCTTAGCAGAATATTGGAAGCCTGTTTTTGAACCTCCGAGAAGTTTGGAATTAACCACAGACCTGCCTGCAGAAGGGTTCCCTCCACACCTTCCAACGCATTGGATACTGTCTCCAGAAGGCCGTGGAACACCCCAAGAAAATATAGAACAAGGCCAATGATCCCATTGATAAACCCAGGAACCCAGATGCTCAGCACGCTGACAATACCGCTGAGCAGCATTGTATTGATGGATAGCACAAGAATACTGGCCAGTGTGTGCAGTAGCAGGTTTCCTTTCCCCAGAACCAGGCAAAAAACAATCAGCGAACTATAAATGGAAAGTGTGAATACCAATGAAGTAAAAATGTTTCCTGCCGTTAGGGAGAACATATATTGCCATGACTTGACCCCTCTGGATAAAATCAAATGCGTTGTTTTTCGTTCAAACTCATTGGGTATGGTTTGGAGGGAAATCATAATGGCCAAAAGGCTTCCGAGAAACTGCATGACGGACATAGCTACAGGCACCCTGTCTTCAAACACGAGGACATTTTGTCCGTTGATTGACAACCCATTTCCCGTTGTGATCAGCAGCATCAGGATAAAGCCCGTGATACTGGTTATGTAAAGGGCTTTGCTGCGGATTTTCTCCTTAAAGGTATTCATCGTGATGGTCAGCATCTTGCATCCCTCCTATCGCATGGATGAAAATCTCTTCAAGATTGATGTTTTCATTCTTATTCTGCAAATCTACCTCGGCCAGCTTGCAGCCTTCCTTCAAAATAATTGCTCTGTCTGCAACCTTTTCGACATCATTGAGAATATGGGAATTTAGCAAAATGGTCTTCCCTTCCCGCTTCAGCTCCAGGATTAAATTCTTCATTTCCAGCCTGCCCAAGGCATCCAGGCCTGATGTGGGTTCGTCCAGTATCAGCAAATCGGGGTTTCCCAAAAGAGATTGCCCTACTGCAAGCCTCTGCAGCATTCCTTTTGAATAGACTTTAACCTTTTTATGGGCACTTGCTGTAAGTCCAACCTTCTTCAGAATGTCTTCAATCTGCTGCTTTGCCTCCGCTTTGCGGATTTTCTGGATTTTCGAATAGAACTCCAGTATCTCTGTTCCTGTTAGAAATGGATAGAAGTAAGGGGTTTCAGGTGAATAACCGATAGAAATTCCGGTGGGTACTTTAATTTCACCGCTATCAATTTTTGTCAGACCCAGGATCATTTTAATGGTGGTTGTTTTCCCGGCGCCGTTAGCACCCAACAGCCCATAAACTTCTCCGCTGTTCACGTGGAAACTGAGATTGGATACTACTGTTGCCTTATTGTATCTTTTGATCAGGTTTTTGCACTCGATCATAATGTACCTCCTTGTCTGTCAGGTTGATGAACTCATCAACCAGGTTACAGGTACATCATACAGCGCTCGGCTTTCCATCCCCTATGGGAAACCTTAAGATTAGCTTAAGAAAGGCCGAAAGAAAGAAATACTTTCACTATGAAGTAGGATTGAATTGCATTTTCAATATTTTTGGTGTATTCTTGATAATCTGAGGGTAATCAGATCTATTTCTGTGGTAACAATGATTATCTTTCATGAATAGAAAAAGAGGTTATTTTATTTGAAAAATATAAAATTTAGAGAGCTTGCTATCTTAATCATCCCTTTGGTGATTTGTACGGTCGCATACTTTCTCCTTCCGGATCAGATCCCCAGGCAGTTTCACGCAGATGGCACAGCTACGTATATGGCAAAAGAATTCATCTTCATCTTTGCATTTGTGCCGTATATCATATACTGGCGTTATAAAAAGAGAACATAAGGCTGGTGGTTTGTTCGTATATTAATCACAAGGCTTTGATTCATATTTGTTACTTCCAGGGAGTTTCTTGATTTTATTCCAGGCTTATACAAAGCTTGGGTCAAGGGCTCCCTGGTTCATTTAAACCAAGGAGTCTGGCCCCGCTGCTGATTAAACCACTTCAAACCCGTTGTCTGCAATCACCTGTTTATACCAGTGCCCGCTTTTCTTGATGATTCTCTTTTGGGTTTTGTAATCCACATAAATAACTCCAAACCGCTTGGTATACCCTTGCCCCCATTCGAAATTATCCAGCAGAGACCACAGGTAATAACCATGCAAATTTACTCCATCCTGAATTGCACGATGTACCTCGGTCAGATACCGCCGTAAAAATTCCTGACGGTTTGGGTCATTTACTTCTCCGTCGCCAAGAATCATATCGCGGAATGCGGCACCATTTTCAGTGATGTACAGCTTCACCCCGTTATAGTCTCGTTGGAGGCGCATCAATAAATCATAAAGCCCCCTGGGGTTCACACCCCAGCCCATTTCGGTAAAATCCTCGCCAAAATGAGTGGTCTTAAACGCACAAGGCCAGCCATAGCTGTCTTTTTCAGCTTTGAGACTGTAGTAATTGTTCAGCCCCAAAAAGTCAATTGGCTGATGAATGATCTCCATATCCCCCGCTTCAATTTCAGACATGACACCCTTGCTCTCATAGCATTTCAAAGCTTCTGCGGGGTAGCAGCCCTTTAAGACAGGGTCTGCAAACCATCGGCTTACGGTAGCAAAAGACATCTCCGCCGCTGCCTTATCTTCGTCGGAATCTGTTTTTGGGTAAACATAATCCATATTCAGCGTAATACCAATCTCACCTTTGAAACCCGATTCACGATA
>JAGOJH010000162.1 GCA_017995215.1 Thermoclostridium sp.
TCTCATCTCACCGAACCCGGGCGAAGGCCTGAAGCCGCTGAATAAAATTGCATCCGGCGGTGAAATGTCCAGAATCATGCTGGCCATTAAAACGATTTTAGCCGATGTAGATCACATCGATGTTCTGATCTTCGATGAAATTGATACCGGAGTCAGCGGGAAAGCTGCCCTGAAAGTGGGGCGGAAGCTGATAGAGGTGTCACACAAGCATCAGGTGCTGTGCATCACTCACCATGCTCAGATTGCAAGCCTGGCCAATGCACATTTTCATATCAGCAAAAGTGTAGAGAACGACAGGACGACGACACAAGTGAACAAGCTTTCCGACAGGGAAAGAGAAATAGAAATCGCCAGGCTTTTAAGCGGCGATACCAGCGAAAGCACCATCAAGCTTGCCAGGGAAATGCTTCAAAACGGTGCAGGGCTGCGCGGGTAAACAGTTGAGCAGCTATGGAAACACTACAGGCGGAGGATAAGAAATTGAACATAAAATGGTCAAAGCACATCACATCAGCAGTCAACCAGGAGGGCTACCCGGAAAGCGAACTGCCCGAGGTGGCCATGGTGGGCAGATCCAATGTGGGAAAGTCCTCGGTGATCAACTTTTTAACCGGAAGGAAGAGCCTGGCCAGGGTAGGCAACACACCAGGCAAGACAAGGCTGATCAACTTTTTCAGCCTTGAGGACAGAATGCTTCTTGTCGACCTTCCCGGGTATGGCTATGCTCAGGTTTCAAAGGAAGAGCGTGCCAGGTGGGGTAAAATTGTTGAAACTTACCTGAACAAACGCGGGCAGCTGAAGCTGGTATTGATGCTGGCAGATATCAGGCACAAGCCTACAGCTGATGACAGGCTGATGGTGGAATGGCTGAGTTCCACGGGAAAGCCATTTATCATCATCGCGACAAAGGCCGATAAAATTTCCCGAACGCATTACAGGGAGCATCTTCTTGAAATCAGAAAAACCCTCGAGATTTTGCCGGATGTTCCTGTAATACCGGTATCCGTAACAAAGAAAACAGGCTTTGACGAAGTATGGGATCAAATCCAGAAGGTGGTGCCCGGGCTATTTCACCAGGACGATGAGGAAAACCCTCTGGTTTGATCGGGAAGCCCTCCAGACGGGTATCCCCCATCAAAGCATCAGAGCGTCTCAAACCATAACGATTGAAGTGTTTTTCAGATAGGTTGGTGTTATATGATAGCAGAAATCATTGCTGTTGGAACAGAGCTATTAATGGGACAAATCGCGAACACAAACGCACAATATATCTCCAGACGGTTGGCCGAGCTTGGGATCAATGTTTATTTCCATTCCGTCGTGGGTGACAATCCCTTAAGGCTGGAGGCAACGCTAAAGGAAGCTCTGAAACGGTCAGATGTTGTGATCACGACCGGGGGGCTTGGCCCCACAAAGGATGATCTGACCAAGGAGACAATTGCCAAAACCATGAACCGCAATCTTATGCTTCATGCAGATATCCTTGAACAGATCCGGGATTTTTTCATGAAAAAGCACAGGCAGATGGTACCAAACAATGAGAAGCAGGCATACCTGCCCGAGAACAGCACGATCATCCCTAACCCCAATGGGACGGCCCCAGGGTGTATCATCGAGGAAAATGGAAAGGTTGTTATCATGCTTCCCGGGCCCCCGAAAGAAATGCAGCCCATGTTTGATCAGACAGTGTTTGCGTTCCTGCGGCAAAAGACCGGCCTGGTTCTGGTTTCGAGGATGCTGAAGGTTTTTGGAATTGGAGAATCCGAGCTGGAAACCCGGTTGATGGACTTGATCGACAGTCAGGATAATCCGACCATCGCCCCTTATGTCTCACAAGGAGAGGTGACGGTGCGGGTTACTGCACGATGTGCAACAAAAGAGGAAGCATGCAGGCTGTTGGCTCCCGTTGTTTCAGAGATTGAGGCCCGCATGGGTGCTATGGTATATGCACAGGACGGGGAGTGTCTGGAGCAGGTTGTTTTTGATCTGCTGAAGCAAAACGGCCTTGTCATGGCTACAGCAGAATCCTGCACCGGCGGGCTGCTTGCGGAAAAAATCACAAACCTGCCGGGTGCTTCTGAGATTTTTCAACGGGGATATATCACTTATGTAAACCAGGCAAAGATAGAAGATTTGGGTGTTTCCGAGGATACATTGAATACCTTTGGGGCCGTCAGCCGTGAGACTGCACTGGAAATGGTACAGGGGCTTCAAAAAAAGACAGGGGTAACGGTTGGCGCAGCAATTACCGGAATTGCCGGCCCGGCTGGCGGAACGTCAGAAAAGCCGGTTGGCCTGGTTTTCATTGCTGTAATTGTGAAGGATAAAACGGTATGCAAGGCTTTTGAATTGATGGGCAACCGGGAGAGAATACGCAATGATGCCTGCATGCGTGCTCTGGATTTGATCCGTCGCCTCATTCTGAATCTGGAGTAATAATGCTAAAGTGGGCTGCGCCCACAACCAAACAGCAGAACCTTAATGGAAACACCAAGCCCTCGTTTTTAACTTGATCCAGCAATAAGGGACTAAAGGAGAAAATTGGATTTGATACCCGGACAAGAAAAAAAGCTGTCGGGAACGGCAACCATGGTCATGTTCGCGACGCTGCTGTCAAGAATAACCGGTTTTTTACGCAATGTGCTGATAAAAAGTATCATGTCTCCGCAGGGCTATTCAGATGAGTTTATTCTGGCGTTCACTCTTCCGGATTTAATTTTTGAACTGCTGATGGGAGGAGCAATTGCTGCTGCCATCATCCCTGTGCTTGCCTCCAGCCTGGCGAAAAACAAAGAAAAAGAAGGCTGGAAGGCCATGGGAACCTTCATGAACTGTACGATCATCGCCGTTATCGTTGTTGAAATTATTTTCTTCATCTTTACTCCTGCTTTTCTGAAGCTTACAGCAAAAGGGTTTACTCCCGACACGCCTGAGCATTTGTTAACCTTGAAGCTCACACGAATACTTCTTCCATCAGCTTTATTCATGATCCTGTCAGGCCTTTTAAACGGTGTTCTGAACGCTTACCATAAGTTTACGGCGGTTGCCTTTGGCCCGGTGGTTTACAACCTGTGCGTAGTCGCCAGCATTTTTCTGTTTGGCGGTAAGAAGGTGGAAGTTGCAGCCTGGGGTGTTGTTATCAGCTCGATGATTTATTTCTGCATGCAATTAGCTTCAGCTTTCAAATACATGAAGCATTATCGTCCGCGCATGTACATAAAAAACGATACCTTTAAAGAGCTTTTAACACTAGCAATTCCTTCTCTTGCAGCCTCTGCCGTCGTATATGTGAATCAGATCGTCGGCGGAAGCTTTTCCACTGAATTTGCCGAAAACAGCGTAACGATGATGAACAACGCAAACCGTACCTGGCAGTTACCCCTTGGAGTTTTTGCCCAGGCTATGGGGGTTGCGATTCTGCCTACATTGTCTACATATTTTGCACAGGACAAAACCGAGGAATTTAAAGGCGTGCTGTATAAGGGGCTTAGAACTGTTATGCTGTTATGCATTCCCAGCACGATGATCCTCATTCTCATGAACCGTCAGATCATGCAGATCCTTTTCAAATGGAGTGAAATGCCTGTTTATGAGAGTAAGATGTACGGCCTTGCGCTGATGGCCTATGCTCCGGCACTGCTGTTTCAGTCCATTGTCGTCATATTGAATCGGGCCTTTTATTCCATTCATAATACTCGTATTCCACTCATGATTGGCACCAGTACGATTGGGCTGAATATTCTGGCCAATTCATTCTTCGCAAAAAACACAAACCTCGGGGCTGTCGGAACCGGGTTATCCTATGTCATTACCGACATGGTCTACTTATTTATCCTTATTCTTGTGTTCAGCCGGAAAACCGGTCTGAATTTAATACCCGAAAATTTCCTGTTCCTTGCGAAAATATCTCTGTCCACGGTTGCTGCCGGGGTAGTGCTTTGGCTCTCCACCTCTTTGATCCCCTTTCCATGGGAAGAAAGCTTCACGGTGGGCAAAAAGCTAATGGAAATTATCTCTGCAGGGGCACAGCTTATCCTGCCATTGCTGGCTTTTTTAATTACAGCAATCCTGTTGAAGGTAGACGAGGTCAGGCTCTTCATAGGGTCTTTACTGGCAAGGCTGCAGAAAAAACAGCAAAGTAAGTAAAGTCTGCTGCTTTACACTAACCAAAAGGCAGCAAGATTTGAAGCATCACTCACAGCCCGAAAGCCAGTTGCATCATCACAGCAGGTCAACTCAGGTCATGGAATTATTCAGGTGGGTTACTCCACGATATGGAAAAAAATAAATATTTTGCAGGAATAATTTGATTTATCTCTTGACTTACGCAAGAAGTTTCTATATAATCCCACGTTTGACACTTGAACAAAATAGAAATCCCGCAAAGCTAGATAAATTAAGACTTGCGGGATTTTGCGTTAGTTCAAAAAGTGCGTAATGTTTTTTATCTTTTCGTTTCTTTGATAA
>JAGOJH010000061.1 GCA_017995215.1 Thermoclostridium sp.
GTTGTGAATGGGCTGTTTTCCAAACGGCTTCTAATCTGCAAATACAGCTCCGTCAATATTCGTAAAGACATTTTCACGCATTTCTGCGCTGCTCATAGCTGTGATTACGGTTCGGTTCTTCACGTTTACAACAAATGCCATGCGCTCCATGACGATCAGCGTATCTCTGACCCCCTTTGCATTCGCCTTGTCGATAGCGTTTGACAGCTTTTGGCGCTGGGCCTCGGTCAGATTCACATTGCGCATCTCCATCCGTGTTTGAGCATGCTTCGAGATTTTTACATCTTGATCCAGCTTGTCCTTAAGAATGTTTGCAAAACTGCCTGACGGTTGGGTTATGGGCTTGTTTTGCACCTCACTGCCTGTGGTGACGGGTGGAACCTGTGATATGGGCCTGCTATTGTATACCATTAGCCCTCACCTCCGGTTTCAGCTGTCTGCGCAGAGCTGTCTGATGTTTCTTCCGTACTGCTGGCACCTTCCGTGTTTTCTGTTTCCCCTGTGCTTTCAGTCGCCTCTGTTCCTGTTTCCAGGCCTGAATTTCTTTCTTCTATCCCCCTAAGGGTTTTTAGAATTTCAGACAGAAGCTGCTGTTCGGTGGAAACCAGATCGATTTTCCGGGTGGACTCGATGTCGGTAACAGGTATCACAATACTGTCGAGAACAACATTATAGTTGTCTGTGTCGGCAATCTTTTCACCTTGTCGCAGGACACCCCTGATTTCAAAATCTTGTCCGGTTTTTACATCCGTGGCCTTAAGCAGAACCTCTTGTCCCTGCATGCCCTCCAGGTACTCTTCTATACTGTTAAAGGCGTCCTTTTGAATACCTGTAACGTTGAGAATGACCTCGTCCAGGGTAGCATTAATTCCGTCAGAACCCTTCTGGATTTTCGCAATGATTCCCTCTAGCGTAAAGGGCTTCTCTGTGTTTGTCAGGGTGGTCTTTACCGTACTTAACAGGCCTATCAGGCTATTGTATTTTTCAAGATCCATCCCCTGAGCTCCCATGGGTGTTTCTGAAACATTCGTAATTTTGTCGATGGGTACGTCTTCACCGTCCACGACCAGATAAACCACTCCGTCTTGAGAATGCACGGCTGATACTTCACCTGCCACCTGCTTCACCTTCCCGGTTTCATCGGGGATATCGGCAGAGATGAATTTCCCCATTAAGGAAAACCCCATTGAATAGGAGAACGAACTGTTCAAGTTCTGCATCTGCTCTAAAGAGCTGAACTGGGCGATCTGGGCGATAAAGTCCTGGTCCTCCATCGGCTCCAGCGGGTCCTGGTGTTGCAGCTGTGTGATTAACAGCTTCAGGAAAGCGTCCTTTCCCAGATTGTTATCCACGTTTCTAGTGGATTTCGCTGCCTCCTGGGTCTCAATGAGCCGATCGATATTGTTTTGGTTTACTGAACTTACCTGTGACATTTTTTCACCTCCTTTTTAGGCTGTCAGGTCAATTTCTGACGACTCCGCAGAATAGTAGCCTGCCGCAGTATCGCCGTATCCGTATGCCGGCTGCCTGAGAACCCTTTGCTGAAGGGCTGAAGTTTTCGGTTCGGCCAGAGGTAATCCCTCGTTCTGCTTGTTGTTCCAGTTTCTTTGCTGCTCTCCACCCTGCTGTCCCACTGAAACCTCCAAGCTTTGAACCATTACGCCACTCTTTTGCAATGAATCCTTCAAAAGCTGCATATTCCCTTCCAAAATAGCTTTCACCTGTTCACTTTCAGCCACGAACCTTGCGATGATCTCCCCGCGTTCATGAATAACCTTCAGGGAAATCTTTCCCAGGCTGTCGGGCTTCAGTTGCATCACCATTTCAGTTTTTTCTTCCCGGAACATGGTTTCAGCCTTTTCGACGATTTGCGCAGTCACGTCGGTTTTTGAATAGGCTTGCGGCTTAACGGGCTGTGTAATGACTGTTTCCATCGTCTCACCAAAGGGTTTTTGCAGATCAGTTACTGCTTCATGCATGTTTTCCGGCTTCAAATCGACCAAACCTTCAGTTTTTTTGCTGAGGCTTGCTCTTAGCTGCGGCTTGTCCTGTAAGTCGCCTTCTGCTTGTTCCTGCGATGCTTCACTGCTGGCGTTTTCCAGTACAATAGCTTTTTCATCAAAAGCCGGGGTCTGTGCTGTGATATCTTCGCTTTCCATGGGAACTTCCGCGGTCAAAGTTGTTTTGGGGGCTGTGGCCTTCAATGCGGGTATGGTGATTTCCTGCAGCGATGTCTGAACCAGATGAAGTTTTGCATTTTCAGCTTCGTTTAGCATTTTCCCGGCCAGCTGCTCCAGGCTGACACCCTTGCTGACAGAGATTTCAAGCCCATCCTGAAGAAGCGCCTTAAAGGAGTCTTCCCCAAGGAACTGCTGAAGCTTCCTGGCAAAAACCATCGCTTTGGCGGCGGTTTCTGTCCCATCCAGCTGTGCTGCAGTGCTGGTTAGATCTGTCAGTAATTTTGCAAGCTCATCGTGGACAGCAGCCAATGGTTGTAAAGAGACACCCGAAGCATTGGCACTGTTTTCTTCCTTTACAGGCTGTGACAGGGTGGCCGCCTGCTGCAGCACTGTAATGATTTCATCCATGATTGCAAGCAGCTGTTCGGCCATATGTGACTGTTTAAGCTGCGGAACCTGGCTTTCTGAATCCTCCAGACCCTGGTCTTCTTCGGTCTTTTCCACCGTAGTTTCAGCCATCGCCGTTGTTTGTTTCATCATCTCAGCATCGGCTGCAGAGGTATTCTGTTCGCTGTTTGTTTCTGGCTGAATTTCGGTTGTTTTCTCTGATTGGACAGCGGCCTCGGACGGTTCAAGCCTTATACCCGGTTCACCCTTACTTGCCTTCACAGTGTTGCTCTTTAATGGTCTTGCAATGTTTTGGGCTGATTTTGCTGAATTGTTTGATGCGTGCAAGGGGTTACTCCGGCTTTTGTCCAGGAATGACAGGAAGCTGTCTGCACCGGCGGATTTTTCTTTACCCTCTTGAACCATGGTGTTCAGGAATGGAAGGGTTGTCTGTTGATTAATGATTACCATATTTTTCACCTCCTTTCACATCAGAAATAATATTTTATTCAGTGTTGATGATAACTTAGTTTCGGTAAAACCAAATGGGTTAATGGGTTTAAAGTTCTTGAAGCCCTCAATTTCCGATTCTTTTATCTGCCAGCTTTTTCATCAGCTCTGCCGCTAGCTTAGGTTCCATGCTTTGAATGATCTCGGCTGTCACATCGGCTTTCATTGCCCCCATCAGGTTCACCACCATCGGCATGTCGTTTGCGGCAAGTTCGGTCAGGATAGTTGCTGCATTGGCAGGTTCCATTTCCAGATAAGGCTTTGCAAGGGTTTTATATTCCTGGCTGACGACATCCTCTTTGGCCAGTTCTTCATATATTTTCTTTGCGGTTTCAGGGTCGATTTTTTCATAGTATTGCTGAAAGCCGTCCTTGTTTCCCGCAGCGATAAGCCGGGTCAATTCCTTTTTATCAGCTTCCAATTCTGCCAACTGCTGCTCTATCTGCTTTTTTGTATTTTCATTTTCCAAACGAATGGCTTCAGCCTCTTCCTTCAAATCCACCCATTGCTGCTTTTCACCTTCCAGAGCCGTTACCTGTGCTGCAGCCTTTTCAAGCTGTGCTTTCAGGTCGGCCTCCGTGCTGCGGAGGTAATTGTAGTGATCCAAAAGCTCTTTTTGTGTAAGATGTTTTGGGTCATATGGGTCGGCTGATGCAGGCAGTGCAGGCAATGCAAGCTTCAGTACGGGTATTCTTTCCAGGCTGGGACGAAACTGTTCACCGAGCCCGTAAATATTATTTTTCAGAACATAATAAAAAGCCCCGCCAAACACCACAAGAACGATAAGGATGGACAATGATACCGTCAGCAATCCGTGCAAAAAGCCGTCCGATTCACCCTTCTTATCGCTTCCCTGCGTTTTGGGGGCCTTTTCTTTCGTATTATTTTTTTGTGCCATTGTTTTCTCCTGGATTAGGCTTTATCAAATATCAACCGGTTTGTTGGATTCTTTAAAGCTGATCAGTTCATCTACCAGCAGCTGCGCTTCTTTTTCCTGCTCCTTCATGTACTCGGCAAGCTCCTTTTCCCTCAGCTTTTCCAGAACCTTTCTCTCCTTCATAATTTCAATGAGTTTCTCTCTAACTTTATCGACATTTTTCATCTCTTCGTTAACCCTCTGTTGTTGAATTAAATCCTTTTGATGTAACAGAGAAATATATTCCATTCGCTGTTTCAGCTTTGCCAGAACCACGCCATTAGTGCTCTCCCTGCGGTATTCTTCCTCCTGTTCACCGGCCTCGGCCTGAATTTCGGTCAGGATCCTTCTTTGAAGCTCTAATTTTTGCACGGCAATGCCCAGCTCGTTTTTCGTGCTTTTTTCCAGCTGGATCTTTATATTCAAAATGGTTTGTAAACGAAAATGAAAAGTTGGCATCCTTCTCCCCTTTATATAGTATTTATTACCCCGGGTATGGTAAGAGAATCATCAAAAGAGGAACCATTTCTTCGGTATTTCTTTCTTTCCGCTTGGGATGACATTTGCTTATGGTTGGATAAGTATGCTACTGAAGCAGGTCAGAGGCCGCAAATCTGATAACCCTGGCTTACGGTTGAATGGTTTTCTCCATTAGTTCCATGGTTTCTTCAAAGCTGAATTTATCAGTGGTGCTCTGGACAAGAAAAGCATTGATTTGGGAAATCAGAAGGATGGCGCGATCTATATCCGGGTTACTGCCCTTCACGTAAGCGCCGACATTGATCAGGTCTTCGGCTTCACGGTATACAGCAAGGTTTTTTCGGATTTCGCCTGCAACCTTTTTATGATCACGGTTTACGATATCACTCATGACACGGCTGATAGAGCCCAAAACATCTACCGCAGGATAATGGTTGCGGTGTGCCATTTGGCGGGATAATACGATGTGGCCATCCAGAATGCTTCTGGCTGTATCGGTAACCGGTTCAGTCATATCATCCCCATCTACAAGAACTGTGTACAGCCCTGTAATTGATCCTTTCTCCGATGTGCCCGAGCGTTCAAGCAGCTTGGGCATGATGGAAAAAACAGAAGGTGTGTAGCCCCTGGAAACCGGAGGTTCACCGATGGAAAGCCCTATTTCCCGCTGGGCCATGGAAAAACGTGTGAGTGAATCCATTAGAAACAGTACGTCATTGCCCTGATCCCGAAAATATTCCGCTATGGCGGTAGCCAGCAGTGCACCAGTTTTTCGAATGAGCGCGGGCTGATCCGATGTTGCCACAATAACCACAGACCGCTTCAGGCCGTCCTCCTGCAGGTCTCGTTCCAGAAAGTCCCGCACCTCGCGGCCGCGCTCTCCGATCAGCGCAATCACATTGATGTTAGCCTTGGTGTTTCTTGCAATCATGCCCATCAAAGTGCTTTTACCAACGCCGCTTCCAGCGAAGATTCCCATTCTCTGCCCTTTTCCCACTGTTAACATGCCGTCGATACATTTCACACCCAGTGACAGTACATCGGCAATACGCGGCCTTTCCATAGGATGCGGGGGCATGTTGTTCACGGCATAATAACCGTCTATATCTATTCTTCCCTTGCCGTCCATGGGGTTTCCAAGACCATCCAGCACCCTGCCCAATAGCCCTTGGCTGACGCCCACCGATAACTCCATGCCGGTGGCAACGACATCATTGCCGGGTGCAATTCCTGTCATTTCACCCAGTGGCATCAACAGGACACTCTTGTCCCGAAAGCCTACCACTTCGGCTAGAACCTCTTTGCCAAGCCTTGGGTTCATTATACGGCACAGTTCTCCCACATGGGTTTCCGGGCCGTTGGACTCTATGGTCAGACCTACTACCTTTGTGACCTGACCTTTAAAGCATACAAATTGTTTTGTTTGAAGCGCTTTTCTATATTTATCCAGATTGATTTGAATAGCCATTTATGTCTCCAAAGCTTCGACTTGTTCTTCCCTGGACGCAGCAGCTTCGTCGCAGGCCGGGACACCTAAGATTTCATGGAAGGTGTCTTCGATGGCCTTCATCTGTGTTTCAATGCTGCTGTCTATGGAACCAAAACCGGTTTCCACAATACACCCGCCCTGTTGCAGGCTGCTGTCCTTTTTAATCGCCAGTTCACGGATATTTTTAACCCCTTCGATAAGCCGCTCTTTGTTTTCTATGACAATTTCATAATCTTCCGGGTTGACAGTAACGACGATTTCACCCGTGGGAGAGGTGGAAAGCAATGTTTTGCGGATCAGACCGATGATGGTTTCGTTGTTTTGGGATAGTTCCACCCCGATGACCTTGCGGGCTATGTCCAAAATGGTTTCAACCATCTGCCCTTCCAGGCTTCGGATGGTGTTCTCATAAAGCTCTTCCGACTCTCTTTTCAACTGCTCCGCTTCTTGAATCAAGCTTTGATAATGCTTCTGTGCAAGCCTTTCACCGTTCCGGTATCCTTCTTCCTTGGCCTGCTGCTCGACTTCCATCACATGCAGGCTGATTTTTTCCTGAGCCTGTACAAGCATGTCATCGGCTTCCCGCATTGCCTGCTGAAGGATTTGCTCGGCTTGCTGCTTTGCGCTTTCCAATACAGACTCCTGCGGCTGCTCAACACGGACCTCAGGCTGCATGTTTACCATGGCCGGAGCGTTTCTCCTGGGCTTTACCGGATAAGGGTTGCCCATGTTCACCTGATATTTTTTATAGACATTGCTGCCATATGCATTAAACAACGATTTCGTCGCCTCCGCCTCTGGAAATAATTATTTCACCGGCATCCTCAAGCTTTCTGATCACATTCACGATCTTCTGCTGGGCCTCTTCAACATCCTTCAGCCTTACAGGGCCCATAAACTCGAGATCTTCCTTTATCATTTCGGTTAAACGCTTGGACATGTTATTGTAAATCAGGTTTTGAACCTCTTCAGTGGCACCCTTCAGTGCAAGGGCAAGCTGGGTGTTGTCCACCTCACGCAGGAAGCGCTGGATGGCACGGTTATCCAACTGAAGAATATCTTCAAAGACAAACATTCTCTTACGGATTTCTTCAGCAAGATCGGCATCTTCTATTTCCAGGGTTTCCATGATGAACTTCTCGGTGCCGCGGTCTACTGAGTTTAATACATCCACGATAGCCTGAAGACCTCCGGTTGCCGTGTAATCTTCGGTGACCAGCGAAGATAGCTTTTTCTCAAGAACCCGTTCCACTTCTTTGATGATCTCGGGGGAGGTACGATCCATTACTGCGATACGTCGGGCAACGTCGGCCTGCTTGTCCTGAGGCAGCGACGATAATACGACTGCAGCCTGCTGCGGCTTTAAATAGGCCAGTATCAGCGCAATCGTTTGTGGGTGCTCACTTTGGATAAAGTTCAGGACCTGGGACGGGTCAGCCTTTCGGACAAAGTCAAACGGCCTTACCTGCAGTGAGACCGTCAGCTTGTTGATAATTTCCATGGTTTTTTCAGTACCAAGAGCCTTTTCAAGAATGTCTTTTGCGTACCCGATGCCGCCCTCGGTAATATATTCCTGAGCCAGGCATATCTGATAGAATTCTTCCAGAATTCTGTCCTTATCCTGGGTTGATACGCTGCGAATGTTTGCAATTTCAAGGGTGAGCTGTTCGATTTCTTCTTCCTTGAGGTGTTTGAAGATCTGTGCTGATCGCTCTGGCCCGAGGGTGATTAATAGCATCGCAGCTTTTTCCCTTCCGGTATATTCTTTTATGTTTTCCCCTCTGACCGCCGCCACATCAAGTACCTCCTAATCCCAGTCTTCGGTAAGCCAATTTCTCAACAGCTGCGCAACTGCATCGGGCTTTGAAGCTGCAAACTTGTCAATCTGTTGCTTCAGTTCATCATTTTCACCAAGCTCGATATTGGGTAGACCAGGCCTGTGTTTTTCAGGAACCACAAACTGCGGCCCGGCGTAGGCAGGCTCGGGTTCTGGCTCTGGGACAGGTTCCTGCTTTTTCCGTTTCGGAATCAGAAGCACCGCCATTACAGCAAGCAACAGCAGCATCAGAATATATAACCCATATTGTTCGACAAACGGGCCAAGCTTATCGGAGAACTGAATGTCTGCAGTAGCCTCGGGTAAAAGCTTTTGTATGCTGACCGAAATGTTGTTGGCCGGAATGCCCATGGCATTGCTGGCGTTTTGCTTTACCTGATCGATATATTCGGTGGTGAGGGCATCGGCAGTTTCAACAATATGCCCGTACCAAAGGGTTATCGTTGCCTTTGTCTGGTCTGCCACCAGCTTGCCCAATGCTTTTTTTGACTCGGTCTCTTTTTCATTAAACAACCGTTCTTCCACGTTATGTTCTTTATCATAGCTGGAACTGCCATCGGATCCTATTTGATAGGAAGCAGTTCCAGGGTTGCTGTCCATGCCGGGAGCCTGCCCCTCCTCACCGTTCCTCAGCTTTTCTTCAATTTTTTCAAGGTTGCGGATAAAGCCCTGCCCATCGCTGTCGGGTGCCGTATATTCGATTTCCCTGCTGTTCAGTACATCAAAATCTAACATGGCGCTGACGGTAACGCTCATGGTATCAAAATTGGCGTTTTGAATCATTCCCACCCGGAAATGCTTGTATAGCTTCTGTTCCAGCTCCAGCTCCCTGTTGCGCCGCATTTCTTCCTGAGTGCCCGCAATACCCACCGAGGAATCAGCCTGGGAGGCGTTCAGCGGGTTCAAAAACTCATCCACCAATGTGATGTTGTCTTTTGGAATGCCGATAGATGCGGCAACAACCCTGGTGGCGGCCTCTACCTGGGCGGGTGTAAGCTCCCCCTTTGTCTTGAGGGACACAAAGGCCGAGCCCTGATCTTCAGTGCCGTTTTTATTGGCCCAATAGGTTTTTTCTGGTTTGGTATATTGAACAGATGCATCCAGTACATTTTCAAACTTTTTTAACTTATAAACCAGGTTGGTTTGCTCGAATTGCCGCCAAAGCTTTGCCTTGTCCTCTTCGGTAACGGTGAGGGAGAGCTTTGACCAGCTTTGATCGAAGATGACATCGGGGCTGATCAGCCCTGCTTCACTGGCCAGATCAAATTCGATATCGGTTTTTTTGCTGCTGTCTACCATTAGCTGGTTGCTTGCCTTTTTGTATTTGATGCCATTGGTGTCCAGATACTCGACAATTGCCTTTATGTCATATTCATTTCCGCTTTCAAGCAGCGGCACATAGTTTGTTCGCAGACTGATGACAAGGGTAAATACCAGCGCTGCAATAATCGCCCCGGCAGTGATAAATATACTGGTTTTCTGGCCTTTCTCAAGCTGTTTCCAGTAATCTCTTATTTTATTTAGTATTTTCTGTAAACCCTCCGGCATTCTAAATCCCTCCAGACCGGTTTTTCTTTTGTAACAGAGTTTGTTATGTAGAACAGTTTACAGGGGCTGGGACACCAACGATGCCCTCAAGACCTGCAGCCTGTATATTATACCTGCATTCGCATAATTTCGGTATAAGCATCCAGTACCTTATTGCGCACTTCGAGAACCAAATCCATTGCAAGAGAGGCTTTTTCAGCTGCGATCAGCACCGAATGAATGCTGTCGGTTTTTCCCGCAATAAAGTCGCTGGTAATGGCTTCGGATTCTTTTTCCAGTTTATTCACATTTTGTAGGGCCTGGGTCAGGATATCCCTGAAGCTGGTTTCTGAGGTTTGATCAGCCTGCAGATTTTTACCCTGAACCAGCAAACCCTGTTGTATGGGTTGAAGACCCGTTATACTCATCTTTACCCTCTCCTTTGAACCCTTTAAACATTTATCCTCTGTTTTAGTACTTCATAGCTTTTTTCACGCAAGTATATGAAGTACACATCATATTACAGTCAACTGGCAGCTGCCCGGTACTTGCATCATTGCGCAGACCCGGTCAGGTTACTTTCCGATTTCAAGCGCTTTGGATGCCATTGATTTTGTGGTGTTGATCGCTGTTACGTTAGCCTCGTAGGCCCTTGTGGCCGAGATCATGTTCACCATTTCGGTCACCACTTCCACATTGGGCATCTGAACCATTCCATTTTCATCGGCATCGGGATGCCCGGGATCATAAACACTTTTAAACGGTGTGGTATCCTGCACGATGGCAGATACGCGAACACCGCCGCCTGAAAACCTTTCGCGGCTGGCCTTTGACAAATAGGAAGAAAATGGGGTCCCGTTTGCAGCCTGAAATATAACGGTTTTCCTGCGATAAGGTGTGCCGTTTTCGGTGCGTGTGGTATTGGCATTGGCAATATTTTCAGAAATGGTATCCATTCTAAGCCGTTGTGCAGTTAGCGCAGACGCGCTGGATTCAAGTGCAGTAAAAAAACCCATGGCTACCTCCCGCGGATAATGTTGCGCAGCTTGCTGAACTGGCCGCTCATACGCTGAATAAGCGTGTTGTAACGCAGGGTGTTCATTGCCATCTGCGCCATTTCACGCTCCATGTCCACATTGTTGCCGTCAAGGCGATAGCTGTAGCCACTGTGGTCTTCAACCACCCTGGCATTACCGTCCCCCGACAGACGCGTTTGCCCGCTTTCGATTCGACTGTTTTTCATTTCGGAGTTTAAAAATTGTTCGAATTGCACATCTTGTCGTTTATAACCGGGGGTGTCAGCATTTGCAACATTCCCGGAGATGACCTCGTTGCGAAGCCATGCGGCATCCAACGACTTTTCCAGCTGCCTGTTTGGGAAAAGCAATTTACCTAACAAATTGATCACCCCTTAAAGAACACGGATTCTTTTTTCTCTTTCGTTAAATGATGATTTCATGAATAATATCGTCCTTAGCTTATCTTATCATATCGTTTTTACAAATTCAATAAAAGAGGGGGAAAAAACGGATAAAATCAGTTAATTTTTATTTTTTTGTGGCATATTGGTTGATTTTAGGATTTGAATTCGTTATAAAAGGTGAAATTGGGGGAGAAATCTGTTAGTTTCATGAGGAATCGTGGTATAAATAAATAGAGAATATTTTTGAATGCGCTGATGCTAATTATTTTTTTCTACAACAATTGCCTTGATAACCTAATGCTAAATAGATTTGCGTGATAAACGAAACAGACAATAAAGCTTTTTTCTGGAGGTGAGTGAATGTCATCTGTATCAGGTGCTATTGGGGCTTACTATGCTGTAAAAAACATGAATGCTTCCATTGCAGCTCATGCTTCGCTTCAAAAACTTTCCCAGGATGCGATGACGCAGCAGATGAAGGATCTGCTGAAAGCCATGCCGTCGGTCGATCCCAACCTTGGCAGGACGATTGATATGCGGGTATGATCATTTTCATTAAATTGGCATAATACGTCATTTCCAGTACCACCATAACTTTCTACTTATATATTAAGGTTTATCAGCCATAATAAGTAGCGAGGAGGTGAATAAGAGATGGCAAACAGCAATAACAGCAACAGCAAAACTTCTTTTGACAACATGAAATATGAAATTGCAAACCAATTGGGTATTAACCTGAAGCAGGGTTACAATGGTGACCTTACCTCCAGGGAAGCTGGAACAATCGGTGGCAACATAGTGAAAAAGGTGTTCCAGAGCTTCACCGGTAATCAATATCCTCAATACGATTCCAATAACAACAAGTAATTGAACTGGCGTAACCTTTGAATTTCAAGCATTCAAAGGTTACAATCACAATGAGAGCACTTGATGACAAACGCTTTAATTTAAAAGCAGCAGGAACCTTAAAAAGGTTCCTGTTGTCTTTTTTCCTTTTTATCATGGTGCTCGTGATTTGTGATTTCTTCTTCTCCGGCTTTCTTTTTACCCATCAGTGGTGTTAACTTATCCAGTAAACCTGGTACAAAGTCCAGCACACGATCGATCGCCGAAGAGTGTTCCACCGGCAAGAGCTTGATTGTGCTGTTCTTACCCACCACCATAAAGGCAACCGGATGAATGGTTACACCTGCCCCGCTGCCGCCGGCGAAAGGAAAACCTTCCACTTCCGGACTGGTCTTTAAATCCTTTTGCCCCTGATAATCTCCTCCTCCTGCTGCAAAACCAAAGGCAACCCTGGAAACCGGAATGATGACCGTATCATCTGCGGTTTGAACGGCGTCACCAACTATCGTATTCACATCCACCATGTCGCGTATGCTTTCCATGGCTGTTTTCATCAGCTCATCAATTGGATGCGCTCCCATTCCTACACCTCCATCCTTTATCAGTCCTTGCTTATCCTTTGCATTAACCGGTAAAACTATTCAAAACTGTCAGGCTTTTTTCTTGCGGGCTTCCATCAGGATATGTAACACCAGCAGAACCATGTGAACAGACTCCACACGCAGTATGGTGCAGAAAAAAATCTCATTTCTGTCCTTTTGGAAATCCGGTAAAAAGTTGTAGCTTTGATGCTCCAAAGAGAAATTAGCAGCAAGAAAAATCACCAAAAACTGCCATAATGTAAGGAAGAGGCCATGCAACAGCGCATTGGCCGCTGCATCTTCAATTGAAAAAGTGCCGTCAACCGATAGCTTCTCAATATGGATAAGCTTCCCGTTCCGTTTCTCAATCACTTTTCTGATAATCCTCGGAAAAGAAACATCCTTCGAATCCTTCTTTTTTTTATTGGATTTCGAGGCCTTTTTACTCCTTTTACTCTTTTCACCCTTTTCATCGCTATCGCCATTCACTTCAAACACCTTGATGACCTTCAGGATTTTTCCCCTGATGGTATAGTTGATCCCGCTTTCTTTGGCAGTAAATTCAATATAGATGCGAAAACGAATGAAAAGAAAAAGTAGCAGCAAAGAAAGAAAAATGATAAGCACTAAAATAACCGGGGTCATGATTGTCACCTCCCGGCTATTGTATCCATAATCAACCATTTTATACAAAACTGCGATACCTCTGCATCGCTTCAAACCTGATTGCCAGCTGCTGAAGGCATTCTCCGGGCCTAATGAATGCCTTTAATGAAATGCGGCGATGATTTAGTCAATCGGTATGTTTTCCATCACAGTTTGAATTTCATTCATATCTACCTGGGGCATGTCTTTGAGGGAATTGAAGCCAAACACCCGTAAAAACTCTTCAGTGGTGCCATAAAGTCTGGGCTTTCCGGGTGAATCCTGCCTTCCCATCTCACGGATCAGATTTTTTTCTACCAGGTTTATAATGACATAATCTGAATTAACCCCGCGGATTTGCTCGACCTGAGCCCTGGTTACGGGCTGATGCCATGCGATGATGGCCAATGCTTCGTAGGCCGCCTGGGACAGCCCCTGTTTTTTGCGTCCTGTGCCCAGCGCTGCAATATATTCTTCATATTCAGGTTTTGTGCAAAGCTGGTAGCTTGCATCCAACTGCCGCAGCATGATTCCCCTTGCGGAGCTGCGGTACTTCATTTGCATATTGGAAAGGATGCTTTCTGTGGTCTTTTTATCCTGGCCAATGATCTGCGAAAGCCTGTCCAGCGAAACAGCGTCGCCCGATGCAAACAAAACGGCCTCGAGCACGCTTTCTATATCCCGTAAATCATTCATAGATCATGGTTTCCTTTCTAAAAGCTTCGCCATCTTGACGTTCCAGAAAGATCTCCCCAAACTCGGTTTCCTGATGGAGCAGAGCTTTGCCGGATTTGGCAATTTCCAGCGCGGCAAGAAAACCCGTTGCGACCTCGAGCCGCGACATTTTCCGAAGGTTGAAAACCTTGGAAAAGCACAACCGTATCCCATTCTTCAGCCAGCCAAGAAGCTCTTTGATTTTTATACGCAGTGAAACCTTTTCATGCTGCAGAATACGATTCATTTTTTTAGAAACATCATTCTGACGATCCTGATAGTTTTGCAGCACATTCTGATAAAAATCCTTCAGGCAGGCCGGTGAGACCTCGAGGATGACCTCATAGGCAGCTTCCGGCAAAACTTCAGGCAGCTTGTAAAACACTCTGCTCCATTCCATTTCCTTTTCGCGAAGCACCACGGAAAACTCTTTCGCTTTTTTGTATTCCACGAGCTTTAAAATGAGTTCCTCCCGTGGATCGACCTGCTCGGCCTGTTCCTGATTATGAACCGGAAGCAGCAGCCTGGATTTTATGTGCAGCAGTGTGGACGCCATGACCAGAAACTCGCTGGCTATCTCCAGATCCATCTCCTGCATGGCAAAAAGATAGTCCATGTATTGGTCGGTAATCTCAACAATGGGAATATCATAAATATCGATTTGATTTTTTTCAATCAGAAAAAACAACAGATCGAAGGGGCCTTCGAAGTTTTTCAATCGAATAGTGCATGCTTCATGCAGGGAACTTTTCATTGGTATCTCCTTTGAAAGCCAAACCGCTGATATCCGGGAACCGGCAGTGCAAATACGAATAACCCTGAGGCTTGTCCGGTGCCGCTGCAATATTCCCCAATAAACAGTTTATCGCATTCAGGCATCAAAGTCCAGAGGCAGGGCAATGGCTTAAAGGAAAAGCCCCACAACCTTTGCAGCAATCCACATCATGCTGTTGGAAATGGGTTCGGTGAAAAAACCGATTACCTCTCCAAATTTCTCCCCAAAGATCATAACAATGACTAAAAAAGCCAGCCCGATAAATTGCTCATACCGCATAAACCGAAAGTAAAGGTCTGTGGGCAGCACGGCCGAGAGAATTTTTGAGCCGTCCAGCGGCGGAATGGGAAACAGATTGAACACAGCAAGATTGATGTTTACATAGAAAAGTAATGCTAAAAATTTAAAAAGCCAGTAGACTGCCCCAGTTCCGGTATCGATGCTGCTAAAACCCACTGCAAAAACCACCTGAAGTGGAAATACCACAATAAAAGCCATCAGCAGGTTGGACATGGGACCGGCGATGCTTGTGAGCATCATCCCCTTCTTTTTGTCCTTAAACGCGGAAGGATCCACCGGAACCGGTTTTGCCCAACCAATACGTGCAACGAACATCATCAGCGTTCCAATCGGATCGAGATGCTTTAGCGGGTTGAGTGTTAATCGGCCTGCGTCTTTCGCGGTATTGTCACCCAAACGCCAGGCTATGTATCCATGGGAAAACTCATGAAAGGTCAATGATATTAGCAGAACAGGGATCATCAGGATATAAAACTCAAGTTCTTCGGTAAACATTGTCTCTCCTCATAAACATTTCACATACCAAATATCGTTTTCAGGCATGCAAGTGCGGGCTCGATAAAAATGAATGCCCCTACCAGCACAGCAGCGATAGCTGAAATGAGAACAGCCCCTGCAGCGAGATCCTTTACCTTTTTAGCCTGCGGAGAATACTCCTGCGTAATCATATCCGCCAGGGTTTCGGCAACGGTATTAAACACCTCGCACACCAGCACAAAGGCTATCGTTAAAACCAGAAGCACCCATCTTTCTATGGATAGCCCAAACAGGACCCCGCAAATAACAACGAGAACAACGGCAATGCAATGGATCCTGAAATTCTTTTCGCCGATATAGGCAGCCTTCAAACCCTGCAAAGCATATTGAAAGCTCTTGAGTAAACTTCTGCTTTTCATTTCTTACTCCTGATATGGTCAACACTACACTTCATTTCGTGGCAGACCAAGCTCTGTAAGAATTTTTTCCTGTTTTGCCGTCATTTTCTCTTCCTGTTCAGGTTCCTCATGGTCATAGCCCAGCAAATGCAACAGGCCGTGAACAGTTAGGAATGCCAGCTCTCTGTGCACGGAATGACCATAGCTTTTCGCCTGTTCCAGCGCTTTGGGAACGGATATGACGATATCGCCCAGCAACAGGTTTCCATTGACCATATCGCAAGCGCCCGGTGCTTCCATAAACCTTCCCTCTTCCATCTGCAGCATGGGGAATGACAACACATCTGTATCACTATCTTTCGCCCGAAACTGCCGGTTTATTCCGCGGATCTCTTCATTTTCAACCAGCATAATGGAAACCTCTGCCGGGGTTTCGAAGCCCTCAGTCTTCAATGATGTTTGCACTGTCGTCATTAGCAGCTGCTTCAGCGGTTTCATCGGAAGGTATCTTTTCTTCAGCTTGTTTTGTATGGTTGTCTTCATTTTGTGTCTCCTTCTTTTCTGCAGGGCTATTCGTATATACCTGATTGTCCAGCTCGGACAGGGAGTTTTTCTTCTCGAGTTCGGGGTATTCGGTTCTCTCGTGGAAGAACCCGCTGAGAACCGTTAAAAAGCCGTTTGCAATATCAGTAAGATCCTTCAGGGTAAGGTCGCAATGATCCAACTGCCCGTCGTCCAGCTTATCCTTGATGATCTTACGGATCAACCCCTCAATTTTTCCTTTCGTCTTTTCCTGCATGGAGCGCACTGCGGCTTCCACAGAATCGGCCAACAGAACGACAGCGGCCTCGCGGGTTTGCGGTTTTGGCCCCTCATAACGGAAATTGTTTTCTTTTGCCTCTGTTCCCTTACCCCCCTGGCGGGCTTTGTGATAAAAGTAGGCCACCAGCGTATTGCCATGGTGCTGAACAATGATATCGCGAATAGGTTTGGGAAGTTTGTATTTGATGGCCAGTTCCTCACCGTCCTTTGTATGGGAGGTGATCACCAGCGTGCTGAGGTTCGGGGTGATTCTGTCATGAGGGTTTTCCGACATTTGGTTTTCCTTGAAAAAGGCTGGCCGCTTCAGCTTTCCAACGTCATGGAAATAAGCGCCGACCCGTGCTATCAAGGAATTGCCGCCAATGCTTCTGACCGAGACCTCGGCCAGGTTTCCCACCATCAGGCTGTGATGATAGGTTCCCGGGGCTTCCATTAAAAGCCTTTTCAGCAGCGGGTGGTTTGGATCAGCCAATTCAAGCAGCTTTAAAGGTGTGACCATATTAAATAAACTTTCAAAAATGGGAAGCAGCCCAATAGCGAAAATTACCGATAAAATTCCGTTCAAAAAGGAAAGCCCTCCCCGCTCGAGAATGGTAACCCAGTCATTCTTTTCAATGACGCCGGTTGAAGCCACAATAAATACATTCACCGAGCCGATGATTAGACCGGTAAGGGAAATCCTTCTGCGCTGATTGGCATTGGCTGATAAAAATGCTGCGAAGGTGCCGCTGATGACCGACATGAACACAAAGGTGAGATTGTCTGGAAACAGCAGGGACAGGGAAATCGTGAGGATCAGATTCACAATGATGGATAACTGGATATTGATGAAAATAGCCAGCAATACCGGGGCGATAAAGCCGATGGTAATATAGGGGGCATACTCGGGAATAAACTCCCTTGCCATCAGCGCCAGAAAAACTGTTAAGACAATAATGCTTGCGATAAACAGCAGTTCATTCCTGCTTTGATAAACCTTTGGTGTAAAGGATCGGATGAAAATGGCCAGAATAAACCACAGCATCACCAGCAGCAGGAACACGGAGGCTAAGAACAGATAATCCGGGCCGGTTTTTTCATCGAGAATACCCAATTTTCTAGCTACATCCACGAGATCGGGTGTAATGATATCCTCCTTGCGGATAAACCTTTCCCCTTCATAAACCATCACAGGGTTCTCAAGCTTGTAAGCCTCGAGGAAGGCGTTCTTCTGCTTTGCAGTGGCGGTTTCATCCACCATGCTGTTCGGTACCACCACACCTGAAAGGATTTCCATGGCAGCCCGCTGCATCTGAATGGATGGAATCGTATTTTCGATTCGGAGATGGTAGCCCTCTAAAACTTGTGATATGTTTGATTGAGTAATGGCCATGGCAGATAACTGTGGCATAATGTCCCGGATAAGCAGCTGCTTCAGCACACTGATTTCAGTACCAGTTTCCAGCCGAAACAGGTAGGCCCTTAGCTCCTGTGTCATATCCATCAAAATAGGGATTGGCGTGTTCTGATTCTCGGCGGTCAGCAGGCCATCAAGCTTTAGCTCCGGGTCGGCCTCCAGCATGGGGATCAGCTTTGTGCGAAGGGTATCCAGTGTATCGAAAAAATCATAAACGCTGCTGAGCATCCTTGTGTTGGCCGCTTCAAGCTCGCTGATTACGGGAGGAACCTCATTCACCCGTTCCATGGCCAGTTCCTCAGTTTTCATCGTATTTTCGATGTCACGCGGAGCATTGATATCAAAACCAGAAGGTGCGCCCATGGTAAGCTTGTAGCGTTTGGGTTCGGCTCCGCCGGCGATCATGATAAAAACAGCCAGCAGTGAGATCACCCCTATGATAACCCGTTGAAAATTTTCATTATAAAAGACTTGTCCAAAAGTTTTCTTGCTTTTTTTCTTCTCCTTCGCAGACTTCATCTGTATTCACCTGCCTTATATCGTTTTACCGGAGCATGGAATCGTTTCTCTTTGCCTTTGACTGGCTGCGGCTTTCATACTGCTCGTATGCCCGGATGATACGCTGAACTAACTCATGGCGGATGACATCCCGGCCTGTAAGATAAATAAAGCAAAGCCCGTCCACTTCGGTGAGAATCCTCTGCACCTCGACAAGCCCGGATTTTTTGTCGCCCGGCAGGTCGATCTGGGTGATGTCACCGGTGATGATAGCCTTTGAACCTGCACCGATCCTGGTTAAAAACATTTTCATCTGTTCGGGGGTAGTATTTTGTGCCTCATCAAGAATGATAAAGGAATCGTCCAGGGTCCGTCCGCGCATATAGGCCAGCGGGGCAACCTCGATAATTCCTTTTTCCAGGTTGGACTGGTAGGTTTCAGCACCCATGATTTGATACAGGGCGTCATACAGCGGGCGTAAATACGGATCTACCTTGTTTTGCAGATCTCCCGGCAAAAAGCCCAGCCGTTCACCGGCCTCCACCGCAGGCCGTGTTAAAATGATACGGCTGACCTGCTTCTCCCGGAAGGCTTTTACCGCCATTGCAACCGCCAGAAAAGTTTTCCCCGTTCCGGCCGGCCCAATGCAAAAGACAATGGTATTTCTGCGAATGGCATCGATATATTTCTTTTGACCGTAGGTTTTTGATTTGATCGGCTTTCCCCGGGCTGTCAGACACACCAAATCCAGTGGCAATTCATCGGCTTCGCCAACGTTGTCCTGATTTAGCGAGATTAGATAGTTCACATTCTGGGCTGTAATGGTTTCCCCCTGCTTAATGATCCCCAACAGCTTTTGAACTATTTCAAGGGCCTGATCCACCTTGGACTCAGAGCCCGATATCTTCATTTCATTTTCACGATTGATAATTTTTACATCCAATGCATTTTCCAGTATCCGAACGTTTTGGTCGTAATGTCCAAAGAGGTTCATCGCTGTTTCAATGTCAGATATTTCCAAGCTTCTTTCGATAACGTTCTCCAATCAGTTCCCTCCAATTTCCTGCGGCTGCGCAATATCTTCCGTACACTCCACTGTGATCGTGATATATTCCCTGTCCCCTTCCGAAGCAAGCTGGATTTGTCGATCGACAACCTGCGCCGCAGGGGGCATATCTCTGGTGATTTCCTGCAGAGCTACCTGTTGGGCAAGAGCCCTGGCTTCATCCTGGCCAAGCGCCAGCTCCTCCTCTTCCACTTCGAAGAATCGCTGTATGGTCAGCCCCATGGGAAGTCTGAATTTGTCAGCAATAACCGGCGTTTTGTCAAAAATGCCGGTTTCAAAGCTTTGCCAGGGGTTTTTCCCGGATGGCAGCGGGATTAAAAAGTCCAGGAAATAAACGCTGTATTTGTTCCATTCCCGCCCGGTGCGTTTTCGAATGACCTTCTTTACCGGCACCTCTTTTTTTATTTCGTACCATGTACGGGCGATCACCTCACCCATGGCATGGATTTGCTTTGAGCCAAATTCCGGATGAATGCTTTCCATGTTTCCGGATATCAGAATTTGGCCTTTAACTACAGTATCTCCCGGTTTGACCATTGTCAACCCGTTTTTGGCCTGTATGGAAAGAATGATTCCGTCCCGGGTTGAAACAACATGACAGGGTTTGTCGGCGTCGACCACCTTTGGAGGCTGTATTCCCTCCTTCACCGAGATGTAAAGCTTTGTTCCGCGTATATCAACACCCACCCAGGACAGCTGGCGGTTGTTCAACATAAAGGTATCGGCCAGGCGCTTTGGATCGATAAAGCGCTTTACAGCGCCCCGGTAAATTCCCATATCATTTAGCTGTTCGACAAGTGCGTTGGTACTTACCTGCGTGTTTCCGGTAATCTCAATGGACCAGATGATGGATGTCATCAGGTATATGAGGATGGCAAACGCGAGAATTCCGAGCAAAAAACCTCTTCGTTTCCGGTATCGGGTGAAAAGGTATGGCAGACCTCTCTTTTCGCGGATCCGAACCCGGACGCGGGCCTTACGCGCTGCACTCCGGGCGCTTTTGAAGCCGTGGATGCTCATTTTCATGCATACCGCAGCACCGTCCTGCCTCTCCATATCCCATAATAAAATCTGCCTTCTTGTGCAGATATTGATAAACTTTTCTACCGAAAAACCACTCACAACTATAATAACATAACCTTTTAAATAATGCCACAAGCGAATCAGGAACATATGTCCTCCTAAAATTACTCCAGGTAATCAATGTTTTCTATGCTACCGTAAATGATAATGTCTTCGCTGGTGATTTCGCGTATCTTCATGTTTTTGCCGATGATGGTGATTATTCCGTAGTTTGAGCTGATTCTGACAATCTCATTGGAAAACTCAAGAATCCCCTTGTAATTCTCCACAAAAACCTCCCGCTTTCCCACGGTTGTAATCCGCGGACGGTCGGAAACCACTTCGCTAGGGATCTCCAGCATTTTTGCCATTTTTTCCTTGACTGTCAAAGAGTCCTTTTTCTTTTTTGTACTGTTCTTTCCTCCTTTCACTGGTTCTCCCCCCTTACCAGGGGAATCAGGTTAAACACATCCCCAAACTCATATCCTTTTTTCCGTGTATCTTCTATGATTCTTTCGAGTGCGTGCGCATTGTCGCTGGACACGGCATGCAGCAGCAGCACCGCACCGTTGTGCAGGTTCGGCATAACCTTGTTATAAGCGTGTTCCCAGCCTCTCTGGTTGTTTCTGTTCCAATCGTCATACGCAAAGCTCCAGAATACATTGATATAACCCATTTCCGACGTAACCGCCAGGGAATGCTCGCTGTACTCACCTTTCGGAGGCCTGAGAAAGTGCATATGCCTGCTGAATTTCTCATAGAAAAGATTTTCAAGCTCGGAAACTTCCTTTCTCATTCTTTCATCGTTCAGGGTGGGCAGGCTGAAATGACCTACCGTATGGTTTCCCACAGCATGACCTTCCTCAACCATTCTGCGCACCAGTACTTCCTGTTGATTCAAATAAGGCCCCGTGATAAAAAAAATGGCATTGACCTTCTGCCTGGCCAGAATGTCCAGGATTTCAGCGGTGTAACCGTTCTCGTACCCTTCATCGAAGGTGAGGTAAACTACCGGTTTTTCAGGATCAGCAAGATAGATTGCCTGATATTTTTGTAAAAGCTCCGCTGCCCCCGGATCTGCCCGTGGTGTTTTGTTGTCCTTTCCCCGGGCGATTCCCCAGCTTCTGATTCGGTTGCGGTCCTCTGCATTTTCGGCTTCAATCCAGTAGCCAGCCTCATATGTGCTCTGCTCAAAACCTCCGGTAATCTCCGTGTCAAAATCAATATCCCGAAAGCTAAGCTGAAACAGGGTCTCCGCTTCGTTCCTGGTTGATATCTTCTGCTCCGTAAGGATGATGGCACCCAGCAGAACAATGAAAACACAGGACAAAAAAACGATAAATTT
>JAGOJH010000062.1 GCA_017995215.1 Thermoclostridium sp.
CGGAGCTTTGACCGCTGTGTCATGTGGCACTGTGGTCTTATGCGGTATTAGCACCGGTTTCCCGATGTTATCCCCCAGCAAAGGGCAGGTTACTCACGCGTTACTCGCCCGTCCGCTACTCTCATCATGCTCAACACCCAGCACCGGGGTTGTTCGGCAAGTATCTTAACGCTAAGCGCTCCTCTTGCTGCCCCGAATGCTCGGTGTTGAGCACGAATCCCGTTCAACTTGCATGTGTTAGGCACGCCGCCAGCGTTCGTCCTGAGCCAGGATCAAACCCTCAAATTAAACTTTATACTCGTTCATAATTCACGAGTGAATTACGAACTCATTTGTTTTCCACGAGTGGAAAACAAACCAGTTAAGCGTTTTGATGTTTGACTCTAAGCTTTAATTTGAAAACTAGCGTTTCAAAAATACTCAAAGTGTTTTGACAGTAACGCTCCGTGCATTGCTGCACTAAACGTTATTATCTGAATTAACGGATTCGTCATTTTCCATTATATCTGCATTGTTCAATTTTCAATGTCCAGCTCCGGCTTCCGCCGGTTTGTCATCCTCATCCCTGAATCACGCTTGTACAGCATGTTTAAGGAATTATTGGCGACAGCTTATATATATTATCATGCCGCTTTCTGTTTGTCAACACCTTCAGATTAACTTTTTTTACTCCTTTTTCTTCCAAGATTCCAGTTAAATCTTCCGGCATTACTCGTAAATTATCGATCTATGAATGCGGCTCAATTATCCTAACACGACAACAAAATTATGTCAACCCTATATATGATCATCTTACTGTGTTGGCCTGTGACGCCGCCAAAACAAGTTTTTAGCCTTTGGGTAAAGATTGCATTAAAGACGTGGGGCCGGGGACATCACTTCCTCGTTTTAATTACTCATGAACAATAAAAGCCTGCAGATACAGGCTTTCATCCATGAATGTAACTTTTCATAACCGGAAGAATGCTATTCTTCCTCGGTCTCTTCTTCGTCCTCTTTCATCTCTTTTGAAATACGGGCAATGGAAACAACCTTATTTTCTTCATTGGTTCTCATTAATGTAACGCCCTGAGTGACCCGGCTGAGGATGCTAATCTCATCTACATGCATTCTGATAATATTTCCATCCAGATTGATCAGCATAATATCGTCTTCTTCATCCACAAGCTTGGCACCGATTAAAATACCGGTTTTTTCAGTGACCTTATAGGTGAGAATGCCTTTTCCGCCACGGGCTTGTACCTTATACTCCTCCAGCTCGGTCCGCTTGCCAAACCCATTTTCGGTTACCACCAGCAGGGTAGTATCCTCATTATAACGCAACATGGAGATAACCTCATCATCGTCATCCAGACGAATACCGATAACCCCCTGCGATGTTCTTCCCATGGGTCGGACATCCTTTTCCCTGAATCGGATAGACATGCCGTTTTTCGTGATCAGCAGGATGTCATGGCTGCCGTCTGTGAGGCGTACTTCTATCAACTCATCGTTATCTATTAGTGAAACTGCCAGCAGGCCACCTTTACGGATGTTAAGATACTGTTCGAGGGGTGTTTTCTTCACCATTCCTCCGCGGGTTGCCATAAACAGGTACATGCCTTTTTCTTCACCCGTTAAGGTAATAACGGCATTTACCTTTTCATCAGCATCCATCTCCAAAAGGTTCACGATGGCAGTTCCCTTTGCCTGGCGCCCTGCTTCCGGAATATCCCACGCACGCAGCTTATATACCTTTCCCTTGTTCGTAAAGAACAAAATGTAGCGATGTGTGGAGGTGGTATAGATGTTTGTTACGAAGT
Organism: Thermoclostridium sp.; assembly: GCA_017995215.1. Classification (GTDB taxonomy): domain Bacteria; phylum Bacillota; class Clostridia; order DSM-8532; family DSM-8532; genus JAAYJG01. The sequence goes on from JAGOJH010000062.1 coordinate 1,803, forward strand.
CATCTTCGCGGGTAGTCAGCCCAGTGATGCCCTTGCCCCCACGCTTTTGGCTTTTGTAATTGTCTATGGTGGTTCGCTTGATATATCCGCAATGGGTTAAGGTAACAACGATGTCCTCATCGTCCACTAAATCTTCCATTTCAATATCATTCGTGTCAAAGGTGATTTTTGTTCGTCTTTCGTCACCATAACGGTTCTTGATATCGGTTAGTTCCTCCTTGATGATGTTATGAACCAGCTCTGGCTTGGATAAAATATCTTTGTACCAGGCAATTTTTGCGAGAACCTCCTGATATTCCTGTTCCAGTTTTTCCCGTTCCAGCCCAGTCAAACGACCAAGCCGCATATCGACGATGGCCTGGGCCTGTTTTTCACTGAATGAGAAGCGCTGCATCAGGTTTTCTTTAGCCTGGGCCTCGGTGTGGGAATGTCGGATGATGTGAATAACTTCGTCCAAGTGATCCAGCGCAATTTTCAAACCCTCCAGGATATGAGCCCGGGCTTCTGCTTTTTCAAGATCGTATTTGGTTCTGCGACGGATAACCTCTTCCTGATGGCTGATATAGTGAACAATGGTTTCCTTCAGATTGACAACCTTAGGTTCAAATTTCCCTTCGGGCGTTTGAACCAGAGCAAGCATATTCGCATTGAAAGAATCCTGCAGCTGTGTATTCATAAACAGCTGGTTCAGCACTACATTGGCATTGGCATCTCTTTTCAGCTCGATAACCATGCGCATGCCGCGCCTGTCAGATTCATCGCGAAGATCTGAAATACCATCGAGCCTTTTATCCTTTACAAGCTGGGCAATTTTCTCAAGCAGCCTTGCTTTATTTACCTGATAGGGCAATTCAGAAACCACAATGCGCTGCCTGTTATTGTTATAGGTTTCAATTTCAGTAACCGCGCGGACAACAATCCTGCCCTTGCCTGTCATATAAGCATCCCGGATTCCCTTTTTGCCCAGAATAATGCCTCCTGTAGGAAAATCGGGGCCCTTGATGTACTCGATGAGTTCGTTGATATCGATATCCGGGTTGTCTATCGTTTGAATAATGCCATTGATGGTTTCCGTTAAATTATGCGGAGGAATATTGGTTGCCATACCGACGGCGATTCCCGAAGAACCGTTCACCAACAGGTTTGGGAAACGTGAAGGAAGAACAACCGGTTCTATTTCGTGATCATCGAAATTGGGTTTAAAATCAACAGCATCTTTATTAATATCACGCAGCATCTCTACGGCTATTTTGGACATTCTTGCTTCGGTGTACCTCATGGCTGCGGGAGCGTCCCCGTCTACCGAACCAAAGTTACCATGCCCATCCACCAATGGGTAGCGCAATGAAAAATCCTGTGCCATGCGTACGAGGCTGTCATAAACCGCAGCATCACCGTGGGGGTGAAAGCTTTTCAATGCTTCACCGACCGTTGCAACAGATTTTCTGTATGGCTTATCCGGTGTAAAGCCTGAAATATGCATGGTATATAGAATTCTGCGGTGAACCGGCTTCAACCCGTCACGGATATCCGGAAGTGCTCTGTCGATAATGACACTCATGGCATAATCGATGAAAGACTGCTTCATCTCTGCTTCGATATCTACCGGAATAATATTAAAGTCTTTCTCCTCGGGCATTTTGTTGTCTGGCATTGAAATGTACTCCCTTCCAATGGTCGCTGAAATGGATAGAAAAATATCTTCCAATATCTTAGCCCTAATCTATTTTAATAAAGTTTTCCGTTTCTGTCTACACCTTGTTCTCCGGATTTCATGCGCTATTGAATAAACATTACTGCTTGGAGACAGGTACCACTGGAAAACTAAATGATCTTATACAATAAAGAAATATATAATTCATAAAATCGAAAAACACTTCCGTACACAATCACGGAAGTGTTATACAGACTCTGTATTCTACCATAAGTTATGTTTTATGGCCTATTGCGCCCGTTTCATGGTCTGCTCCTTTTTGGGAATTCTGACGATGAACTCTACAAATTCACCCCTGTCAATTTGCGCTGCCTTGGCGTTGACGCCGGATTTTTTCATCATGTCAATAGCCTGGCGTATAGTGTTCACAAAAATTCGGATGTCTTTGATGGAACGGGTAAGGCGCTTCCCGTTTTCATACATCACTGGGTCTACATATTTGTCCAGAGCTTTTTGCACCAGCTCTTCTGTTTTTTTCACGTTCAGATCCTTTTCACAAACCTTTTGCAGTACTTTCAGCTGAATCTGCTCGTCATGCAGCTTTAGCAAAGCCCGGGCATGACGCTCGGTAAGCTGATGATCCTGCAGCATCTTCTTGACCATGGGCGCAAGCTTTAAAAGGCGTATTTTGTTTGCAATGGTAGATTGGCTTTTTCCGATTTTCTGAGCCAGATCTTCCTGGGTAAGCCCATGATCCTTGATAAGGTTGCGATACCCTTCGGCTTCCTCCATGTAACCCAGGTCCTCCCGCTGGAGGTTTTCAATGAGGGCCATAATCGCCAAATCATCTTCATTAACATCGATAATGATCGCTGGAATCTCCTTTAAGCCGGCCATGGAGGATGCCCTTAATCGCCTTTCGCCGGCAACCAGCTCGTAGTGATTGGAGGGTGTTTTTCGTACATTAATGGGCTGAATGACCCCATATTCCTTAATGGAATTGCACAGCTCTTCCAGGGCACCATGCTCGAAGTTACGCCTGGGCTGATAGGGATTGGGCCTTATATTATCAATCGGGATATAGGTGATTTTCTTTTGATTCTCCTTTTTATCCGATCTGTTGAACATAAATCTTTCCTGCAAAGTCATAGCGGCACCTTCCTTACTCTTCTTCTTTTGTTTTTGAATGAACAAAAGATGCACAATCTTTTCACGACTTCTATATTCGCCGTTCCCTTTTTTAATACCTTTTTATTTTTCAGGGATTCGGTCGCAGGAAATGGTCATGTTCCATAGTTTTCGTGCTTATCGTAAGGGTGACTTTGTTGGTTTGCCGCTTTTTCTTGGGTATTGTGTCGGTGTCTGTCTGATTTTTTCTATCAAAATAATGTGTCTTTCCATCGGATCGAATGGAAGCGTAAAATGCTCCACCTTTTTTACTGTTCCGCCGAGAATTGAAATGGCCTTACCTGACTGTTCAAGCTCGTTTTGAACCTCACTGCCCTTCATCGCAATAAAAACCCCGCCAATGCGCACAAATGGCAGAATATATTCGCATAAAACCGGCAATGACGCTACAGCACGCGCGACACCCACATCGTAGCACTCGCGATGAGACTTTTCCCGGGCAAAGTCTTCTGCCCGGCCGTGAATTGCCTGCATCCCGGAAAGCTGATTTTCCATGATCACCGTTTCTAAAAACCGGACTCTTTTTTCCAGCGAATCCAGCAACGTAACCTTCAGGCTGCTTTGAACAATTTTCATTGGAATTCCCGGAAAACCTGCGCCAGTTCCCACATCGATTACCGTTTCAGTTCCTTCGGGTAAATAACGCAAAATGGACACAGAATCAATAAAGTGCTTGATTACGACATCTCTTTCCTCGGTTATCGCTGTTAAATTGATCCTTTCGTTCCAGTCAATCAGCTGCTCATGATAGCGGCTGAACGCATACACCTGCTGCTCATTCATATGAACACCAAAACATGATGCACCGCTTTTTAACAGTTCCGCATTTTCACGGGTCATTCCTCTTTCCTCCTGCTAATCATGTTCAGATAAATCACCAAAACAGAGATATCCGCAGGGGAAACCCCTGATATCCGGGAGGCCTGCCCCAGGGAACGAGGCTTGTGCCTGGCAAGCTTTTGTCTGGCTTCAATGCGCAGACCTGCGATCTTTTCATAGCAAATTTCCTCAGGAATTAATCTTTGCTCCATTTTTTTGAACTGTTCAATCTGTTGAAGCTGTTTCAGGATATATCCTTCGTATTTAACCGATATGGAGACCTCTTCAGCCGCCTGTGCAGGAAGATCCGGAAATTCATCGTCTATTTCCCGAAGCGTCTGATATTCCAGCTCCGGCCTTTTTAGCAGATCAAAAAGCTTCATCCCGCTTGCAATCCGTGAGCTAATATACTTATCCAGGTAAGCAAGCACTTTTTCCGAAGGCGGAACAGTTTTTGCCTTCAGCCTTTCGATTTCATCCTGGATCAGCTGTTGTTTTGTTAAAAGCTTTTGATACCTTTCCGGGGAAATAAGCCCCAGCTGGTAGCCTACCGCAGTAAGCCGGCTGTCGGCGTTGTCCTGACGCAGGTGCAATCTGTATTCCGCTCTGGAGGTCATCATACGATATGGTTCATTGGTTCCCTTTGTGACAAGATCGTCGATCAGAACCCCAATATAAGCCTGCGACCGGTCCAGAATCAACGGTTCTTCACCTCTGATCTTCAATACAGCGTTAATACCGGCAATCAAGCCCTGGGCAGCAGCTTCCTCATAACCTGAGCTTCCGTTAATCTGCCCTGCGCAATATAATCCCTCAAATTTTTGAAGCTCCAGCGAAAGCTTTAAATCCAGAGGGTTGATACAGTCATATTCTATGGCATAAGCATTGCGCATCACTTGTGCCTTTTCAAGGCCCGGAAGGCTTCTTATCATCGCGTGCTGAACATCTTCCGGCATGCTGGAGGAAAAGCCCTGCAGATAAACCTCCTCGGTATCCAGACCCATGGGCTCAACAAAAACCTGATGCCTTTCCTTGTCCGCGAAGCGAACCACCTTGTCTTCAAAGGAAGGACAATACCTGGGGCCAATGCCCTCAATCGTGCCGCTGTAAAGTGGAGAGCGATGCAGATTTTCCCGGACAATCCGATGGGTTTCATCATTGGTATAGATCAGATGACAGGATACCTGTTCCCTTTCAATGGTTTCATTTTCAAAGGAAAAGGGCACGATTGGATCGTCCCCGGGCTGTTCAATCATTTTCGAAAAATCTATGCTTTTTCGGTTAATGCGAGAGGGCGTCCCCGTCTTAAAACGCATTAGCTCCAGCCCGAGAGCTTTCAGGTTATCGGAAAGCTGATTGGCGGGCAAAAGCCCGTCCGGTCCGCCGCTGTAAGAGGCATCCCCTATGATGATTTTTCCCTTCAGATAAGTCCCCGTCGTCAGGATAACCGCTTTACACGGAAAAATGGAGCCGATATGTGTTTTAATGCCGGTAACCTTATGATCCTGTTCCAGAATTTCTACTACCTCAGCCTGGCATACATGCAGATTTTCCTGCAGCTCCAGAGTATGTTTCATTTCCCGCTGGTAGGATCTGCGATCGATTTGGGCGCGCAAAGAATATACTGCAGGCCCTTTCGCAGTGTTCAGCGTGCGGGACTGTATCAGTGTCTTGTCGGCACATTTACCCATTTCTCCGCCCAGTGCATCTATTTCCCGCACCAGATGGCCCTTCGCGGTGCCTCCTATATTCGGATTGCAGGGCATGTTGGCGATGCTGTCCAGATTCATTGAAAATACAGCCGTTTTCGCGCCCATCCTTGCTGCAGCCAAAGCTGCCTCACAGCCTGCGTGCCCTGCGCCGACGACAATTACATCATATGGCTCGTGAGTATAGCCCATATTATCCCTTCTCTTCTATGAATAGCCTGCAGCACAAAGGAGCAGCTTTTTCACGTCCTGCAGCACACTCTATTTTCCTACACAAAATCTTTCGAATATGTTCATCACGACCTCTTCTGAAACCTCATGGCCTGTAATGAACCCCAATTTTTCAGCGGCGGATTTGATTTCCATTGCCAGGATATCCAGGGTCATCGCTTCTTCTGCAAGCCTCAATGCGGACTGCAATCCTTCCAGGCTGCTCGCCAGAAGCTGCTTGTGCCTTGCGTTGGTAACAAGAACCTGATTATCGGTATCTAAATCATTTTTGTTGACATAATGATGAATTTCACTCTCCAGCACATGTATCCCCGAATCCTCCAAAACCGATATTTCAATGGCGACAGGAATTTTATCACGAATTTCCATCAGCCTGCCTTCATCGGTTTTATCTGTTTTGTTGATGATATAAAGGGTTTTTCCCTCGTAGCCTGCCACTGTTTTCAGAATTTGCTCATCTTCCTTTTCAAAACCGCTCCATGCATCCAGAATGAACAGGATCAAATCAGCTGATTGGATTACATCAAGTGCTTTTTCAACACCCATCCTCTCAACCTGATCCTCTGTTTCTCTTAACCCGGCAGTATCGACCAGTTTAATGGGGAGACCCTGAATATTTACATATTCCTCTAGAATATCCCGGGTGGTTCCCGGAATGTCGGTAACGATAGCCCGGTTTTTCCGGGAAAGACGGTTCAGCAGAGAGGATTTGCCCGCATTGGGCTTGCCAATGATGGCGACCTCCATCCCTTCTCTGAGAATTTTCCCATAATGAAAGCTTTGAATCAGCTTTTCCAGCTTGCCAATGCACTGTGCAATAATGCCTTTGCACTTTTTAAGCGTTACTTCTTCAAAATCGTATTCCGGGTAGTCTAAATTGACCTCAATTTCAGCAAGAAGGTCAATAAGGACCCTCCATACTTCACCAATTTCAAGGGAGAGGCGGCCTTCAAGCTGCGATACAGCAACTGTTGAACCTTTATCCGTTCTGGAGCTGATCAGATCCATCACCGCTTCGGCCTGAACCAGATCCAGCCTTCCATTCAAAAAGGCTCTTTTTGTAAATTCCCCGGCTTCAGCAGGCCTTATGCCATGTCGGTATAACAGCTCCAAAATTCTTGAAGCCGTGACATATCCGCCATGGCAGTTGATCTCTACCGTATCTTCCGCAGTGTAAGTTTTTGGACCATTCATCTTTGAGATTAATATTTCATCGATGATCTCATTCTTTTCCGGGTCAACAATCTTTCCGTAATGAATGGTATGAGAGGGATACTCCAGAAAGTCAGCTTTCCCCCTGAAAACTTTGGCAGCCACAATAAAAGCCCGGGGACCGCTGATCCGTATGATGGAAATCCCTGCGTTTCCAACCGCTGTTGATATGGCTGCTATTGTGTCTGAATGTATTGACCCTTCCATAGAATCACCTTTAAAAACATGATCTGTTCATCTCCATTTTTTAGAAGATGAAACCTTCCTGCTGATGCAACCCTTTAAAAAATGGACAATGGGTTCCCCATCGTCCACTTCATCTTCCGTTAATCCGGCTTCATTTCCTTTTTGTATTTGATAACAACCTTTCTGTTCGGCTCATCCCCGATGCTGTAAGTTTCAACAGACTTGAAATCCTGGAGCGTTGCGTGAATGATCCTTCTTTCATAAGGATTCATCGGTTCAAGGGTCATATTCTTCCTGGTCTTTGAAACCTTGTCTGCAAGCCTATTTGCAAGCCTCACCAGCGTTTCTTCCCTTTTTTCACGGTAATTCCCCACATCCAGCGTAACCCTGATAAACTTTTCACTGCACTTGTTTACCACAAGACCCAGCAAGTACTGCAGAGCATCCAAAGTTTCCCCTCTGCGTCCGATCACAATCCCTATATTTTCCGCTGCAAGCTTTACGGTCAGTGTTTCTCCGTTCATTACCACTTCCATATCCTCTTCGAGGCCCATGGAATTTAAAATTGGTCTTAGAAAGTTTCTGACGATATCATCGTAATTCTCTTTCTTAAACACGCGGACAACTGCATTTCTTCCGCCAATCAGCCCAAACAGACGCTTGCTTCCTTCATCAAGCACTTCTATTTCCGCGTCTTTCATTTCGATATTCAGCTCAACCAGGGCTTCTTCTATAGCGGCTTCGATAGATTTTCCCTCTTTTTCAACGAATTGCGCCACGCTTATCCCTCCTTCTTTTTTTGCATATATTTATCGGTAAAGAATTGTTGTGCTATCTGAATGAGGTTGCTGATCAACCAGTAAAAGGACAGTCCAAGAGGAGCCTGAAAGCTTATAAACAGTGTCATTATAGGCCCGATGTACATCATGGTTTTGTTGGTTTGTGCCATCTGCTCATTGGTATTATTATTGTTCTGCATTGTTTTAGCCATGCTCAGCTTTGTTGAAAGGAAAGTAGTTCCAACGGTAAGCAAAACTAACACCAGGGCTGGAATAAAAACTCCGGGGTTCTCGCTGATCAACTTAAGGTCATAGGTGGGTACAACACCGAGATTAAAAATCTTTAAAAATGTGAGATTGATCATCTCGGTACCTTCCTGTACAAGGTTGGGAATTGAGTTGACCGCTTCGATAATAGTCGTTTCAAAATACGGGTTCTTCTCAAACAAAGTGGCAACACCAACCGGATCTCCCTGTACGCCAGCAAACTGATCCAGGAATGGGAACCTGCTTGCCGGGAATAAACCGGGGTTCACCGACATAATTTTAATAATGACATTCCCCAGTAGTTCTTTTGTCCACCCAAACATGTATGTAAGGGGTCTGCGAATAACATAAAACAAAGCGAAAAGAATTGGCATCTGAATGAGCATGGGAAGGCACCCGCCAAAGGGGCTTACTCCCTTTTCCTGATATAGCTTCATCATCTCCTGATTCAGTTTTTCCTTGTCATTCTTGTACCTTTGTTGAAGCTTCTGTAGCTCAGGTTGAATTTCCTGTGTTTTTTGAGTTGACTTCATCTGTTTGATGGTTAAGGGCAGTAAAGCAAGCTTTATAATTATGGTAAAGAAAATGAGTGAAAGGCCATAATTACGAAAGGCAATTGTGTTGTAAATGAAACTGAGCAGCATCCCAAGTGGTTTGGCAATGATATCAAACATTCTATTCTCCTTCCCGCTTTACAGGATCAAAACCTCCAGGATGAAAGGGGTGGCATTTCAATACCCTTTTGATCGCAAGAAAGATTCCCTTCAGCGGCCCGTATATTTCTATGGCATCATAAGCATAGGCAGAGCAGGTAGGATAGAACCTGCAGCTTGCCGTTCCCTTCAGGGGTGATAAAAACCTCTGATATGCACGAATCAGCCATAATAGTGTCTTTTTCATCATGACTATCTGTTCCTTTTGTTTGAAGGATCACATCTACGCGTTCACTTTTCAGCAGTCAGCTCGTTTATTTTTTCCGGGAAAACGTTTAATCTCTTTAAAATATAACGCATTTCCTTCAATACCTGATGATAGCCGGGATCGATTTCATCTGTCCTTCTGGCAACTATGATGAAATCAAAACCCGGTTTAATCTGATACATTAGGGTATGATAGCTTTCCCGTATAAGCCTTCGTATCCTGTTACGCTGAACGCTATTTCCATACTTCTTACTTGCGGTAATCCCAATTCTGTTGATCTTCAGGGGGTTTGGCTGCATATAAATCACCAAACCCCTCGATACGGCATATCGACCTTTCCGGTATATCCTCTGAAAGTCCCGGTTTGTTTTAATTTTTACTACTTTACTCATTTTAAACTTCCGGTTCCATGATTACCTTGTTTCAGAATCATTATTTCCACCGTTTTGCAGTTTTAATACTGCTTTGCCGATATTCACCACAAACCCTCAAATGTTGTATACATCATGAAGGTTTACAGCAAGCAAACTGGACAAATATTCGCAGCTGGCCAGACAGCACACTCTGTCAAATATTCGCCCCTGTATTCCGCGAAGAAAAAAAGACCACATCTCAGCGGTCTTATGCAGTTAATTTTTTTCTTCCTTTGATTCTTCTTCTTCTTAAAACCTTCCTGCCGTTGCTGGTTTTCATTCTTTTACGGAAGCCGTGTTCAACTTTTCTTTGCCTCTTCTTCGGCTGATATGTTCTAATCATTGTTGCACCTCCATTCAAAGCAATATTCTATTTGTATAAGATATTTCTATCCTGAATAGGCATCAGACCTATTATATATTATGAATTTAAAAATCGTCAATACATTCTGCAAGATTATCTTGCCTTTTTCTTCAGCCATCTACATTTTGAGTGCCCTAAAACGAGTGAGTACCATATGTTGTAGCAGCAGAATTACAGCTTTTTACGTGGATCATTTTATTGAAACATCGGTGCAAATTTGGTATAGTAAAAGGTACCGGTTATCATGAACCTTGGAGGAATACGCGTCATGTTTTTATCAATACAGGACATTTGGAATAGAGTGGAAGAGCTACTGGATGGAGAATTGACAAAAATTAGTCTAGATACCTGGATAAAAACAGTAAGACCTTTACATATTGAAAATGATGTATTCACTCTCGAAGCACCATCCGAGTTTAACAGGGACATCTTGAAATCTCGTTACATTCCTTTATTGACAAATGCTGTTAAGACTGTCACCAACAAGGTTTATGATATTGAAGTGATCATTCGCGATGCAAGTGTTGCTCCTGAAGAGCCCAATTCTGAAGAGAAAAACTCGCATTCATCGCTTTTAAATCCCAAATACACCTTTGACACTTTCGTAAGGGGAAACGGAAACCAGTTTGCACATGCCGGCGCGGTTGCCGTTGCTGAATTTCCGGCAAAAAAGTATAATCCATACTTTATCTATGGGGGCGTAGGCCTGGGAAAAACCCATCTGATGCATGCCATCGGGCACTATGTTTTGGAACAGAACCCAAATGCCAGAGTATTATACGTCACCTCAGAGAAATTTACAAACGAACTGATCAATTCTATCAAAGATGTAAAAAATGAGGAATTCAGAAACAAGTATCGCAATATCGATGTTCTGTTAATCGATGATATTCAATTTATTGTTGGTAAGGAAAGAACACAGGAGGAATTTTTTCACACATTTAATGCACTTTATGAAGCTCAAAAGCAAATTGTTATTTCCAGCGACAAGGCGCCAAAGGAATTCAATATGCTTGAGGAGAGGCTTCGTTCAAGGTTTGAATGGGGTTTAATTGCCGACATACAGGCACCGGATATTGAAACAAGAATCGCTATTCTTAAAAAGAAAGCGCAATTGGATAAAATCGTTGTTTCTGATGATGTCATATTTTACATAGCAGACAATATTTTATCCAACATTCGCGAGCTTGAAGGCGCTTTAAACAGGGTCGTTGCCTTTTCATCCCTTGCAAACAGACCTATCACGCTTGAATTGACACAGGAATGCCTGAAACAGTTGATTTCAAATTCCAACAATCGTGAAATTAACCCCAATACCATTATGAAAACTGTAGGAAGATACTTTGACATCAATCCTGATCTTTTTACCGGCAATAAACGTTCCCGTGATATTACTTTTCCCCGTCAGATAGCCATGTACCTGTGCCGCGAACTGACAGATTTATCTCTTCCCAAAATAGGACAAGCTTTCGGAGGAAAAGATCATACAACTGTTTTACATGCCTGCGAGAAAATACATAGCGAGATTCAAAAAAATGCTGAAAAGAGAAGAGCCATCAGTGAAATGAAAAAAAATATTACCGGTAAGTAGTTTCAACAGTTTCCCTGTGGATGTTTTGGTTCCATTCTGTGGATTATCATCAAAATAAGAACAACCTATTTCTTTGTGAATAAAAGATACAGGTTGTTCACAAAAGAATAAACAGGCAATAGTGGGGAAATACCAGCCTGAAAACGGTTTTTCAACAGTTTACACAACACTTATTATGATGATGATTATTTTTTATATTATTATATGAATAATAAAGGAGGTTTAGAACAATGAAATTTTCTTGTTCAAAACATGATTTAATTGAAGCAATAAACATTGTGCAAAAAGCTGTTATGGCAAAAGCAACACTGCCCATCCTGGAAGGTATCTATATTGAAGCAGATGAAGAAAATGTAAAGATTGTCGGTAATTGTTTTGACCTTGGCATAGAATGTTCCATCAGTGCAAATATTACAGATACTGGTGCTATTGTTTTGAATTCCAGAATGTTTGGTGATATTGTCAGAAAACTGCCTGATTCAGAAGTATTTTTTCAGGTAAAGGATAATTTTATTGTTATCATAGAATGCAATAATGCTTATTTTGAAATCAAATGTCTTTCAGCAGAGGGGTATCCCATGCTGCCTGAAGTTGAACAGGATAAGAAAATCAGTTTATCACAAACCACCTTTAGAGAATTGATTCGTAAAACAATCTACGCAATAAGTTCAGATGAAAACAGGAAAATCCTTACGGGATGCTTACTGGAAGCAGTAAACGGTGATTTTAATGTTGTGTCTTTGGATGGCTTCAGGCTAGCGGTAGCAAAAACAATTACAAAGGAAGATGTCAATTTTAAAGCAGTTATCCCTGGAAAAAATCTGAATGATATTCATAAGATCCTGGAACAATCTGATGAACCTGTAAAAATAACTCTTTCTAAAAACCAAGCTTTGTTTGAGATGAAAAATTGCAGAATAATTTCTAAGCTCCTGGACGGAGAATATATGAATTACAGAAACTTTATTCCTGAACAGTTTGAAACAGTAATAACAGCCAATGTAAAGAGTCTTACAGAAAGTATAGAAAGGGCGTCGTTAATCACCAACGATGATAAGAGATACCCGGTAAGGTTTGTAATAGATGATGATAAAATGATGATAACCTCCAGTGCAGATATTGGAATTTCAAAAGAAGAAATAGAAATTGAAACAAATGGAGAAAATATGAAAATTGGGTTTAATCCAAAATATCTGCTGGATTCATTAAAGGTGATAGAGGATGAAAAAACAACCATTTCCTTTAGTTCTTCCATAGGACCAAGTGTAATCAAGCCTCTACAGGGTGACAAGTATATTTTCATGGTGCTCCCAGTGAGAATGAGTTGACAGGAATTCCGAATTTTTTAGCAGATATAAGGCAGAGGGAAAAATGAAAGCGATCAATATTAATACACCATTTATTAAACTGGATCAGTTTTTAAAACTGGCTGATCTATGCGGGTCAGGCGGAGAAGCAAAGGAAATGATTCAAAGCGGAAAGGTTTTTGTTAACGGTGAAACAGAGACAAGACGCGGAAAAAAGCTTATAAATGGTGACAAAGTAAAATTTCAAAACACAGAGTACCTGGTCCGCCAGGATGGTGGTTTAAGTGGTAATAAAAAAGCTTCAGCTGAAAAACTTTAGAAACTATATTGAAGAAGAAGTGGTCTTTTCGGAAAACATCAGCCTGATTTATGGGGAAAATGCACAGGGAAAGACAAACATCGTTGAAGCCTTGTATCTTTTTGCAACTGGAAAATCACACCGGACCAAGAACATCAATGAGCTGATCCGTTATGGAGAAAGCTTTTTTGATATTATTCTATATTTTGAGGAGGATAACTACGAACAAACACTTGAGTTAAGATATGAAAAGGGAAAAGGGAAATTACTGCTCATCAATGAAGTTAAAAAAGATAGAATATCTGATCTGCTTGGTGTTGTCCCATCTGTTCTATTTGCACCTGAAAGTTTGTTAACAGTGAAGGGTTCACCCGGTGACAGAAGAAAAATTCTGGATATTGTATTGTGCCAAATGAATAGAACATATCTAAGTAACTTACAAAAATATAACAAAATTATAAAAAATAAAAATATTCTTCTAAGAGAACTGCAAGTCAGAAATCAACACTATCCGCAGTTAGAGGTTTGGAGTGAAGGCCAGGCAAGAACAGGTTCTTATATTATCTGCGAAAGAAAAGAGCTAATTAGAAGCCTGGAAAAAAGAATGAACAGATTACTTTATGGAATTTCAGAAGGAAAGGAAAAGATTCAATTAAAATATAAAACTTTTGAAGACGAAGGAAAGCAAATTAATGAAGCGTTGGTTGAAACTATAAAGAGAAACATTAACAGAGAAATTGATCAGGGAAACTGTTTGATTGGACCGCACAGAGATGATATGGAAATCTATGTGAACCAGCGAAATTCAAGGATGTATTGTTCCCAAGGGCAGCAAAGATCAGTTGCGCTGGCAATGAATATTGCAATACTTGAAGAGCTTGAAGAAAAAATGGGTAAACCGCCAATTCTACTGCTGGATGATGTGATGTCCGAGCTGGATGAGAAAAGACAAAAGTATTTATTTGATGTAATTGATAAAAGACAAACTATTATAACCACAACAGAAAAATCTAAATTTGAAAAGCCAGGCGAAAAAGTGATATCATACATACAGGTGAAGGATGGAAAAATTCTAGGTATCACCTGAAAGCTTTTAAATGGAATCTTTCAAGATGAAATGTTGACGTGAAAATGACAATTGGGTACAATGATTTGAAGAATGGGTGATCTTATGTATTTACACATTGGCGGGGATTATATCGTATCCATCAAGGATATCATAGCCATAGTTGATATGGAAAAATCTACAATCTCACAGGATACTCGGTCTTTCCTGAAAATTTCTGAAGAGGAAGGTTTCATTATTACCATCGTTGAAGATGAGATGCCAAAGTCTTTTATTATTACACAGGAAAAACACAGAAGCAAGATATATCTTTCTCCAATATCAACAACTACCTTGTACAAGAGATATGAATTAATGGAAAATAAAAAAAATGACAAAAGATTGAATGGAGGCTACCAATTATGAATATACCGGCAAAGCAGGAGAAATATTACGGTGAAGAACAGATACAGGTACTCGAAGGCCTGGAAGCTGTTCGCAAAAGACCGAGTATGTATATTGGTACGACTTCGTCAAGAGGGCTGCATCATCTTGTTTATGAAATCATGGATAACAGTATTGATGAATCCTTAGCGGGTTACTGCGATACGATTCGTGTTATCATCAATAAAGACAACAGCATCACGAATATAGACAATGGAAGAGGAATTCCAGTAGGAATTCACCCAAAGATGGGAATTCCCACTGTGGAGGTTGTCCATACCATTTTGCATGCAGGCGGAAAATTTGGTGGTGAGGGTTATAAAGTATCAGGAGGTTTACACGGTGTTGGTGCATCTGTTGTAAACGCATTATCTGAATGGATGGAAGTTACCATTTTAAGAGACGGAAAGCAATATAAGCAAAGATATGAGCGCGGGGTTCCAGTGACAAAGCTTGATGTGGTAGGAGAAAGTGATCACACCGGAACGATAACAACCTTTAAGCCTGATGGTCAAATTTTTGACGATTTGACATATGATTATGAAGTATTACTGAAAAGATTCCGCGAACTGGCTTTTCTGAATCGTGGCTTAACAATTCATCTAGCTGATGTCAGAGAAGAAGAACCAAAAGAAACTATTCTCCATTATGAAGGTGGAATCACCTCGTTTGTACAATACATCAACCAGAATAAAGATGTCATTCATAACGATGTTATTTATTTCAACGGTGAGAAAGATAATGCAATCATTGAAATTGCTTTGCAATATACAGACACTTATGTAGAAAATGTTTTTAGTTTTGCGAATAACATACCCACGACAGAAGGCGGCACTCATGTTACCGGATTTAAAACTGCGATCACGAAGGTTATAAACGATTATGCCAGAAAATATAACGTCTTGAAGGATAGTGAAAAAAACCTTTCAGGTGAAGATGTTCGTGAAGGAGTAACAGCAATTATTAACGTGAAGCTTACTGACCCTCAATTCGAGGGACAGACAAAAACGAAACTAGGAAATGCAGATATTCGATCACTGGCTGAAACGGTTATAGGAGAAAAACTGCAAAGCTATCTCGAAGAAAACCCGAAACAAGCTAAAATCATTGTTGAGAAATCAATTACTTCCTGCCGCGCACGAGAGGCAGCCAGAAAAGCAAGGGAGCTGACAAGAAGAAAAACTGCCCTGGAATCCACTTCACTTCCAGGCAAACTAGCCGATTGTCAAGAAAGAGATCCAAGGTTTTGTGAGCTTTTTATCGTTGAAGGTGATTCAGCTGGTGGTTCAGCTAAGCAGGGAAGAGACAGGAAGTTCCAGGCAATTCTGCCGCTCTGGGGAAAAATGCTGAATGTTGAAAAGGCACGACAGGATAAAGTTTACGGAAACGAAAAGCTGATGCCTGTTATCACTGCATTGGGTGCAGGGTTTGGGGAAGAAATTGATCTCGAAAAACTAAGATATCATAAGATTATTATCATGGCAGATGCTGACGTAGATGGTCAGCATATCAGAACCTTGCTACTGACCTTTTTGTTCAGATATATGAAGCCCATGGTTGAAAAGGGACATGTATACATTGCTCAGCCTCCTCTTTTCAAAGTTAAAAAGGGCAAGGAAGAGTTTTACGTTTATAACGAACGTGATCTCCAGAAGCTGCTAAATGATAAAGGATGGGAAAAAGGCGACTCGAACATAACAATACAACGTTATAAGGGTCTTGGAGAAATGAATGCAGATCAGCTTTGGGAGACAACAATGAACCCCGAAACAAGAAAGATGCTAAAAATTGATTTGAATGACCCTGTTCTAGCTGATGAAATTTTTACAATCCTGATGGGTGAGAAAGTCGAGCCAAGAAAAGAGTTTATTCACAAGTATGCAAAACAAGTATCGAACTTAGATATATAACTATTAAATTTTAGAAAAGGGAAGAGAATCAGCGCTCTTCCCTTTTTAAGTCAGTGAAATGTTTCACGTGAAACATTTGCCTTTGAATTATACAGAGCTTAAAATGTTTCACGTGAAACATTTTTATACATGCAAAACGATTCATAAGCATATTAAAAAGCAGTGAATGACAGAAAGATGCTTTTCACGTTCTCCTGGTAAACACTTAAAGTGTGATTCACTAAAGGCATTTGAAGATTTTGACTTGTTACGAATAAAAAGCAGACAAAACAGGCTTCAGAATATAAAGATTGCTCAGTTTAAATTCATAACTCCTTATGATATAATAGAAAACAGCATTAGGAACGGGGTGTTCAAACAATGTCAAAAATAGTTGCGATCGCCAACCAAAAAGGTGGGGTAGGGAAAACGACAACAGCAGTAAACCTTAGCGCATGTCTTGCCGTGAAGGGTAAAAAGGTATTGGTGATCGATATTGATCCTCAGGGAAATACATCCAGCGGCCTGGGAATTGATAAAACGAAGTTTACAACCTCAATTTATGATGTTATTATCAATGGCATTCCAATTGAAGATACGCTTATTCAAACCTTAATAGACAATCTGGTCATTTCCCCTTCCAACATTCAATTAGCCGGTGCAGAAGTGGAATTGGTATCTGTTATATCCCGTGAAACACGGCTTAAATATGCCTTAGCTCCAATAAAGGACAAGTATGATTTTATTATTGCAGATTGTCCGCCTTCGCTGGGTCTTATTACAGTGAACGCATTAACCGCAGCTGATACTATACTGGTTCCGATTCAATGCGAATATTACGCATTGGAAGGCTTAGGGCAGCTGATGAATACAGTAAAAATCGTACAAAAGCATTTGAATCCCTCTCTAAATGTTGAGGGTGTTGTTTTAACCATGTTTGATGCCAGAACGAATTTATCCATTCAAGTAGTGGAAGAAGTAAAGAAATATTTTGGGAACAAAGTATACAGGACGATTATCCCAAGGAATGTTCGGTTAAGCGAGGCACCAAGCTTCGGGCTTCCCATTATCAAGTATGACCCAAAATCAAAAGGTGCTGAATGCTATATGGATCTGGCAGATGAAGTAATAGAATACTCGGAGGAATAAAAATGAAAAAGGGTCTGGGAAAGGGTCTTAGTGCAATTCTTGATTCAGAGAATATTCTATCGGAATCTCCTGGCATCAGTGAATTAAAGGTGAATGATATAGAGCCAAATCAGGATCAGCCACGGAAGAATTTTGACCAGGAAAGGCTACAGTCTTTGGCAGAGTCTATCTTGCAGCATGGTGTGGTTCAGCCGATTATTGTAAAAAAGAAAGATAAAGGCTATGTAATTATTGCTGGTGAAAGAAGATGGCGCGCCGCAAAGCTTGCGGGGCTGATAACAATCCCTGCAATAGTGAAAGATATTTCTCCACGTGATGTAATGGAGATTGCCCTTATTGAAAACATTCAGCGGGAAGATCTGAATCCGATAGAAGAAGCAGAAGCATATCAAAAGCTCATGGAAGAGCATGGGCTTACACAGGAGACGTTGTCCAAGCTTGTTGGTAAAAGTAGAGCCGCGATTGCCAATTCCGTCAGACTATTAACATTATCGGACAAGGTGAAAGAAATGCTGGTCGGTGAGGTTCTTACTCCTGGTCATGCTCGAACCCTAATCACAATAGAAGATAAGGAAAAACAGGCTAAGCTGGCAGATACCATTGCTCAAAGGAACTTGAATGTACGCGAAACAGAAAAGCTTGTGAATGAAGAGTTAAATTCAAAGGTTCAAAAAATACATAAACGAGCAGTCAAAGATGTTAATATTCTTGATATCGAAGAAAAGCTAAAAAGCATTTTAGGTACCAAGGTTGATTTGCAGCATAAGCAAAACAAAGGAAAAATTGTGATTGAGTATTATTCAAACGACGAGTTTGAAAGGATTATAGACATCATAACCAACAATGGTAAAATATAGGATGCTGTAGAATCAATCAGGTTGTGTTTTTTGGGACAGGGTAATAATATTTGATGTTCTGAACTAAAAATGCAATATAGTTAAAAAGAGAACGGTTTATGGCGCAGGGGCTTTTTGACTTACTTTTTGTGAGAACTTAAAACCCAGAAAAACAGAAAATTTAACTTTTCTCACTATTGGAGGAATTTATATGGAAGACTACATTTTATATATTGCTTTATCCCTTGCTGTCTTAGCAATTGTTTTTTTCTTAATATTGAACATAAGGCTGAGCAGAATGATAAAGAAATATAATTATTTTATGCAAAGCCTTGGTGAAAAAGACGTAGAAAATCTGATGACATCCTACCTGAATGAGATGGAGAAATTGAAGGAAGAAGTTCATGGTAATACGCATGAACGTTTAAAGGAAATTGAAGCGAAGCTTCCCTTCTGTGTTCAGAATCTAGGGATTGTTCATTATAATGCTTTTGAGAATGTTGGGAATGAAATGAGTTTTTCGGCAGCAATGCTCGATGATTATCAGAATGGATATATTATTACAGGGATATATTCAAGAGAACATTCTTATGTTTATACAAAGGAAATTCAAAAAGGTAAACCACAAAGAGAGTTATCCAAAGAAGAAGTTGAAGCACTGAACAGGGCTCTGAACAAGAAATAGACTCGTAAAGACCAGAGGGGGGTACGGTTTTTTACAGCTATATGAAGTATAAACATGTCCCGTAATTCGTCAATGTACTGGCGCATCCTCCTGAGTAATTCGGAAAAATGAGTGAAGCTTGCATCCAACCTTCACATGATGATATGAAGGTTTCATTATACAATATTTTTGGGCGAGACATAATCATGTGTGGTACAATGATGTGTGGTACAATGAGACATTATCACAAACCGATCAGAAGGGTAAATTTATCTCAAAAATTACCTGTTGACTTTATTGGCGGCGTAAACTATAATAATATAGTCGCCCGTTGAAAGGCACAGGCCGGAGTGGCGGAACAGGCAGACGCACAGGACTTAAAATCCTGCGAGGTTTACCCCTCGTACCGGTTCGATCCCGGTCTCCGGCACCATCAAATTATGGTGCATACTGGAAACCGAGTAGTTTAATAACGACGCGGAGTGGAGCAGTCCGGTAGCTCGTCGGGCTCATAACCCGAAGGTCGAAGGTTCAAATCCTTCCTCCGCAACCACCTGAAACCCTGAAGGCAGTATGCTTTCAGGGTTTTGCTTTATCTGGAAATCCCCAAAAAACCTACAAGTTGATGTTTATTT
>JAGOJH010000063.1 GCA_017995215.1 Thermoclostridium sp.
GATTCGGTAGGGTGTAGGGGAGAGAAAAAAAACGTCCCTAAGAACATAATGAAGCCTTATTTAGGATAAACTAAGGTCGAAAAGGAGATGATGCGATGAAAGTGCGAGGTGTTATGACAAAATCAGTGGCAACTATTCGCCCGGATGCCACAATTAAGGAAGCGGCTTCGATCATGCAACAGCACAATGTGGGATCCATACCAGTGGTTGATACCAACGGGCTGGTTGGAATTGTCACTGACAGGGATATTGTTGTCAGAAACATTGCAGCAGGGCAGGATCCCCAATCCACACCGGTTAAAAACGTAATGACCTCACAGGTAACAACGGTGACACCCGATGAAGATGTTCACAACATTTCACAAATGATGTCCACCCGTCAGATCAGAAGGGTTCCTGTTGTTGAAAACCAAAAGCTTGTAGGAATGGTTTCTCTCGGAGATATAGCCACGACCGGCGTGACCAACATGGAAGCGTCGGAAGCGCTGACGGAGATCAGCAAACCTTCGAAACCTTTGAAAACCATTGCCACCAAATAATAACACGCATAGGTCGGCATCTGCGGGTCATAATAACAGTGTACGCTTAAGAGTTGAAAGCAAGCTTACAAGGCTTCTTAACAGAAGCATTGAGGAGGGATATCATGAGCAGGCGGAACGGCATCATGTCTGAACACCTCAAGGAAGAAATTGCAAAGGAACTCGGTGTGTATCAGATTGTCAGAAATGATGGTTGGGGAGCTGTCTCCTCAAGGGATTGCGGAAATATGGTTAAGAAGGCCATTGAGATGGCCAACCGGAAGTCCGTGTAGGTCCGTCAGAAGTAACCTGTTGCAGTCGGGTCTTGAATGCCTGAACCGGCTTATGCCATTTCAGTATCATTGGAAACCTTGCTCTGCAAAGCTGTATAAGTTGTTGCAGAATGAAAGATGAAGTAAAATTCATTTTCATGAAGCATCAAGAACTTGCAACAGGTGTAATACCGGGAAACTCTATAGCGTACTACGGGAAAGAGCATGGGTTCATGCTCTTTCTTTTTGACTTCAGGGCAGGAATGCCGGTGATTGTGTTGGGCAATGACGGTTTTCATGATGAGAAAAGAGATTTTGCCGAGCAGGTTACCCTGGAGTTGATGAAGAATAGAAAAAGGCTCAGAAAGGACCGACAACAGCCTCTTTGCAGACTGGTATGCTGGCATACATGCCGTTATTTGGCGGGTTCATGGGTATTGACATTTCTTTTGGGACCATGGTATACTAACATAGCAATTTCGTGGAGAGATGGTCGAGTTGGTTTAAGGCACCGGTCTTGAAAACCGGCGTGGGTTCACGCTCACCCTGGGTTCGAATCCCAGTCTCTCCGCCAACTTCATATAAATTGTTTTTTGTTTGACACGGAGAAGTACTCAAGTAGGTCGAAGAGGCGCCCCTGCTAAGGGTGTAGGTCGTTAACGCGGCGCGAGAGTTCGAATCTCTCCTTCTCCGCCACGAAGCACTCAATCTTTGATACAAAGGTTAGGTGCTTTTTTTGTGCACCACATGGTTGAAAAATCAAAATCGCAGTAGCCAATGAATAATATTTGCGATAAAATAGTGCATGCCAGTAAACTATTCCAAGGCTATGAACGTATTCTTTAGTAAAACATAACATCAAACCAAAAGGGTAATACAATCCCATATGGACAGATGTGAGGAGGTAATCAATTGAACCCCTATAGCTCTAAACCCGACGAACTGCTGCATCATCTGCAAGTCGACGCAGAAAAGGGCTTAAGCTCGCAAAACATACAAAAGCTTTTGCAGGAACACGGTGAAAACCGGCTGAAGGAAGGGAAGAAGAAAACCAACCTGCAACGTTTTTTTGACCAGTTCAAGGATGTCATGATCCTGATCCTGCTTGCAGCTGCGATTATATCATTTATCGTGGCCATGGTCGAAAGGAACCCTTCAGAGTTTATTGAACCGCTCCTTATCCTGCTCATTGTAATATTGAATGCACTGATGGGTGTGTTTCAGGAGAACAAGGCAGAGAAAGCTTTGGAGGCATTGAAAAGCTTGTCCGCCCCCCATGCCAGGGTTGTGCGTGATGGCAGGGAAATGGTGATCGACGCTGCGGGCCTTGTACCGGGTGACATCATCCTTATAGAAGCAGGAGACTTTATTCCCGCCGATGCAAGGCTGTTAAAGTCCGCAAGCCTGAAGTCTGAAGAATCTGCCTTAACCGGTGAGTCTGTGCCTTCTGAAAAGGATGCCGATGATCCGGTGAAAGAAAATGCCCCGATAGGGGACCGTCACAACATGGTATACTCAGGCTGCAGCATTACCTATGGGCGCGCCAGGGCGGTTGTCACAGCAACCGGTATGAACACCGAGATGGGCAAAATTGCGAATTTGCTTGCAGGTGCAGAGGATACAAAAACACCTCTGCAGGAAAAGCTGGCTCAGCTTGGGAAATATCTTGGGATTATTGCTTTGGTTGCCTGCGGGGTCATATTTGTGGTCGGTCTGGTTTCCGGAATGCATCTGATGGAAATATTCATGATAGCTGTATCGCTGGCTGTGTCTGCAATTCCTGAAGGCTTGCCGGCCATTGTCACCATCGTCCTGTCCATCGGGGTGCAGCAGATGGTCAAAAAGAATGCTATTATCCGTCGCCTGCCGGCTGTTGAAACCCTGGGAAGCGCATCGGTCATCTGCTCGGATAAAACCGGAACCTTAACACAGAACCGCATGACCCTTGTAAAGGCATATACCGAAAGCCTGGGGGATGTTGAGGATATCAGCAAAGAAAACAGTGAGGAAATCCGCAAGCTGTTGATGTATGGAATGCTTTGCAGTGATGGTATTGTGGAAGTAAATGGTGACGAAGTAAAGCATATCGGTGATCCCACTGAAACGGCCATTGTTCTGGCCGCCCATCATAATGGCATGACACGACAGGAATATAGCGAAAAATATCCACGTCTGGAGGAAATCCCCTTCGATTCCGACCGCAAGGCCATGTCTGTTGTGGTTCGGATAGACGGTAAAAACATCGTTATTGTTAAAGGCGCTTTTGACGTACTGGCTTCAAAATGTATTGCCGGTAACATTCAAAAAGCGAGGAACATAAACGATCAAATGGGTAGTAACGCACTTCGGGTTATTGCCCTTGCATACAAGGAAATCAAGGATGTGCCCAAAACACCAAAACCCGAAGTTCTGGAGTCGGAGCTTGTTTTCATGGGCCTTGTGGGCATGATAGACCCGCCGCGGCCAGAGGCCTTCGAAGCGGTGAAGCTGTGCCGGAAGGCAGGCATCAGACCGGTGATGATCACTGGTGACCATGTTGTTACCGCCTCTGCGATAGCAAGAGATCTTGGAATCCTTCAACAGGGCGATGGTGCTGTTTCGGGTGCCGACCTTTCTGCGATGAGTGACGAGACACTGGACAACCGCGTGGAGGAGATCTCTGTCTATGCGCGGGTTTCACCGGAAGACAAAATCAGGATAGTCCGCGCATGGCAGAAGAAGGGCCATATAGTGGCCATGACCGGTGACGGCGTGAATGATGCGCCTGCACTGAAAGCTGCCGACATTGGCTGTGCAATGGGCATTACCGGAACGGATGTGGCCAAAGGTGCATCAGACATGACATTAACCGATGACAATTTTGCAACCATCGTCGAAGCGGTGAAGCAGGGTCGTGGAATTTACGACAACATCAAAAAGGCGGTGAGCTTTTTACTTGGAACCAATATCGGGGAGTTGCTGACGGTGTTTTTTGCAATGCTGATCTGGCGTAAATCCCCGCTGTTATCTATGCAGTTGCTGTGGATTAACCTGGTCACCGACAGCCTGCCGGCTATAGCGCTGGGAATGGAAAATGTTGAATCCGATGTCATGAGTCGTAAACCAAAGCCAAAGGACGAAAGCATTTTTGCACAGGGCTTGTTGGTACGTGTTGTCTTACAGGGGGTTATGTTCGCTGCTTTGACACTATTTGGTTTCTGGTATGGTGAAAAGGTCACCGGAGGTGCAGATGGCGGCAGAACCATGGCGTTTATTGTTCTGGCACTCACCCAGGTGGTGCATTCCTTCAATATGCGCTCGAACCATTCGCTGTTTACCATTGGTCCTTTTACAAACAGCAAATTGAATGTAGCAGCCCTGGTTTCCACCATTCTCATTGCACTTGTCGTGTTCATACCCCCTATTGCCAATATTTTTGGGTTGATTGCCCTTCCAGGGCACATGTATCTGAAGGCTGCGGGGCTGGCGTTTATTCCTGTGCCCGTGCTGGAGATCACAAAGCTGTTGGGCTTGATCAAACATCGTCATCACTAAAGATCAAATATAAGTGGGCATAACCAGTGGTTATGCCCCTTTTTGATCATCAGCCTATAGAATCGTTGATCAAAAAGGCAAAAATAAAATACTAAACAATATTGTGTGCATATGTACATTTTTACCTTTCACGAGTATAATGAAAATGAAGTTTCATTGTAACAAAAATGAGGGGGAATATACATGGTTCGTTTCCAAAGTAATCGCAGAGGAGGCGCAGCCGCGCTTGTTATTTTTCTGATTGTTGGCGTATTGTTTCTTATCATTGGGCTGAGAATGTACTCTTCACAACAAAACTTTGCTAAAACCGGCGTTACGGTTGAGGCTACCGTTATCAACATCGTCAGTCATAAATCTTCCGACTCCGTTACATACAGGCCGGAAGTTGAGTTCCGGACAAAAACAGGAGAGACCATCCAGGTTATTCATAACATGGGAAGCAATCCTTCAAAGTATAAGAAGGGTGATGTTGTGAATGTTATCTACTCCCCGGACAATCCTTATGAAATCATGATGGACTCTGCTTTCGAAAAGGTTGTTTTTCCATTGACTTTTATCGGACTGGGTGGGATTTGCTGCCTGGTAGCCCTTGGATTAGTGGTTGGTGTTGTAAAAAGGCTTCTTATCAGAGGGATAACATCATAAGATCAAGGAAACTACAGTGAAATACTCCCGCCAGCATACGTTATTAACCATTGGTAAAATCACGTTTTTGCCTCTGGTTAGAAATCCGTCAGGTGGGAGTATTTTTTTGAAATCGTTAATAAGCTCCGGAGAGATGACGCTACCACCGGGCGGTTTACAGTGGCAGATGCCATCCGTTCATGCCATTGCGCTGTATGGCCGCAAAGAGGTTATCTTTCAGATACTTGTTGTCTTTGGTTAAGCTTCGGATAAGCTCCTTCACCTGCTGACGCTTTGTCTCCCCATCAACCTTGCACATGCTGGGCACAGGGGTGATCCTTTCCTTCTGGGCAAAGGTTTGGACTGTTATTTCATCCAGATAAATCATGGGGCGAATTAGGGTAATATCTTTACGATCCAGATATGTTACCGGGGAGAAGGTATTGACTCTGCCTTCATAAAACAGGGATAGTAGAAGAGTTTCCACCACATCATCCCGATGATGACCAAACGCGGCTTTATTGCAGCCAAAGCTTTTTGCGACGTTGTATATGGTGCCGCGCTTCATGTTGGAACACAGAGAGCACGGATTCTTTTCATTTCTCAATTCGAAAACTATTTTTGCGATGTCAGTGTTCTCAATATGATAGTCTACCCCCAGTTGCTGGTAGAACTCGATCAGGCGCCCGGTATCAAACCCTTCATTCCCAAGGGAACATGTAACTGCAATAAGGGCGAATTTCTCTGGTAAAAACTGCTGGAGCTTTTTCAGGCAATACAGCAGCACAAGGCTGTCTTTACCACCGGATACGCCCACAGCAATCCGGTCACCATCGCTTATCATGTTATAATCGGTCACAGCCTTCCTCATACGGGATAAAAGTTTTTGAAGCATATTCACTCTTCCTGTCTGTCTTCAATTTGCGGTATAATGATTATATGAAAAACCAGCCCGGTTTGCAACAAGCTGGTTCCTGACAGGAGAAGTTCAAAATGAAAAAAACTCTCTGTTTCCTGATAATATTTAGCGTCTTCCTTTGTAGTTTTGCCGGATGCAACGCGTTGAACAGCACGCCTGGGCAGCCTTTTGAATCCGAACCGTCTGTTACAGGTGGTGTCACAGCCTCTGACATTTCCAGGCAGCCCACTAAACCAGCAATTCAATCACCCTTAAATGTTCCTGAAGCATCACTGACACCAAAGGAGTCCGCCACCCCCGATAAGCCGCAGGAAACTGCGGAAATGCTTGATAAAGACGGGAGCTACACAACAAAAGAAGATGTTGGGTTATATATACACCAATACGGAAAGCTTCCTGAAAACTTTATTACAAAGCAGGAGGCCCGGAAGCTTGGTTGGAGTGGCGGGTCTGTGGAGTCCTATGCACCGGGGCGTTGCATAGGAGGAGATCGTTTCGGCAATTACGAGGGCCTTTTACCGGAAAAGGGCGGAAGGAACTACACCGAATGTGACATCGATACCTTGGGTGCATCAAGCCGTGGAGCAAAAAGAATAGTCTTTTCCAATGACGGCCTGGTTTATTACACCGATGATCACTATGAAAGCTTTATTCTGTTGTATGGAGAGGAAGAACAATGAGAATAATTGTGATGGATGGAAATAAAATTGACTCACGCAGGGAAGCACACGCTTTTTTGAAAAAGGGTCTGCTTTTCCCGGATTATTACGGTAGCAACCTGGATGCGTTGTACGACTGCCTGTGCGAAATCGCCGAAAAGACCCATATTGTTTTATGCCATTATGATGAGCTGGAAAAAAACCTGGGAGTATATGCTGCGAAGCTGTTGCGAGTGATCACCAATGCAGCCCGGA
The DNA here is from genome assembly GCA_017995215.1 of Thermoclostridium sp. Classification (GTDB taxonomy): domain Bacteria; phylum Bacillota; class Clostridia; order DSM-8532; family DSM-8532; genus JAAYJG01. The sequence goes on from JAGOJH010000063.1 coordinate 6,782, forward strand.
ATAATGCTGCTCTGAGCGTATCCGTAATCCCGCCGCAGGCTTCAGGTTGCTGTTGACAGGTAAGCAGGGGAAGCCTGCAAAAACCAGTAAAAATTCAGTTTGACAGTAAAAAAAGGTTATGGTATATTGAATAGGTTGTAGTGTGCTAATCGATAGATAAAAAAGGCTGTGAAAATAGTTTATTAGCGGAAGGAGGCATTGGAACGATGTCAGATCCAAGAAAACGTGACAGAGATAGCAGGGACAGTCGTGATATGAACGACAAAAAGGGCGGAAGGCCCCTCAGAAGAAGAACCAGAAGGAAAGTATGCCAGTTTTGCGTAGACAAGGTTGAGCATATAGACTATAAAGACATTGGGAAACTGAGAAAATTCCTGTCTGAAAAAGGAAAGATTCTTCCCAGAAGAATCAGCGGAAGCTGTGCAAAACATCAACGCCAGATGACCACCGCTATTAAGCGGGCCAGACATATTGCACTTCTGCCTTACACCACCGATTAATAACTTACAGCCTATAGATAATGTCTATAGGCTGTATTTAAATCCAAATGCTGAAATATCACGGGAAATGCAAGCGCATGTGCCGTCGGGTGATATAATCATATACAGAACCTCGATTAAGCTGTATATGGAAGGTGCGGTGGCATGATGGGCAGGAATCTTGATATCACCAGAAGCTTGCGAATTGTGGAGAACCTGAAAAGTGTGCTGTTGGACGATGTGGCAGGGTTATACCGGCATTTGGCTGATCCTGTTCTTGAAGATACCCGTAATGTGGCGGCAGATACTCTGTCCGACATGATCGTGGTGGGTTATCTTTTGGGTAAACGCCTTGGGGTGGACTACACCACGATGGACAGGCATATCTCCAAAAAAATACGCCTGGGTCTGATTCATGAAAACGAAATAGAGAAGTATTTCGGCGATTTGTCAGAGCTTGCCCGTATGCGATCCAGTGAGGTTCACGAGGCAAAATAAGTAACGGGAAAGCTTTCCGGGGTGTATGTTTTTTTGGGATCAATGCACTTGGGCTATTTTTAGTACGCAGGGGTTATTCTTCCCAGGCGTTGATTAAAATTGAGTTTGTTCTTAATAAACGTTATCATCCCGTTCAAAAACGGGCTTGTTCCGATAAACACGAGAACTCAGCCATCAACTGCAAACCGGAGGTTTATAGAGATGAAAGTCATTTTAAAGCAGGATGTTCAAAACCTGGGCAAAAAAAATGCAATGGTAAATGTAAACGACGGCTATGCCCGGAATTTCCTCATTCCCAGAGGGCTTGCCATCGAGGCGAATGCTGGTGCTGTCAACGAGATGAAAATGAAGGAAAACGCCGAGAAATCCAAAAAAGAGCATGAGATGGCCAATGCAAAAAAGCAGGCTGAAAAAATAAAGGCAGTTACCGTAAACTTCAAGTCCAAGGCCGGCGAGAACGGGAAGCTGTTCGGATCCATCACCAGCAAGGACATTGCCGAAAAGCTTGAAAAGGAGCTTAAAATCGAGATCGACAAAAGAAAGATTGTCCTGCCCGATGCCATCAAGGCCCTCGGGACATATGACATCGAAATCAAGCTGTATACGGGCGTTTCAACAACACTGAAGGTGCATGTAGCCAATCAGGAATAAGGTTTCCTTACTGGCGCAGAGCATGTACATTGGTAAAAGCTTGGGGGGCAATCATGGATACAGGTTTGACGGGCAGGGTTCCGCCGCACAGCACGGAAGCGGAACAATCGGTGCTCGGGTCACTCCTTTTGGACAAGGAATTATTGCCGGATATTACCGGGAAACTAAAAAGTGAAGATTTTTACATGGAGCAGCACCGGGAAATATACGAAGCCATCCTGGATTTAAATGATCAGAATAAACCGGTGGATCTGATCACAGTTTCCGAGCAACTCACAAAAAGGGGCTCGCTGGCTAAGGTAGGGGATTATGAATACCTGTCAAACCTTGCCATTGCTGTTCCAACCACAGCCAATGCCCGTCATTATGCGGGGATTGTCGAGGAAAAATCCTTATTAAGAAAGTTGATCCACGCCTCCAATGAAATTTCCCGTAAAAGCTATGAAGCAACCGGGGATGCGATGGATGTGCTGAACGATGCTGAAAAGCATATCTTCGAGATTGTCCAGAACCGCAACCAAACCGGGTTGGTTCCCATCAACGATGTGCTGAACAGCACCTTTCAAAGGCTGGAAATGTTATATAACAACGCCGGTGAGTTCACTGGCGTGCCCAGTGGCTTTCCCGAGCTGGACAAGAAGACCTCGGGCTTCCAGAAGTCAGATTTAATTCTTGTTGCAGCCAGGCCTGCCATGGGTAAGACCTCATTTGCTTTAAACATCGCTGCATATGCGGCGATTCATAAACAGGTACCGGTTGCCGTCTTCAGCCTGGAAATGGGAAAGGAGCAGCTGGTCAGCCGTATCCTTTCCTCAGAAGCACTTGTCGAGCTTGAGAAGATGCGCAGCGGAAAGCTGGAGGACGACGATTGGAGAAAGCTGGCTCATTCTCTCGGCCCTCTGAACAAAGCGCCGATCTATATCGATGACAATGCGGGTATCAATGTCATGGAGATCATGTCCAAATGCCGCAGGTTGAAAATGAGAAGAGGCCTGGGTTTGATCATGATCGACTATCTTCAGCTGATGCAAGGCCGGCGGCAAACCGAGAATCGCCAGCAGGAGATATCAGAGATCTCCCGATCGCTGAAAATTATGGCCAAAGAGCTGGAAGTCCCCGTCATTGCACTGTCTCAGCTTAGCCGTGCCCCGGAAATGCGCTCTTCCAAAAAGCCTATTCTGTCTGACTTGCGTGAGTCCGGTGCTATCGAGCAGGATGCCGATATGGTCATGTTCCTGTATCGTGATGACTATTATAATGAAGATACTGACAAGAAAAACATCACCGAAGTGATTATCGCCAAGCATAGAAATGGTTCCATCGGTAACGTGGATTTGGCCTGGATACCGCAATTTACCAAGTTCGGTAATCTGGATAAAGGAAATTGATTCATCCCATGAAAGAACTCCTTCATAAGAGAATAGCCGCCTGGGCAGACAGGAAGCAGGTGCTGCTGCCGGGAACCGCTGTTGTGGCGGGGGTATCCGGCGGTGCAGATTCGGTTTGCCTTTTGCATGTTTTGCAGAGCCTGACCAGGCTTCGCTCTTTTTCTATTTTCGCAGTGCATGTCAATCATTTGCTTCGAGGGTGTGAATCGGACGAAGATGAAAGCTTTGTCCGGAGTTTATGTGCCCAGTGGCAGGTTCCGCTCCAGGTCTTCAGGGAAGATGTTTATGCTGTCGCTGAAGAAAAGGGCTGCTCGGTTGAGCAGGCCGGACGTTTGGTGCGCTATCAATGCTTTCACAGGGTCATGCAGGAAGTTGGCGCTGAATATATCGCTGTAGCCCATCACCGGGATGACCAGGCTGAAACCGTATTTTTCCATTTGCTTAGGGGCAGTGGGCTTGAAGGTTTATGCGGCATGGAGGATAGTACCCGGGGGATTTTACGGCCGTTTCTTGATACAGGGAAAGATGAAATTCTGGCTCATATCGCCGAAAACAATCTTGTATACCGTACCGACAGCAGCAATCAAGACAATTCCTATACCAGGAACGCTATTCGAAACGAATTGTTCCCCCTTATCGAAAAAAGGACAGGGTTCCCTGTAACGCCATCACTGCATAGAACAGCGCGGCTGCTCCGTATCGACAGAGATTACCTGCAGCAAATGGCTGTGCAGCACTTCGAAGGATTAGTTGTATTTAAAGGTGATAATTCCATTGCGCTTGCGCGGGAAAACCTGAACAAGCTTCATCCGGCCATGGCTGGAAGGTGTATTCGCATGGCATGGGAAGAAATAACCGGCAGCATTACCGGAATCGAAGAAAAACACGTATCTGCACTGCTGCAGTTATCAAGCGGAAAGGCTTCCGGGCGGATGATTCATTTGCCAGGGGAAATCTGTGGTACTGTTGAATATGGCAGGCTTTTTCTTAGTCGCCGCAGCCAATCGCATAGTAGCGCGCCCTTTCAGGTGCCCCTTACGGTACCCGGAACGACAGAGCTTATGCAGCAGGGAATCCTTGTCCATACCGCACTATATGACAGAGAAGATTATATGAAGGCTTTCGGCGGGCTTGAAAAGTCCGGAGAAACAAGTCTGCAGCAAATCTTTGATTATGGTAAAATAAACAAGGGAATAAATATTAAGAGCAGATGTAATGGAGATATTTTCTATCCCTATCACAGCCCCGGCAGCAAGAAGCTGAAGGAGTTTTTTATCGATGAAAAAATTCCTCGGGATAAAAGAGAAAATATCCCTTTACTTGCGGTTGACAACAATATAATATGGGTAATGGGTTTTAGAACATCAGAAAAATACCGGGTGGATCACTCAACAAGGGTTATTCTTTTCGTGAGGGTGACACCGGTGCAGCATGAACCGATCCGTAGATAAACAAAAGAATGGTCTTTAAGAACCAGAACGCCCGCATTCATTCAGGTTCAGTAACGGTGCGTGTGGTTCTGTTGCTTTATAAATAGCCTGTTGGAGGAATACATCATGGGACTGAAGGTCTTAATTTCAAAGGAAGAGCTTGAAGCAAAAACAGCAGAGCTTGCCAAACACATAACCCGCGACTATCAAGGAAAAGAACTGGTTTTGGTAGGGGTCTTGAAAGGCGGTTTTATTTTTCTCGCAGACCTGGCCAGAAAGATCCCGCTGGAGCTGACCATTGAGTTTATTTCTGTTTCCAGCTATGGGGATTCTACCGAAACCTCGGGGGTGGTTCGGATTATTAAGGATATTGATTCCGATATCACCGGAAAGCATGTACTGATTGTGGAAGATTTGATCGATTCGGGGCTGACATTGAACTATTTAAAAGAGCTGTTCAACACCAAGGGCTGTGCAAGTGTCCGCTTGGCGGCGATCATGGATAAGCCCGATCGGCGGAAGGTGGACCTTCAGGTAGATTACCCCGGGCTCATCATTCCCGACAAGTTTGTTGTGGGCTATGGTTTGGACTGGGGTGGGAAATACCGTAATTTACCCGATGTTTGTGTGGTTTCGGAAAACTGACATTGTTTTTTAAAGGTTTTTATGCTATTCTATCAGAAAGTGGCGGTATGGTTTTCCAAATTAATGTAATTCAATAAACCAGCCAAACAGTTATGAATTATGGTTTTTTGAGAAAAATATATTGTATCAGCATCCCTTAGGGGCGTTTTGCTGACGGGAGGTTTACCCATTGAAAAATATGCGCAACATTAGTTTCTATATTATTCTGTTTGTAATCATTCTGATCATCATTGCCATGTGGAATGATTTCAACGATACGACGTTCCTGAAATACAGCCAGTTTAAAAACGAGCTGAACGCCGGTAATGTCAAAAGCCTTCAAATTCAAGGCCTGGATGCAAAGGTGATATTTTCAAAAGCCTCGGGTGATTTAAAGGAGAATGTGATCTACAAAACCAGCTTCCTGTCCACCGAGCATATCACCAGGCTTGTTGATGAAGCCATGGATAAAGGCCTTTTGAACGATGTAAATTATCCCCAGGAGGCCAGGGTTCCCTGGTGGCTGAATGTTCTGCCCACGCTGGTTATTGTGGCGCTTCTGGTTCTGTTCTGGGTTTTCTTTATCCAGCAGTCCCAGGGCGGCGGCGGAAACCGGGTCATGTCCTTTGGAAAAAGCCGGGCCAGAATGGCATCAGAAGACAAGATCAAGGTGAAATTTGATGATGTTGCCGGTGCCGATGAAGAAAAAGAAGATCTGATGGAGATCGTTGAATTTTTAAAGGAGCCCAGAAAGTTTGTTGAGTTGGGTGCAAGAATCCCGAAGGGTGTTCTGCTTGTGGGCCCTCCGGGTACGGGAAAAACCCTTCTGGCCAAAGCTGTTTCCGGTGAAGCTGGCGTACCGTTCTTTTCCATCAGCGGCTCCGACTTCGTGGAAATGTTTGTGGGCGTTGGTGCATCTCGCGTTCGCGACCTGTTCGAACAGGCAAAGAAGAATGCGCCCTGTATCATCTTCATCGATGAAATTGATGCGGTGGGCCGCCATCGTGGTGCCGGCCTTGGCGGCGGGCACGATGAAAGGGAACAGACCCTTAATCAGCTGCTCGTTGAAATGGATGGCTTTGGTGTGAATGAAGGCGTTATCATCCTTGCTGCAACAAACCGCCCCGACATACTCGACCCAGCTTTGCTTCGACCAGGCCGTTTCGACCGCAGGGTTGTTGTGGGCTTGCCTGATATTAAGGGCCGTGAAGAAATCCTGAAGGTGCATTCCCGTGGAAAGCCCCTTGGTTCCGATGTCGATTTGAAGGACCTGGCAAAAAGCACCCCAGGGTTTACTGGTGCCGATTTGGAAAATCTGCTGAATGAATCTGCGTTACTGGCTGCCCGCAAGGGTAAAAAGGAAATCACCATGATAGAAATCAAGGAAGCCACATTCAAGGTGGTTATCGGCCCGGAAAAGAAGAGCAGGGTCATGAGCGAAAAGGAGAAGAAGCTTACGGCATATCATGAAGCAGGGCATGCCATCGGGGTGAAGGTTGCTTCCACCACCAACAAGGTGGATAGAGTGTCCATTATCCCATCCGGCAGGGCCGGAGGGTATACTGCTCATAAACCGGACGAGGATATTTCCTACCAGACAAAAGCCCAGCTTATCGAGGACATTGTGATCTCTCTTGGTGGGCGCGCAGCTGAAGAGCTTGTTCTGGGCGAGGTGTCAACAGGGGCTTACAGCGATTTGAAGCATGCTAATGGTATTGCGCGGGACATGATTACAAAATATGGTATGAGCGAGCAGCTTGAAAACCTGTTCTTCGGCGATGACAATGATGAAATTTTCCTGGGCAAGAGCTACGGTCATGCAAAGAACTTCAGCGAAGAGATGTCCTCCAAGATCGACGTGGAAGTGAAGAAAATCATTGACGAGGCTTATAATAGAATAAAGTCGATTCTTAATGACAATATGCAGCGCCTGCATGATGTTGCCCAAGCCTTGCTGGAGAAGGAACGCCTGGAAGGCTTCGAATTTGAAAAGATATTCAACGAAGGTTTTATTCCCGAGAAAAAGGAAGAAGATAAAAGCGACGCACAAGCCGAAACAAAATAAAAAACAAAAAGCCGTACCCGAGAGGAAGTTCAATTTAGGGGTTTACGAAAACAAGTGAACTTTTGACCGACTCTATTCAAGAGAGGACAAAAAAGACCAGCTACAATCAAGTATGAATACTTAAAGTAGCTGGTCTGTTTATTTACGACGATTTCGGGATTGGATTTTCCTCCCTATCCAGGGAGCGCTACGCCCTGACTTTTCTCAAGGTACGTAGCCTGTAATTGCAATAAGATAGAACTTAAATATAATATAATTGTAGTTGAAAGAACATATGAGCTTGTGGTACAATAAACCGAGGGAACTTTATGGAAAAGATACATGTTTTTCAACACCTGCAGGTGCCGTTCCAAAAAAGCCTGATTTATACCCGCCTGGGGTATGCGAAAACAAAAACAGTACTGGAGCGGCACACAAAAAGCCAGATAGAGAAATGGATTACGCAAGCCAATGGCTTATGTAACATGATGGTGGTGTATAAAATACTTCCTGTTAGCCGTGTACACGAGCACGGGGTTCAGCTGACCGAAGGAATCGAGTTTCCCGGCATATCCCTTGCCCGCCTGTTGATCCAATCCACCTCAGCCATTTTGATGGCGGCAACCGCCGGGCATAAGATTACCGATGAAATACAGCGACTTCAGCAAGCTGGTGAAATGTCGAAAGCGCTGGTATTTGACGCAACAGCCTCCGAAATAACTGATGCCGGTCTGGACTGGCTGACAGCCTTCATCCGGCGGCCATTGACAAGCCAGGGCCAAAGCCTGACACACATGCGCTTTAGCCCGGGCTATGGGGATCTTGGGCTGGAAAACCAACAAACGTTGGTTCAAGCACTGGAATTGGGCAAATGGGGTGTAAAGCTGACAGAAAACCATATGCTGATACCCGAGAAAACAGTCACTGCCATCATGGGCATCGAAACGCCGGGTAGTAACAGCTCGAACGAATAAATGAATTCAGAAAACAATCCGGGAGGGAATCGGGATGACAAAACAGGAATTCAGTGAATGGGTGAAAGAGGGCATACGGGTGCTGGACGGTGCAACCGGCACAGAGCTTCAAAAAATGGGAATGCCTTTGGGTGTATGCCCGGAGCAATGGGTTTGTGAAAACCCCGATGCCCTGTTGAAAATTCAAAGGGATTATATTGAAAGCGGTTCTGACATCCTGTATACCTGCACTTTAGGCGGAAACCCGCTAAAGCTGAAGGAGTTTGGTATTGACAATGCGGTGCAAATCAACCGGGAGGTCGCAGCGATTTCAAAGAAGGCAGCGGCAGGGAAAGCTCTGGTTGCAGGGGATATTGCCCCCACCGGCCAATTGATGCAACCATTCGGAGACTATACCTTTGAAGAAATTGTGAACGTATACAAGCAACAGGTTCAAGGCCTTCTTGAAGGCGGAGTGGACCTTTTTGCAATTGAAACCATGATGGATATTCAGGAAGCCAGGGCTGCCCTGCTGGCGGTTAAAGAGAGCTGTGATCTGCCTGCCATCGTTACGATGACCTTTGAAAAGGGCGGGCATACGATCAACGGAACAGATCCGCTGACAGCGCTGGTTACCCTGCAAAGCTTAGGTGCAGACGCCGTGGGCTGCAATTGTTCTACCGGCCCTAAGGAAATGCTTGAAATCATCCGGCAAATGAAACCATACGCCAGGGTTCCTCTGGCAGCGAAGCCCAATGCCGGGTTGCCCCGCCTGATCAATGGAAAAACCATATTTAACATGAACGCGGATGAATTTACTTCCTATGTGGAAAGCTTTATCGAAGCCGGTGCAAACCTGCTCGGGGGATGCTGTGGAACCTCTCCGGAATTTATTCAGAAAATAGCCGCTGTCGCAAAGGGGCGCAAATGCAGGGAAGTTGAAGAATTATTCAGTCCGTTGATGCTCTCGTCTTTCCGTAAAACAGTTTTTATCGGCAAGGAACTTCCGTTGTGTGTCATCGGGGAAAGAATCAACCCCACCGGTAAAAAAAAGCTCCGGGAGGAACTTCTGGCCGGCTCCATGGATTTGGTGACCGAATATGCCATGGCTCAGGTGGATGAAGGTGCTTCAGTTTTGGATGTAAACGCCGGTGTTCCGGGTATTGATGAAGCTAAAACCCTTACTGAAATAGTCAGTACTATCAGCACACTTGTACAGGCTCCGCTGTGCCTGGATTCGTCCTCACCTGATGCACTGGAATCGGCTTTACGGGTTTACCCGGGAAGGGCATTGATCAACTCAGTTTCCTGTGAAGCGGTAAAGCTGCAGAAAATATTACCCATCGCCGCTAAATATGGTGCTGCCTTCATCCTTTTGCCGGTAGAGGATTCGGGGGTTCCCGAAAAGGCCGAAGAGCGCATTGCGATTATTCAAAGGGTTTTTGAGCAAGCCCGGCAATATGGATACACTCGATCGGATATTCTGGTGGACGGCCTCGTGATGACGATTGCCTCAAACCAGGCGGCTTCCATGGAAACCATAAAGGTTATACGGTGGAGCAGCGAAGTTTTTGGCGCGAATACCACTGTGGGCTTGTCCAATGTTTCTTTTGGTTTGCCCGAAAGAAGCTGGATCAACGCGGCATTTCTTGCCATGGCTGCAGCTGGCGGGCTTTCAGCAGCCATTATGAACCCGGGAGCGGAAACACTGATGCATGTTCAGCGGGCCTGCGACGCCTTAACCGGCAGGGATCATAACAGCCTTGGCTATATTCAGGCTTACAGCAGCAATACAAATGCAAAGGACGGGAAAAAGCAGGAGGATCCTTTGTATAATGCACTTTTGGACGGTTTCGTCGGCGAAACAACTAAAACTGTGAAAGCGGCGCTTGAAAGCGGACTGACACCGGGAAAGATATTGGATGAACACCTGATTCCGGCCATCACCAAGGTTGGAGAATTGTATGAAAAGAAGGTATATTTCCTGCCACAGCTTATTCAAAGCGCAGAGGCAATGAAGGCTGCCATGGAGCTTATAAACCCTCTGCTGCAACAGGCCGGGTGTGAGGTTTCAAAGGGGCGCGTCGTTTTAGCTACGGTTAAAGGTGATATTCACGACATTGGTAAAAATATCGTGGGCCTGATGCTGCGAAATTATGGGTTTGAAGTTTTCGATCTGGGGAAGGATGTTCCCGCAGAGGCGATTCTTGAAAAGGCACAGCAGGTTCAAGCCCAAATTATCGGGCTTTCTGCACTGATGACCACAACCATGACGGAAATGCGCCGGGTGGTTCAACTGGCACGGCAGCTGAGGTCCGACGTGAAGATCATCATTGGCGGAGCAGCTGTGGATGAAAGCTATGCCAATGAAATTGGTGCTGATGCCTATGCGGCAGATGCTTATGCGGCTGTGAAAAAAGCAGAAGCGCTCATTGAATCATTCTGAATGGAACGAAGGATCCCTGCAATAAACACAGAAACTGATAAAGATTCTTTATTCCACAGGATCCTTTGATTTTGCAGGATACTATTATATTGAATAACCTTCATCTGCTATCATTAACATAAATACCCGGAAAACATTTTTAAGAATGATCTTGACGAATTATCGGGGGCCGTGCTACAATAGTAAAGCGTCTTAAAGGCGTTAGATATGGCGGCGTAGCTCAGTTGGCCAGAGCATGCGGTTCATACCCGCAGTGTCGGTGGTTCGACCCCACTCGCCGCTACCAGTTTGATACAGGAAGTGAGAGGTGGGATTCAATCTTACGTCCCACTTCTTGTATATTATGGCCCATTGGTCAAGTGGTTAAGACATCGCCCTTTCACGGCGGTAACGGGGGTTCGAGTCCCCCATGGGTCACCAGCAGGGATGAAGTGGGTAACCAATCCCACTTTGTTTCTTCATTTGGGAGCATAGCTCAGCTGGGAGAGCACCTGCCTTACAAGCAGGGGGTCATAGGTTCGAGCCCTATTGTTCCCACCACTGGCTTAACGGCTGATTAGTAACCTGAACGTGCATATACACGCTCAGGTTTTCTTTTTCGTATCGGCAAGCTTTGCCTGCAACTGTCTTGTTTTCTCCGGCTCGCATCAGCAACGACCGTCTAGCCAGCTTGTGTTTTCTTTAACCACCGGTAGTAAAGCGCACAAAGTAATACCGGACATCCAGAGCAAAAATTCCAGTATGAATCACACCGAACAGGAATATAATGATGGTAGAAACAAGTAATCGGTAAAGGAAGAATGAGATATGGGCATAACCTTTAATACCTTTAAATTTGTATGGATACCCAGAGTGCTGATCATTGCTTTTATTGTGTTTTTTTCAATGTTTTCACTGGATGTCTTCACCGGCAATGCAGAATTAGCAGATATGCTGGCGGGCTTTTTAATCCATATGCTGCCATCCTTCGTGATGATACTGTTCCTGGTGATTACCTGGAAGAAACCTGTTGCAGCAGGGGTATTATTTATTGTGCTGGGAGTGGTCTTTACCTTTTTCTACAATACATACAAACAGGGCACAAGCTTTTTCACCGTTTCCTTCATTCCTATCCTTGCAGGCCTGCTGTTTTTTATCCCTTCGATCATACGCAGGAAAACCCCAGCTGGATCCTGAAGCCTTCAAGCTTTACAGCTTTTCATTTTCATAATACAGAACCTTATCCTTCATGATCATGGTTCCGATTCCTTTGTTTGTAAAGATCTCAAGCAGAATGCAATGCGGGATGCGGCCGTCGATGATGTGAGTGCGGCCAACGCCTTTTTCCAGGGCATGGACGCAGCCCATGACCTTTGGAATCATTCCGCCCTTGATGGTCCCGTCTGCTATCAGCTGATGAACCTCTTCCGTGGTCAATGCGTTCAGAATTTGATCTTCCTTTGAGCTCTTCACACCCTCAACATCGGTCAGAAGGATCAGCTTTTCGGCTTTCAAAGCGCAGGCCAGTTCCCCGGCCACGGTGTCTGCGTTAATGTTGTAGCTTTGGCCGCTTTTATCGGAACCAATGGGTGCAACAACCGGGATATACCCGCTTTGCGCAAGAACCTCCAGCATTTGTGGATTGATATGAACGATATTTCCTACATAACCCAGGTCAATCTCCTGGCCATCGTCGGTTTTGGTCAGCTTTTCACATTCGATCATGCTGTCGTCTATGCCGCATATTCCAACAGCTTTTCCACCTTTTTGGTTGATCAGCGATACGATTTCCTTGTTTGTTTTTCCCACAAGAACCATTTGTGCAACCTCCATCGTTGCACTGTCTGTTTTACGCAGCCCGTTGACAAATTCGGATTCAATGTTCAGCTGCTTCAGTGTGCGGGTAATGTCCGGGCCGCCACCATGCACTACGACCGGGTTTACACCGATGTATTTCAGCAGCGTAATATCGTCCATGACAGAGTTTTTCAGCTCTTCGCTGATCATCGCATTTCCGCCGTATTTGATGACAACGGTTTTCCCTTTCAATGCCTGAATATATGGTAAAGCTTCAACCAATATCTCGGCTTTTTTGATAATGTCTTTCATATATATTCATTCCTTTCACTACACTCAAGTCACTAATGTAAACACAAGCACTTTTAATAGCTGTCCCCAATCCTCCGCCCCTTATCCACAGAGACTGCCGTACTCTTTCATAGCTGCAGGGTAAGGCTTGTCAAGACGAATGTCTGGGATAAAACTGGCATCAGCCCTGTGATGATTTATAATTATACATCTCCATGCATAAAAATGCAACAACAGTTTGAACAAAATCAAGTCATGATTTAAATGCATCAACTCTAAAATATTTGTATTTTATGTTTAGAAACCTTTTTATGGTATTTTATACATGAGATGTGTCATTTTCAAGAATATCATGCATTTTTATTCATCGGAGTGAATCCGCGCAGTAAAATCATATTATACAAAGTCACTAAAAGACAAAAAATTTTTTTGGTTAAAAAAGTAGTAGTAACCATGGACGTATCATGTTAAAGTAATGTTATGTTTTTATTTTAAGATTCAATTTTTTTAGGAGGGAATTAAATGGCTGGCGTAAAATTAGCGAATGTTTTTAAAACCTATCCCGGTGGAGTTACAGCAGTTAGCGACTTTAGCATTGATATTGAAGACAAAGAGTTTATCATTCTTGTTGGCCCGTCCGGCTGCGGAAAGACCACAACACTTAGAATGATCGCAGGTCTTGAAGAAATCTCCGAAGGCGAGCTGTACATTGGGGACAAGCTGATGAACGATGTAGCCCCGAAGGATAGAGACATCGCAATGGTTTTCCAAAACTATGCTTTGTATCCTCACATGACCGTATTCGACAATATGGCATTCGGTCTGAAATTAAGAAAAACACCAAAAGATGAAATAAAGAGAAGAGTTCATGAAGCTGCCAGAATTCTGGATATCGAACACTTGCTCGACAGAAAGCCGAAGGCTTTATCAGGCGGTCAGAGACAGCGTGTTGCGTTGGGACGTGCCATCGTTCGTGAACCAAAAGTATTCCTCATGGACGAGCCTCTTTCCAACCTCGATGCAAAGCTGAGGGTTCAGATGAGAACAGAAATCAGCAAGCTGCACCAAAACCTTCAGACCACCTTCATCTACGTTACCCATGACCAGACCGAAGCTTTGACGATGGGTACCAGAATTGTTGTTATGAAAGATGGCTTTATTCAGCAGATCGACAGCCCGCAAGAGCTGTATGACAACCCGATTAATATGTTTGTTGCCGGCTTTATTGGAAGCCCGCAGATGAACTTTGCCAATGTACTTGTTGTCAAGGAAGGCGACAAGGTATATCTGAAGTTTGGCGAAAGCAAACTGGAAGTTACCGCCGACAAAGCAAAAATCGTTGAAAAGTCCGGATACATCGGTAAGGAAGTTGTTTTCGGAGTTCGTCCTGAAAACACCCACGACGAGCCCCAGAACCTTGAAAAGTGGTCCAATGCCCTTGTGGATGCAAAGGTTGAAGTTACTGAAATGCTCGGCTCTGAAACCTATCTGTATCTGGTGATCAATGGCATTAACTTCACCGCCAGGGTTCATCCGAAATCCACCACCAAGCCAGGCGACAAGATCAAGATCGCTTACGACATGAGCTGCATGCACCTGTTTGACAAAGAAACTGAAAAGGTCATTGTCAACTGATGAATTTATACACATCGCAAACCAGAATGTAAATGGAAATGCAAATCAGCGGGGAAAACCAAGGTTTTCTCCGCTGTCTGTTTATGTGCGCCCAGCATGGGCGCAATCTAACGGGTGAAAGTCCCGAACACACCCTAGTAGTGGGAAGTGTATAGCCAAAGACAAGGGTGACCACCGTGAGGTGGAATCTGAAGGAAGTCAGCGGCA
>JAGOJH010000163.1 GCA_017995215.1 Thermoclostridium sp.
CAAAGAGGTAGAGAAAAACAGTGAATAATTTGTATAATATCGATGACGCAGCGGTTCTGCGAAGCAATTCTACTCAGCACTGACCTGGAACGTGCAACAACAACCCAATAAAGCAAAACCCGCATTTCTGCGGGCTTTGTTTCTATTTTTCATTAAGATAGTTTTTAACGAGTTCCTCTAAGAGTTCATCTCGCTCGAGCTTTCGAATGATGCTTCTTGCATTCTTATGGTTGGTGATGTAGGTAGGATCTCCTGAAAGGATATAGCCCACAATCTGGCTTATCGGGTTATAGCCTTTTTCTTTCAGGGCTTCATAAACGGCTAACAGGATCTCCCTTGCCTGGTTATTGTTGTCTTTATCTACTTTGAACATCATTGTTTCATGATTCAAACTGATCACTCCACTTCTCTGTTTATGCATTGGAACAGCTTTTGGTCCGTATGCAGCCCGCTTGTCACACGATAGAATTTTATTGCCCAAAGAAACCAGATCCTTCTCCATCTATTCTAATAGTAATATATTAGAACAAACAATACAATATGTTGTTTCTACAAACATACCTCGTGTTACATTATACAATTTCCCTAAACCGGATGACTGAATATTTTGCTGTTTTCAAAAGTCACTTTCCGAATCAGGGAGTTAGAAGAAGGACAGAAAAACATTTCCCAATACTTCTATTCGTAAAAACCAACTATCTTCGCGCACCTGCAGCGGTTTTCAGCCATATGGACTGCTTGGTAATTTAATACCCTTCTTTTACGATTTGAAACCTGTGCGGTGGTCTTTTAACTGTAAAATAAGCTTACCCCTGCGGAACCATCAAAGCATATCCTGGTCTATTCGCAGTTGAGCCCTCGTCATGCAAGTTCACCCTCAAGAACCCCCAGAACATACCCGGGGTGATTCTCCATCAGTCTGACCGGAAGAATTTTTCCAGCCAGATCTGCTGCAGAACACACTCGTACCGGAATGTAATTTGGAGTATGGCCTTCCCACAGGCCGTCCTGTATATGCTCAAAAAGCACTGGTGCGGTTGTTCCCAGAAGCTTTTGACGAAATGTCAATTTCGTTTTCTCTGCAATGGCCTCAAGTATTTTGCTACGTTCCTCTTTAGTATGAGACGGAATTTGGTCTGACATACCGGCAGCTTTCGTACCCTTGCGGATGGAATACTGAAATATGTGAATCTGGCTGAAGCCAACAGTTCGAGCAAAGCTGCAGGTTCTCTCGAACTCTTCATCGGTTTCCCCTGGAAACCCAACCATGATATCTGTTGTGATAGCCACATTGGGAATATACTGCCGCAAGCTTTCCACTATTTCAAGGTACTCTCCGGTTGTATATCTACGGTTCATTCGTTTCAACGTTTCGTCACATCCGCTTTGCAGCGACAGGTGGAAATGAGAGCATAGCTTATCAATGACAGCCATGCGGGCAATCATCTGCCGGTTCATATATAAAGGCTCCAAAGAACCCAGGCGAATCCTGCGTATGCCTTCAACATCATTCAAGGATGAAATAACATCAATAAGGCTATGTTTTCCTGTATCAACCCCATAGGAGGTTAAGTGGATTCCTGTCAGCACAATCTCCAAAAAACCGTTATCAGCCAGCTTTTGCGCTTCGTCCAGAATGCCCTCGAAGCTTCTGGAGCGAATTCCTCCACGTGCTTGAGGAATGATGCAGTAGCTGCAAAATTGGTCACAGCCATCCTGTATCTTTAAAAAGGCCCGGGTACGCCCACTGAATGACTGTGCCCAGAGTTCTTCATATTCCTTCAGTTCTTTTCTTATCGAGACCTGCACCTGCAATGTATTCCAGGAGGCTTCACTGACCAGGGAAAGAATTTTATTTTTATGATTGTTCCCCACCACCAGGTTCACACCCTCAATGGCAGATACCTCCTCCGGAGCAACCTGGGCATAACATCCTACCGCCGCGATTATGGCCTGCGGGTTCATCCTTCTGGCCCTTCGGATCATCTGTCTGGACTTCCTGTCGCTCAGATGGGTGACTGTACATGTGTTGATGATATAGACATCCGCAGTGTCCTCCGGCTCAACCACCTCGTAACCGTCCATTTCAAATATTCTTTTCATACCCTCAGTTTCATAGGTGTTCACCTTACAGCCCAAGGTGATAAAAGCTACCTTTTTCAATGGTCTACCCACCCGTCCTTGTTGTGAATTCAGCCGCACCGCAGCATCAATAAGCTCATTTTCTCAGAAAGCATTGCTCTTTGCAATAACCTAAAATCCGGCGCAGAAAAATTTAACACAATTGTAATTGACTAAACCATAGGCAACAGCTAATATAGAGATGGCATATTCCATCTGATGGCAAGACTGCTTTATTACATAATTTGTTCCTGAACCATTTGCAACAAGAAAAAACGCAGAAAGGCGGTTTTAAATATGATTACATTTCATATCATGCTCAAGTCCATTAATGATGTGAAGGATTTTGTGAATATCGTCAACCGGTATGATTTTGATGTTGATCTGACATCCGGGCGCTATATCGTGGACGCCAAGTCCATCATGGGTATATTCAGCCTTGATTTAAGTAAACCTATCAAGGTGGAAGCCCACGCAGACGGCATAACAGATTTTATGAAGGATATCCATCCCTTCATCGTAGATTAATCCAACCCCCTGGTGTCAGCTTGGTGATGCTTATTGCAGCCGGCTCCCGGTACATTTGGGCAGAGCAAGAGAAGGAACTGAAGTTTCTTCTCTTTTTGTTACCGGTATCATTCTGTAAGGTTAAATTTGTTTCATTTCATTCAAGACGATCCATAGCAATAACAAGCAAATTCAATGCGCCCCTGCCTGCAAAGCGCTTTCTTTTATGCATGCGGGAAATGCAAGAAATTAGCTTTGTTACCTATTGCATAAAGAAAAAATTAGGTATATCTTTGAATGTAACCTTGTTTTTGGTGGATTGAATCAGGTACAATATACCTGTAAAGGCTATTTTGGAGGCACCTATGGTAAAGAAGGTTTTATCGTTCCTTTTGCTTATCTTCATCAGCATATCGCCTGTTGCCGGTTTGGCACTTCCGTCCGAACCTGTCGTTGAAGCACCCTCCGCCCTGCTGATCGAACTGCGGCGCGGACAGGTTCTTTATTCCAAAAACCCGGAAGAGCCATTACATATCGCGGCAGCCTCCAAAATTATGACCGCTTTGATTGCTCTTGAAAAAACGGAGAATGAAATGGTTACCGCCAGCAAAGAAGCAGTTAATGCAGAAGACGCCATGTTAGAGCTTTCGGTTGGAGAGAAATATACCGCTCAAAGTTTAATCCATGCCTGCATGCTAAGCAACGCAAACGATGCTGCAATTGCATTGGCTGAAGCCATCGGCGGAACGGTTGATAATTTTGTCGGGTTGATGAATGATTATGCAGCAAAGCTGAACATGACCAATACCCGTTTTTCCAACCCAACGGGGAAATATGATGAAAACCAGCGAACCACCGCTGCCGATATCTCAAAGCTTCTGCGGCACGGGCTGTCCACAAACCCCGACTTTGAAAGGGTGTTTTCCACTCAGGCCAAACCGTGGTTTGATGAAGAAAAGACTCTGGTTCTGACAAATCTGAATGATATGTTCTGGAGTTATGATGGTGTGGATGGCGGAAAAGTAGATTTCAACGATCCGGAATTTCAAACGGTGATCACCACCGTCACCAGGGGGCAACAAAAATTGGCCTGCATCCTGCTGGATTCACCAGCGGAAAGCATGTACACCGACAGCATAAAACTACTTGATCATGGCTTCAACAATTTTAGAAGAGATATATTGGTTTCCAAGGGTCAAGCCTTATCCGAAACAAAAATTCAGGAGTATAACATAACCCTTGTAGCAGATAATGACGTATATTATACCTACCCTCTGGGGGTAAGCTATATTCAGAATGTGGAGTATTTTACCCCTGATGAATCAAGTATGAAGCTTCCGGTATACAAGAACACGGTGCTGGGAAATGTAAAATTTACGCTTGTAGACGGTACGACTATCGCTGTGGATCTGTTTCCTGAAATGGAAATCCTCCCCGAAATGACCACCTTCGAAAAAGTGAAAAACAGGGTGATGGAACACAAGGAAATCTTATATATCATTGTTGCATTGATGGCGGTAGAAATCGTACTGGCTTTTGTAAAGCTGATTCAATGGATCATAAAACGTTCACAGGAACAAAAAGCATAAAAGCTGTCAAAGTATATTTCAGCAACAGAAAATTCATCAGTCGACAAAGGCAAAAAAACAGGCGGGTTAAAACCGCCTGTTTCTTGGTTAACGGGTCGCTCCATGCTGGATTTTGCTTAGCAAAATCCTTTTG
>JAGOJH010000064.1 GCA_017995215.1 Thermoclostridium sp.
TAAACTGCATAGTGATGAATCTGGAGCAACTGCTCCGGAATTTCTTTTATTCTTTTTTCAATGTGCGAATTTCAATTCATTTTATATGCGTAGTATAATTTTAAAGACTGTTTTTCAGTAGACCCTATTTAAGGGGGGGGGGGATAACTCCTTTGGATACAAACAATGGAACCACCTGCCCGGGATACAGAGCAAGGCTTGACACAGCCGCAAGGCTTGTGGATACTGCCATCACACAAATCAGGCAGGGAATCTTAAGAAAAAGGAAGCTTGTGTGGCTAGAGTTAACGGGATGCTCGGGGAATATCATCTCTCTTCTGGATGGATCGAATCCGGATTTTAAATATCTCATTTCACAGATGACGGACTTTATCTTCAATAATAGCCTATCTGTCAGCGAAGGGCAAAAAGCCATGGATCAACTGTTCAGTGTTTTGGGATCAGACTTTATTCTCGGTGTTGAAGGTGCTGTTGCGACTAAAAACAACGGCCTTTATAACATCATTGGACGACGGAACGGGAAGCCAATCACTGCCCTTGAAGCAGTGAAAACGCTTGGAGAGAAGGCCACGCATGTTATTGCCATCGGTGCCTGTGCAACCCATGGAGGCTTTTCCGCAGCGAGGCCGAATCCCGCCGGTTGCGTCGGCATTCAGAGGGTGTTGAACCGAAAGGTGATAAAGCTGACGGGATGCCCCTGTCATCCGGACTGGTTTATGGGCACACTGGCTCACATCCTGCTTTACGGAGAACCCGAGCTTGATAGCACGGACAGACCTCTTTTATTCTATAGTACCCTGATTCATGATCGATGTCCCCGCAGATCCTATTTTGACAGGGGAATCTTTGCGGAAAAACTGGGGGATAAAACCTGTATGTTCAAATTGGGCTGCCGCGGACCGGTGACACGGACGGACTGCCCCGTAAGACAATGGAACCAATATGTGAACTGGCCGATCAGGGACGACACCCCTTGCATCGGATGCGCAGCTTTCGGTTTTCCTGATGCAATGGAACCCTTCATTAGTTACAATACCACCAGAGAGGTTAAAAATGACAAAAATAATTATTAATCCTGTTACACGGATCAGCGGATTTATGGAGATTCAGGCGGATGTTGAAAACAACCGGGTAGTAGATGCCAGAACAGAGGGCCTTTTGTTCCGGGGGTTTGAAAAAATGTTGGTTGGCAGAAATCCCTTTGATGCAGTATACTTCACACAGCGCATCTGCGGGATATGTTCAACTGCCCATTCGATGGCCTCAACCATTGCTCTGGAAGATGCAATGGGTATTGTTCCATCCGAGCAGGGCAGATATTTAAGAGACATCATCCATGGATGCGAGTTTCTTCAAAACCATATCCGCCATTTTTTTCAGTATACCATCCCGGATTTCGTAAGGCTTCCAGAGGGTTATCCGCTGTTTAGGACGGAGCATCATGATTTCAGGCTTCCGAAAGCAAAAAATGACAGATTGGTCAGGGATTACTTTGACTCTCTTGAATTAAGTCGCAACAGTCACGAAATGCTTGCCGTGCTTGGCGGGAAAGTTCCGCATAATCATGGCGTCTTTCCCGGAGGCATTACGACGCAGGCGACAACCGATAAAATCATCAAAATAAAGTCTATCCTGCATTCCGTTTACCAGTTCATTCATGACAGGATGCTCCCTGATGTATATACAATTGCAGATTATTACAGGGATTATTTTTCTATCGGGAGGGGATATGGAAACCTTTTAAGCTATGGATGCTTCAATGGTTATATGAACCTGGGCACCCTGTATGTCGATCCTCTTGTATACAGTGATGGTAAAATAACCGCATTCAATCCGGAGAATATCGCGGAAGAAGTTGATTACGCCTGGTACAATGGCGGACAAAATTCAGGCAAACCTTTTGAATCCAACCCGCAGGCGGATATGAATAAACCTGAGGCATATACATGGGTCAAAGCTCCCAGATATGAAAATCTGCCCTTTGAGACAGGCCCGCTGGCCAGACAATGGCTTAGCGGTGAATACAGGAACGGAATATCAACGATGGACAGGATAATCGCCAGAGTTTTGGAAGCCGCGAAGATAGCCAGGATTATGAATACATTGCTTGAATATCTTATCCCCGATGTTTCAGTACAAAAGGAATATTCTATTCCGGACGCAGCGATTGGGAAAGGATTAATTGATACGACAAGAGGAGCACTTGGACACTGGTTGAAAATAAATCATCAGGTCATTTCTTTTTATCAAATCATTACTCCGTCTACCTGGAATCTTTCACCCCAAAGCAAAGATGGGAGGAAAGGAACTGCGGAGCAGACACTCATAGGGACACCTGTAAAAGATATTAATAATCCTGTGGAGTTGGGCAGAACGCTCCGGTCTTTTGACCCCTGCGTTTCCTGTGCAACCCACATCTATACCGGTGGAAAGCACATAAAAACTATAGAAATTTCACATTGAAGCTTGTTACTCCTGAAAAATTGATCAGGGTTTCGTATCGTTTGGCGACACATAGGTCATCGGGGAACATACAAAGACTCTGCGACAACCATTATATCGAGGCTGGACCAACCATTTATTTCATCCTGAGCGAAGCGAAGGATCTTCTCAGGAGGGATTTGAAAAGATCCTTCACATCGTTCAGCAGGCTGTGCATGCTATCCTCTGAGTACTAACTAAGTGGTTGAAATTTCAAAAATAAAAGCTTGACAACATTCCATGTAGCCTGTAAAATGAAACACAATATATCGAAAAGGGCATTGATAAGGAGGAGTAGATATACCTCTGACACGCAGAGAGGAGATGCTGGTGGAAATTCTCCGGGAAGAGTGTATCGAAGGTAGCCTTTGAGCCGTAAACCGAACTCAGTAATATCTGATAGTAGGCTTTACCGGATTCCTACCGTTACAGGGGAGTCGATATCGGCTGAAAAGCCCGTATTGAGCTGAGTGTGCGCATCAATGGCGCAAAATTAGGTGGTACCGCGAATAACCTTCGTCCTAAACAGGATGAAGGTTTTTTTGATCACTTGTAAAATGATTTAACGGGGTATGCTGAATGAAAGGTGGAGGGATGACCATGAAAATGACAGGTGCAGAAATCGTAATGAAACTGCTAGAAAGACAGGGCATAAAAAGGGTTGCCGGAATTCCGGGCGGTGCAAACCTGCCGCTTTACAATGCTTTAAGTAAAAGCAAAATCCGGCATATCCTGGTACGCCATGAGCAGGCGGCAGGTTTCATAGCCCAGGGGGATGCAAGGCGTACCGGCAGGGCGGCGGTCTGTTTTGCTACATCGGGCCCCGGAGCGATGAACCTGTTAACCGCCATTGCCGATGCAAAGCTGGATTCCATCCCGATTGTTGCAATAACAGGCCAGGTAGCCAGTAACCTTATCGGGACGGATGCATTTCAGGAAGTAGATACCTTTGGCCTTTCTTTTCCAATCACAAAGCACAGTTACCTGGTGAAAAAACCGGAAGAGCTGTTTGAAATCATACCGGAAGCCTTTCGAATCGCTGAATCAGATCGGCCCGGCCCGGTTTTAATTGATATTCCGAAGGATGTGCAGATGGCCATTTGCCGCTTTAAGGCTTTTCCAAAGCCGGGTAAAAAAGCGGAACCGAAATCATACCAGGATGAGGCCGCGCTTGAGGCTGCACGGGAGTTAATCCAATCAGCCCGCTCTCCGGTTATCATTGCGGGCGGAGGAATAATCCATTCAGAAGCCTGCACGCAGCTGCGACAGCTGGCTGAAACAAACAATATTCCGGTAACCGTTACACTGATGGGGCTGGGGGCTTTTCCTGCCGACCATCCGCTATATATCGGCATGCTGGGAATGCATGCCGCACAATACACCAATCTGTTAATGAATGAGGCTGATTTGATCATTGCGGCGGGTATTCGATTTGATGACAGGGCTACTGGCAAGGTAGAACAATTCTGCCCCAATGCAAAGATCATTCACATGGATGTGGATGCTGCTGAAATCCATAAAATCCGCATGGCGCATATTCCGATGACGGGAGATGCGAAGGAGATCCTGAAGGCAGTACTGCCGCACATTGAGAACAACCAGCGGAAGGATTGGATAAGCAGGTTACAGGAATTAAAAGAAAAATATCCACTGCAAATCTGCAACGAAGATACCCTTCATCCCATCCGGTTCATCTTAAAGGTTCATTCTGCAGTGCCTGAAAACACCGCTGTCGCAACAGATGTAGGGCAACATCAGATGTGGGTTGCACAATCCTGGCCATTTACCCATCCGCGGTCTTTTCTGACTTCGGGTGGCGCCGGCACAATGGGGTTTGGCTTACCTTCCGCCTTGGGGGCTGCTTTGGCTGAGCCAGAAAAGAGAGTGATACTTTTTGCCGGCGATGGCTCCATCTTAATGAATATTCAGGAACTGGACACCCTGGCAGAAGAAAACCTGAAGGTCACTATCTTTGTCATGAACAACAATGCATTGGGCCTTGTCAGGCAGCAGCAGGAATTGTTTTACGGCAGCAATTATATCGCCAGCAGGTTTGAAAGCAAGCCGGACTTTGTAAAAATCGCCGAGGGCTTTGGCATAAAGGCATTTCATCTGAAGGAGGCATCCCAACTGGAGGAAATTCTGGAAAAGGCCCTGAATTGCGATGGGCCTTGCCTGGTGGACGTTAAGATTGATCCGTCGTTGAATGTTCTTCCGATGGTTCCTCCGGGAGGAGCCAACATCGAGATGATCTGCTGAGGGGAAAAGTTCATTATAACTAAGCGGAACGGTGGCATTCACGAGCATGATAGCATTCTGAGAAAAGCGAAGGAATAACGTTTTTCATTTCTCCTTCATCATTCCATCAGCTTCACACCGTAAAGGCCATAATCACCTTGGGTTTCGCTTATTTCACCGCTGGTTACAGAACGAATGAATTTTCCGGTGACGAAGGATTCATTTCCCGAACCGGCAACCCCCTCAACGAAGAATGAGGCGAACCCTACGATGGTTACGTCAGCACGGCCACTCACATTCAGGGTATCTATGATTACCACGGTGATTACGCGGGCGCAGTCGGGTTCGAAATCATCAGGGGTGCAGGCAGGATAATGAATGCAATCCAATATTATTGTTTCAACACCCTGTTCAGTTGGGCCGCTCATGTTACCTGGTTCAGTCTGGATGATGTCCCCCACAAACAATCTGCCTGAATAGCCGTCGACGATGTTATTGTAATAAACATGGGCTCCGCTGCCGCCCAGTTCAATCGGCCCGAAATTTCCTGAGTTTCCACTGCCTGATTTTAGCACATAGGTTTCACCGAAAATAAGCTCCTGGTCCTCAATGCCAAAGGGCCTGGCACCTGATACACCGGATACCGGTAGCACCGAGGCACTTGCGGTAGATGAAACGTTTGCGCTGTGAAAACCAAGAAGCGGTGCTAAAAAGAATTTGACCTCTTTTTCAGCGGTCACCCTTAAGCCGGTTTGCGAATTATTCACATCTATCTGAATTGCAGAAGGGTCAACTCCATTTTTTGCGATATAATCCCGAACCTTTGCCTCAGCAAGGGTTGGGTTATAGATTAGTTCCTGTGCTCCGGCAAGCACCGATGCATCAACTGCATTAACCAGCTTGTTTTTTTCCACGACCATTACGCCGATGTCAGCCACCAAAGCCGATATCGCCAGCAGCACTGTCAGTGAAATGCAATAAACGACAATGGAAGAACCGCGCTTGCTTTTAAAATTGAGCATAGAAACCCCTCCTCTTGCTTTTAGTATAGCACCCAATGTGCTCACTGAACCATATGCCAATGCGCTTATCTCCCTGGGACCCTGGACCTAAAGTATAAGCTGGACAGTGAATAAGCTGTTACATTTTCATGACGTTGCAGGCTATGGGAAGGAAAGACTATGGTCAAAGAAAAAGTTGGTCGATATAATGAGAGAAAGGAACATTAATATCAATTCAATACCAAAGAAAAGTGAGGTTCCTATGAGAAGAGAAATAATGGTTTTCACCGCAATTCTATGCGCTTTGCTTCTGGTAATGCCAAAAACAACCGTTTATGGTGCGGAGGGTTCCAGAGATGTCCGGATCGGTTTGAATTATGGGAATGATTCTGTAGCCAGTGTTTCAGTCAGTGCTGCCCGTGGGATTGAAATAGGATATGCCGAAACCGGCGGAGCCTTTAAGCTGCTGCTCGATCAGCCGGACAGCCAGGCACTCATCATCCGCAAGGACGGAAATTTTGTCAAGACCGACAAGGGACAGCTACTGCAATACTCACCCACAGAGGGCGTTCCTTATGCGGGTGAGGTTATCGGCCCGTGGCACCTGAAATTAGGCGATAATACTTCTGATTTTAATACAGCCTATAGCATGGCCGCTGCTGCTGATAAATCCGGAGTGGATGCCTATGTTGTTTATGAAAATGGCTGGCAGATATGGACAGGCTTTTATGTGGACCAAAGAGCTGCCGAAGAGGCGGCTGGCAAGGTCAAGTCAGCTTTGGGCATAGACAATGTGACCGTTACACCTGAAAGCTATTCCAGGTTAATCATTTATGACTCAAGCTTTAACGTCCGCATGGTCTATGGAGGAACAGAAGGCTACTTGCAGGTATGGCCGAAGCAGGAGAACAACCCCTTCATTTTCTCAGCAAACAGCAAGCAGTACAGAGGTTATCTGGAGATTCGAAGATACACAGGCAGCGATCTGACGCTTATTAATATTCTGGACATAGAGCAGTATCTATATGGCGTTGTCCCGGCTGAAATTGAAGCGGACGCTCCACTCGAAGCGGTGAAGGCCCAGGCTGTGGCAGCACGAACCTTTGCTTTGAAAAACCTTGGGAAAAACAACAAATGGGGCTTTGACTTAACAGATTCGACTTCCGACCAGGTTTACAAAGGGTATGAAGGGGAGAGGGCTTATTCGAACCAGGCAGTAGATGAAACAAAAGGGAAAAAGATGCTGTATAACGGAAAGCCGGCCAGTGTTTTCTATTTTGCTTCCAGTGGCGGGATGACAGCCAATGTTAAGGATGTATGGGGATCGGAAATCCCATACCTTGTCAGTGTTCCCGACCCATATGAGTCTGAAATTGCATCCAGGGCTGTCTGGGAAACGATTATGACGGCAGAGCAAATCAAGAAAAATCTTTTTATCAGCAACGTGGAGATTGGAGACATCCTTTCAGTCAGCGCCGAGGAATACACCTCCTCTGGCAGGGTAAACGCGCTGCGTATAACAGGTACTCAGGGCTCCATTACCTATTATGGCACCGATACCCGAACCCTGTTTGGTCTGAACAGCCAGAAGTATACCGTTCAGTCTGCTGGTAATGTGGTGGTTAAGGCTGCAGACGGAACAATGAAAACACTGGCGTTAGATGGGCGGTCCGTGATGACTGCAAGCGGCCCGGCGATTCTTTCTTCGAAAAATGCAACCCTTACCGTCCTGGGAAGCGGGAACCATGTAAACAAGGTGAACATGTCATCCAATACATATGCCTTTAATGGAAGAGGTTGGGGCCACGGGGTTGGGATGAGCCAGGAGGGAGCGAAGGGGTTTGCCCGGCAGGGTTATACCTATGACCAGATCCTGAAGCATTATTTCACCGGGATCTCAGTAGAATGATATGGCATAAAGCCTGAGAGAATTACAAATAAAAAACGCGCTGTATGCGCGTTTTTTGTTTGTATGAAAACTTCTGTATCTCATCCCTGCTGCTTTGGATCCATAATCAACCGGGCAGCAAACAAAGCCCGATCCAAAATTGCCTTGCAGCTGTTGAATTTCGTGTGATATCCCGATGTTTTCGTAGTATATTGCCGAATCACGATCACCTCGGCATCATCGATTTCATATTTCAGGATGATGCTTTTGGGGACGGGCACCATCTTTGAGATCCTTTCCAGACCAAAACCTTTTTTGGCTGCAAGCACGCAATAGAAGTAAGGGTAATAGGTGCCCTGTACATCATTCAGGTTGATTTGTGCCTGAATGCCGTAAAAGTCGGCAGGCATACCGTCAAAGGAAATTGTAAACCTGCAGTCGGTAGGGATGCTTTTGTCGGTTTTATCTTTGGCGAGCATCAAAGCCGGCTTGAAATGCTCCCCGTCCCTGCGGATGGTCTGAAAAAAACCTTCCATATTTGTAACAAGGTTTGTTTTCATGCACAAAAGCTCCTGCTTTTTAATTTTACGCATCCCGTTAAACCAAATAGGCAGAATCAGAATGAGGGCATCGACGACAAAAATGTTTCTTACGCTCTCACTCACATCCAGGAAACGCAGAAACATGGAAGCGAAAAAGAGGGCGATGATAAAAAGCAAGAAAAGTAAAAACCCAGTTCCATTACTGATATCAAGGCCATCCTTGTCCCACTTTGTCAGTTTCTGGTTGAACTCATCCACCTCGCGCAGTTTCTCCAGATTAACCTGTGTCCAGCTGCTGTTTGCCCGATAAGCGTTCAAATCGACTTTACTATTGTAGCCGCGCACCAGCGTCAGTAAAACCGCAATAAATAAAGCGATGGCGCCTGGCATTACTCTTAGGAAAACAAGCTGCAGGACAAAGCCGATGACCAAAAGGGTTAAATATATAATCATCCTTGTTGTATAGGGTAGCTTTTTAAACAAATGGAACCGGACGATATCCTGTTGTTCGGGCGATGGAAAGCCCGGTATGCGAAGCCAGTTATTCATATGATGCTCCTTTCCTTGATCAGCCCCATGGTCTTCCAGGCGCAATTCAATTCATCACAGCCATGAGCTTTGAAATATAGCGGGCAGGCCCCCTGACAGGCGGCAAAATGCCTGCAGCCCTTGCAGGGCTCGGGAGCTTCCTGTTTTCCACGAATCCACTCGGCCCGTTTATTAAACCAAACAGCTTGAAAACCTTCCGCAATAAGGTTCCCAACGGGCTCTGACCAGCTGGAGCATGGCAGCAGATTTCCCTTTGGATCAACGGACAGCAGGCCTTCGCAAGCGCTGCAGCCTCTGTTCCCAAAGCCTGCAGTCATAGGGTTGAACAGGCAGATGGGGGTGGGGGAGTACCACATGAACTGAACCCCCGCTTCTTTTGCCGCAGATTTTACTTTCTCGATAATTTCACCAATTTCACTGTATTCCACTGTTAGCCCGTCATCTATGCCCCGTCCGGCAGGGATGACCAAGTTGAAGGAAAACCGTTCCAGGCCAAGGCTTTTGCAAAAAGCAGGGTATTTGACGAGGTTATCTCTGTTCATTGCACATACGGTCAGATGTGGATGCACAGTGATTCCAACATCTTTCAGTGCTTTTAGCCCGTTTACAGAGGCTTCATGGGAACCAGGCACCCCGGTAATGGCCTCATGCTCGTTGGCAAGAGACGACTCAATGCTGACCTGTGCCGATGAAAGCCCGGCATCGGAAAGCTCTTTTGCTTTTTCGGGCGTGATGAGGGTGCCGTTTGTGATTAAATTCACCCGCATTTTATTGTTGGCCGATGCATAACGAACCAACTCTGCAAGGTCTTTATACGTGGTGGGCTCTCCCCCTGTAAAGGAAACACTGGGCACCTCGGCTTCATACCGGATGATATCCAATATCTTTTTAAACCCTGCTGTATCCAGCTGATCTTCATTCTTTACCGGGGTGCAGCTTCCGTAACAGAACCTGCATTTAATGTTGCAGGTGTTGGTTAGCGCGATTTCAGACAGTATTGGCAGCTTGATATAACCAAGCGTGAATTCCGTTTTATGGATGGCCGGCGTATTATAGTGCTCGCACACCTCGTTGTTCCACATGCGGGAGAAATCGGTGAAAAACTGTTCAAGCTGCTGCTCGGTATCCGGTGAATCCGAGCGTGCCCGGATAAAATCCTGCACCGACCCCCCCTTCAAAATATGGTCAATCACGCGTGCCGCGGTAGTGTTCAGCTTGAAGGCCTCGTTGGGCATGCGGATCAATACATTGTCGGAAAGGCGCATATATACATAGGGTTTAATTCTGCCAATAAAGTCATCCACCCAGGAAAGCTTGAATTTATTCACCTTGCACCTCCGCTGACACAGGCTGAGTGACAGGCTGAATGACAGGCCGAATGGCAGGCTGAGTGGCAGGCCGAATGGCAGGCATCGTGGCAAGCTGAATGACATGCGTCATGACAGGCTGAATGGCAGGCAAAGTGACCTGAATCCGAATCCATTACGGATTTAAATGTTACATTGTCTGTTTTTACCGGGATGACGGTCTCATACCTGTCATAGGTGTTTCTGTATGTGTTGTAATGCAGCCCATGATGGTAGCAGTACCAATATGTCCAGCCAGTTCTGTAATAGTAGGGGTCGTCGTAGGCAGTTTTTTCTGCTGTGAGGGGTTCCTCTTCGAGGGGCTGCTTTGCAAATATCTCTTCGTAATATATCCGGGTAGCATCCACATCGCAATCCCAGGTCTTCTTCTGCACACGGTCTACAAGCTTTTGCAGGATATCCTCAAGCTCCTGTTCGTTAAATACACCATCTTCCGATGCATAATACATCAATTGTTCGTAGTCGGTCAGCTCAGACAGGTTTAGCTGATCGATGCGTTTGACCATCAGCGGGTTCAGGGAGATTTCCTCCAGATAACCCTGCATCACCAGCTTGGAAAGCATGGCGGATAAGATGGTTTTATAAGGTAAACCCAAAAACAGCGCAGCTTCGATATCATCCAGATCAGAGGCAACAGTGCCGTCCTTGCGGAAAGAGGCGATTTCAAGCTTTGGAGGCTCCCAGTCATCCCTGGCCCATTGCACCGAAGCAAAGGAGGACTGTGCCTTCACCATGGAGCGGTGTTTTCGGCCAATCACTACCAGGACAACCACCAGCAGCAGGCAAAAAACAACAAACAATGCCCTTCTGGAGTCTGCTTTGTTTTCAAAACGATTCGGTTCAGCCCAATCGGGATAGGTATTATCCTGCGGATAATTGTTATCATATGGGTCTTTTTCGATGAGTGGATCCGAGCTGTCATCGGGGTCGATGAATTTAGTTTCTCCGAGCTCGTAGAATATATCTTCGGCAATATATTGCTGCACCTTGAATTGATAATATGAGCCGGGATTTTCTTTGTGTAGCAGCACCTGTACCCGGGGCACAGAATCAAGGGTTACAACACGGTAATCGATCTTGTATTCTTCATTCATGAAGGTTTCGGTGGCAAAATCCCTTTCCAGGAGGAACTGCTCCACTTCCTCCCGCGTGCCTGATTCCAGGGTATACTCAAGGGGATAGTTCACGCGCAGCGTGTAGTGGTCCATGGCTTCATCCCACTGGGTTGGGGCCCAATTGAACACAATGAGATTTTTTCCTTCGGGCGAGGTGGTTCTTGCCAGGTACCCGGCAGAAGCCATATTGGCCATAAAACGGAACTTGTAGGTGAGGTATTCCCCGCCAAGCCGCTGATCCCCGCCATTGATGATGTCATATTCCCCGCCGCCAAGATCGATGATTTGGATATCATGGGAGACGTTGTCATCGGTGATGACCCAGGCATACTCCGGATCAAAATCAGGGATGATTTTATCAAAGCCACCCATGGTAAAGGCCATCATGGCCTTTCCGGACCGAAGATTGTAGCGTATGGTATATGTAACAATGGCCATACCATCAGGTTGGAGGATTACATCCGTTTCAACAAAGCCCAGGTTGGCGATTTCAGACGCGTTCACGTTCAGTGACGGAACAAGACTGAGGAATAAAATAAGTAAGCATATCAAGCGTTTCTTAATCATAATTCACCTTTTCTTCCCAATGATATGAACGATCCTGCGCAAATACACTACACAGTTTCAGCGAGTCAAACCGAAAATTTGAAGGGTTTACCTACAAATACAGTATAGGATCTGTATTCGCGTATGTCAATAAATTCACAGTTTCCTTGCCTGGCAGCAACAGCAGTTACTGTACGCAGGTAGCTCTGGAAAACCATCCATGGGACCTGTTAACGGGTCAAGGCTTGTGGTGCGTTCCAGTGTTAGCGTTATCCTTCCCGGAATGATGAAGAATGTCTGCGGCGCACAATTCGCGCAAGCGCTCATTGAATGACCTCTGCAGCAGTCTATTTTTGATTGAAAAATCTTGCAACCAGAGATATAATAAAACGTATTAGGATAATGGCATCTCATGTATATAAATATAGAAGGTGGGATAATATGTCTGAATCAAATCAATCAACTTCTAAATTAATTGAAACAGATAATTCATTAACTTTTGAAGGTTTGCCTGCTCCGGTGAGAGAAATATGTATCAAGCTTGAAAACTTCGAAGCCGATACGCTTGAAGCCATCAAGGCACTTAGCAAGCAGGATGGCTATGATCGCCAGCCGTTACATACAACAGCGCTATAACCTTGATAAGCAGGGGTTGAAAAAGCTTTTCGGAGTAATGAATAAGTGGGATTCCATGAAGAATAAAGATAAAATTAAAGTTATAAACGAGTGGCCTGAGGCGTTGCCTTTCTTTACGAAAAAAGTCGTTTTAAATGCCGGCCGACGCAGGGATGAATGGCGGTATTTTTACTATAGTAATCAGATAAGCGAGCTTCCTGAGAGTATTGGCAAACTTAAGAATATCACTGAACTGCATCTGGATTATCAGGAATTGCCAATGTTACCAGAATGTATTGGAGAATTAGAGTCTTTAGAAGTATTGAATTTAGAGGATAACAAATTAAAATCAATTCCGGAGTCCATTACTCGGCTTAAGAACTTAAGGGTGCTGAAGTTGAAGCAAAACTATGGTTTGGAGTCGTTACCCGACTTTAGCATGTTGCCGAATCTGGAGGTTTTGGATTTGAGTTTTACCAACGTAAAGACACTTCCAGAAGGCTTTTTTCTGTTGAAGAGCATCAAAAAAATAGTAACAGAAAATTGTGAACTGGATCATAAAACCGCCATTATTCGCCGCTTGCGTACAGCATTCCCTGATGCGGAAATTGTCACATTCTGTGATGCTGCAATAAAAATTGAAGATGGAACTGCCGGAAATGAATACATGGGAAAGGAAACCATTAAGATTACCGAAGCCAGCCTCAACTATCTGCCTGCTCAGCTCTTTGATGCAGACATTGTCAAAGAACTGATAATAGAATGCTGGAAGTTGGAAGAGTTGCCTGATCTTTTTGGAAAGCTGCAGACATTAGAAAAACTTAAAATAAGCATAGGACAAAAAATTAATGAATTGCCTGCCAGTATCGGAAGCCTCATAAACCTTAAGGAACTCAGGCTAGAGGGAGCTTTTAATGCATTTCCTGCTGAAATTGGCAACTTGAGCAATTTAGAGGTTTTGGAATTGAAGGGCGCTTCAATAACAGAACTGCCTGATTTTTTCCCGCAGTTAAAAGAACTGAGAGCCTTGAAGATAAAGTATACCCCAATTACCTCATTTGCTCAAAAAATAGCACCACTGCAGAATTTGAAAAAAATTGAGCTTGAGTATAGCGGTATTAATCATAGATTCGAATTGGAAGTACCGCTGACAGCATTAACAAATCTGGAATCCTTTTCTATTGAGACGAAAGGTACCATTACTGAAGATATTCTGAAGCTGCCGGCTTCACTAAAAAGTCTTAATATTAACTGCTATAGAGCAGACAAAACATATTCGCCTTTGTCTCTGGGGCGATTGCTAAACCACTTTTCCAACTTAAGGGAACTATCAATACAAGCAGTTGATCTTTCGGATATCAGTGAAGCAATTGTACCCAATGATTCATTGGAAGTTTTATTTTTGCAGCATTTGCTTTTTCCTGAAATCCCTGACTGCATTGAAAATCTGAAAAAAATGACTTCGATTTCTTTGCTAAACACTCAATTACAAAAAGTCAATCCCAAGCTCTATAACTGCAGTCAATTACAGAGCTTGCACATATCACGCGCTTCATTTTCAACCATACCTCAAGGCATAGAGAAATTGCAAAACCTTGTCCGTTTAGGGTTTCAATCAAGTGATATAGAAAAATTACCGGAGGGGTTATTTGAACTGAAAAATCTGAAGAAGATGACTCTTGACTGCCCATTGTTTTTCGATAAAAGTTTTAAAGAAAGTTTAAAAAAGAAATTTAAAGGTATCGATATATCAAAAGAATGGTATGGCTAAATACTATTTAATGCTTAGGATGAAAATTTTTAAGAATGTTATCTTTGCAGACCGGAAAGACAATCTGAACAGAATTGAGACGGACGCAGGAGGGGGCGGGTGAATCTGGAACATAACAACATCATTGAACTGAAGGTGACGGAAGAATCAGGCAAAAGGCTGGATGTCTACCTTGCTGAAAACCTGCCCGGTATTTCAAGAAGCTACGTTCAGAAGCTGATCGACGGGAACAGGGTTCTCGCGGACGGCCTCCCTGCGCGGGCAAAGGCCAAAACAGCGCGCGGAATGGTGATTACCGTGAATATGCCCGAACCCGAACCGCTGGATGTGAAGCCCGCAGACCTTCCCATCGAAATTGTCTATGAAGATGAAGACCTGCTCGTGATCAACAAGCCGAAGGATATGGTGGTGCATCCGGCGCCGGGAAACCGTGAAAATACGCTGGTGAACGCCCTTTTGTTCCACTGTGACGACCTTTCGGATATCAATGGCATCATCCGTCCGGGCATTGTGCACCGCATCGATAAGGATACCTCCGGCCTGCTGGCTGTTGCCAAAAACAATCATGCGCATCAGGCGCTTGCCGAACAGCTGAAGGATCACAGCATGGAAAGAATTTATGAAGCCATCGTGGAAGGCATCCTTCAGGAAGACAAGGGCACGATTGATGCGCCCATCGGGCGCCACCCGGCTGACCGTAAGAAAATGGCGGTCACTCCCGGTAAGGGCAGGGAGGCCGTGACCCATTTTGAGGTGCTGACCAGGCTGAACGGTGCCACGCATGTCCGGTGCCGGCTGGAAACCGGAAGAACCCATCAGATTCGTGTGCATATGGCTTATATCAGGCATCCCGTATATGGAGATCCGCTATATGGTGCAAGCAGCCGAAAAGCCAATATCGGGGGGCAGATGCTCCACGCAAGATACTTAATTTTGACGCATCCAACCACCGGTGAAAAAATTCAGTTCGAGGCACCGTTGCCGGAAAGCTTTCAGCAGCTGCTGAAAAAGCTTGGTTAGATCAGTAAACAAAGAAAAAACCAGGAGAATCTCTTCTGCTGGTTTTCGTGTATTCATCGCTTATTTTCCCAATGTGTTTCACAGATCCCGTTGTTCCCATGCTTCGTCCAAGCTTTACGCTAGCGTTCTTCCCGGAAGTAGGGGTTTCCCAGATCTTTAGGAGGGTTGTGCCGGCTGCTTTTACGAATGGAGCCGACAATGACCACCAGGAAGGTTGCAAGGTAGGGAAGCATACGCAGAAAGTACTGGTTTACAGGTATATTCAACGATTGAATGCGGAAGCCAACGATATCCAAGCCACCAAACAGGATCGCACCCCATATTGCCTTATAAGGATTCCAGGAGGTAAAAATGACCAATGCGACGGCAATCCAGCCACGGCCCGAGGTGATGTTATCCTGCCATGAAGGGACGAAAACCAGCGACAGATAAGCTCCTCCCAGGCCACAAAGGGCGCCTCCGAGAAGGATATGGACATATTTATACAGCGTAACATTTATGCCTGAGGCATCAGCCGCCGCCGTATTCTCACCAACCGCGCGCAGGTTCAGGCCCCAACGGGTATTGTACAAATAAATTCCTGATAAAATCGCAACCACATAACCCAAATAAACGAACAGATCCTGTTCCAAAAATACTGAAAGCACAGGGCCCAGTACAGGGATTTTTGCCAGGAACGGTATGGAAAGCGGGCGGAAAAACCGTGTGAAGCTTTCCGACAGAACCTGCCCCATCAAGCTTTGCCCCCAAAACCGGGACAAGCCTGTGCCAAAGATGGTTAGTGCAAGGCCGGTAACAACCTGATTTGAGCGTAGTGTAACGGTTAGAAACGCATATATCAGGGCACCCAAAGCGCCAAAAACACAGGCAGCCAGCAGCGCAGCCAGAGGGTTCTGTGTACTGGAGGCGGTATGAAAACCAGCCACTGCGCCCAGCAGCATCATGCCTTCCACCCCCAGGTTTGTATTTCCGGCTTTTTCATTGAACATCGTACCAATAATAGAAAACAACAGTGGTGTACCGGCTATGACAGCGCTCTTTAAAAACAGGACGACAATATTCAGAACATCGCTCATATGGCAGCACCTCCGACGGTGTTTTTTTCTTTTCTGCGAAAACGAACCTTGTAGCGGACAAAAAATTCACTTCCCAGAATGCAGAATAGAATCATCCCCTGCAGTACCTCGGCAGCGGAGGAGGGAATTTGCAACGCGGATTGTATGTAGGATCCACCCTGTAACAGTATGGCAAACAGGAACGAAACGACTACAACCATCGGTGCGGAAAGGCCTGAAAGCCAGGTGGTGATGATGGCCGAAAAACCATATCCGCTGGAAATGTTCATTGTCAGTGTTTTGTTCACTCCGGCTGTCTGAATGACGCCGGTAATGCCGCAAAGGCCTCCGCTTAAAAGCGTGGCAAACAAAATGACCTGTGAAACGTTCATCCCTGCATAACGGGCTGTGGCAACGCTTTCACCGACCACTGCAATTTCAAACCCTTTTTTGGTTTTCTTCATAAACCAGGTGACCAGCACAACCAAAAGCAATGCGACAATCCAGCCCATGTGAACCCCAAACACTTTCGGCAGCAGGGCACTATCAGGGAAGGTAGGAATTTTCGGGAACCCCATGGCTTTCGGATCACGCCATGGCCCAAATTGCAAATAGGTGATAAATTGCAGCGCAATATAGTTCAGCATCAGTGTAAGGATGGTTTCATTCGCACCGAATCTCGCTTTGAAAAATGCAGGAATGAATGCCCAAAGGCCACCAAACAGAAAGCCTGTGATAAAAATCAGCGGCAACATCATAAACGGGGGTATTCCTTCAATGCGCAACGCAACAAGGCTGGCACCGAAAGCACCCATTAAAATCTGCCCTTCACCACCGATGTTCCAAAATTTCATTTTAAAGGCAATCAGTATGCCCAAAGAAGTGATTACCAATGGGATCATTTCCAGAAGTGTAGCCTTGAAGCGGACCACCGTTCCCAGCGATCCCTTCAGCATGTTGGCATATACGGTAAACGGATCATACCCCAGAAAACCGATGAATATGCTTGAAACCAGCATGGCCGCAAAAACCGCGATTAGCCGGATGAAGATGATTTCTTTTGTTGAAGCGCCGGAACGGTTTATAATCTGCATGTTGTTTCCTCCTGTGTCAGCGTGGATAATGACTCGCCTGCCATTAACAGCCCAAGGCCTTCCTTGGTGATGTACCGGCTGTCGGTAAGCCCTGTGATTTTCCCGTCACACAGGACCATGATCCTGTCACACATTTCCAGCAATACATCCAGATCCTCACCGATATAAAGAATGCCGACGCCTTTTTTCTTTTGATCCTTGAGCAGATCATATATATTATATGAAGCCCCGATATCCAGACCCCGTACAGGGTATGCAGTGATCAGCACATGCGGGCTTGCATCAATTTCGCGGCCGAGAAGAACTTTTTGAATATTACCACCTGAAAGCTTCCGAATGGGGGTGCCGATGCCGGGTGTTTGTATCTCAAGCCTGTCCTTCACCCGTTCAGCCTTTTCCCTGGCGGGCTTTCTGTCCACCGAAATGCCGGGTTGGTTCACATAGTCCTTTAAAAGCATGTTATCAACCATGTCCATGGAAGCAACCAAACCCATGCCCAGGCGATCCTCGGGGATAAAGCTCATACTGATGCCCTTTCGGATGATCTCCCGGGGACTGTGCCCGACAATACTGCTTCCTTCAAAAAGAATATTTCCCTTTTCAATGGGGTATAGACCTGAAATGGCTTCACACAGCTCTTTCTGGCCGCTTCCGGCTACACCGGCAACCCCGAGGATTTCACCTGCATGCAGCTCAAAGGTGATATCATCCAGTACGCGGACATGATGTTCGCCCAAAGCACATAAGTTTTGTACTGAAAGCAGAAGCTTGCCCTTTTCAACAACGGCCTTTTCAATGGACAGATCCACCGGCTTTCCAACCATTAGCTCTGTCAATTCACGAATATTGGTGTCTTTCGTGTTCAGTGTTTTAACGGACTCTCCCTGGCGCAGCACCGTTACCCGATCGGAGATGGACATTACTTCGTTCAGCTTATGGGTGATGATGATCACCGCACAGCCCTTATTGATAAGATTGCGCAGGATTCTAAAAAGTCTTTCAATTTCCTGTGGCGTAAGCACTGCCGTAGGTTCATCAAGTATAAGTATTTTCGCACCCCGATATAAAACCTTCAGGATTTCAACGGTTTGTTTTTCACTGACGGACATATCTTCAACTTTACGTTTCAGATCAACGTGCATATCATATTTGTCCATCACTTTACTCAGCTTTTCCATGGCTATTCGCCTGGATAGAAAAGGAGAGCCCTTTTCAGCCAAAAGTATATTCTCGGCGGCTGTAAGAACGTCAATCAGCTTAAAATGCTGGTGAATCATTCCAATCCCCAGTTCAATGGCCTGCCTGGGCGAGTGGATTTCCACCGGTTTGCCATGAATGGCAATGCTGCCATCATCGGGAGTGTAAATGCCCGAGATCATATTTACCAGTGTGCTTTTACCCGCACCATTTTCTCCGAGCAGAGCATGAATCTCACCTTCAAGCACCGTCAGGTTGATGTTGTGGTTGGCTCGGATGACCCCGAAGGTTTTACAGATATTTTTCATTTCGACATAGACAGGTTGGCTCATGATTTCATCCTTTATTCAATATGATTACACTGCATTCACCTGAAAATCATCGTATTTCATATATAAAAACCTTCGATTCGGGTTTTATGCATGAAATGCATGATTTTTCGGTACTTTTTACACCCTTGTATTCTTGCCTGCTAAAAAAGTAAGCAGGATTAAAGGCAACCCCTTAATCCTGCCAATTTCGTTGTTCTGTTATT
This sequence comes from Thermoclostridium sp., assembly GCA_017995215.1. Lineage (GTDB taxonomy): Bacteria > Bacillota > Clostridia > DSM-8532 > DSM-8532 > JAAYJG01. Next base: position 19,015 of record JAGOJH010000064.1, read on the forward strand.
GCTTGGGAATGGTTCCTACAACACCCTCGACAAACCAGTCGAAGGAGAGCATTTCTTCGTCGGTCATCATAGTCCCTGCAGGAACCTTTACCGCACCGGTCTGATCGTTGATGGGGCCTTCAAAAACCTTGAATTCTCCACTTTTGATCTTGGCGGCTACTTCATCCACCTTGGCCTGTGCGCCTGCGGGGGCGTTGGCTGTCAGCGGTGCGAGGCCAACGATGCCATCATTGATGCCGCCCCAGTAGTTTTCAGCCTTCCAGGTTCCGTCGATCACCTTTTGAACCTGAGCAGCATAATAGGGCCCCCAGTTCCAGACAGGTGCTGTCATATAGGATTTGGTTGCAACATCGCTGGTGTCGCAGTTGTAACCGATAGACCATTTGCCGCGTTCTTCAGCTGCCTGCTGCGGAGCGGTGGTGTCCTGGTGCTGTGCGATAACGTCGCAGTTGTTGTCCAACAAAGCAACAGCCGCCTGCTTTTCAGTAGCGGGATCGTACCAGGTGTTGGTCCAGACCACTTCAACTGTTGCATCCGGGTTTACCGAGCGAACACCCAGCGTAAATGCGTTGATGCCGCGCACTACTTCGGGAATAGGGAAAGCACCGACATAACCAATCTTATTGGTTTCTGTCTTCATGCCTGCAACGATACCTGAAAGGTAACGAGCCTGATAAATTCTTCCAAAGTAATTGAGCATGTTATCGGAGGATTTGTAGCCTGAGCAATGCAGAAACTTCACTTCGGGGTGTTCTGCAGCCAGATCATACATATAATCCATATAGCCATAGGATGTTGCAAAGATAACAGAGCAACCCTGATCGATAAAGGACTGCATGACAGCCACACTGGAATTGTCACTGTCGGAAACGTTTTCCTGGTAAATGATTTCAACCTTGTCGCCCAGTTTTTCTTCGACATATTTTCTGCCCTGATCATGTGCGAAGGTGTAGCCCTTGTCACCGCCGGTACCGATGAAAACAAACCCGACCTTCACCTTTTCCTGCTTTGCTGCGCCCGGAGCGGCACAGCCCGTCAGAATCATCGCGAGACTAAGTACCGCTAAAACCAGGCAAAGTACTCTTCTTTTCATTTTTTTCATGCCTCCCTGAAAACAATATTTTTATCTTGAAATGAATCTATTACAACAAGGGATTCCAAACGGACTCCCTGGCTGCGCAATATTTGGCTTCCGGGCTGAAACCCCTTTTCTATAACAATGCCAACGCCCGAAACAACAGCATCGGCCTGCCTGGTAATATCCATCAACCCCATTACAGCCTGCCCGTTTGCAAGAAAATCGTCGATGATAAGCACACTTTCACCGGTACACAAAAAACGCTTTGAAACCGAGATAATATAATCGGTCTGCTTGGTATAGGAATGAACCTTCCCCTGGTAAACATCCGGGGACATGTTCCTGCCGGCCTTCTTTTTTGCGAACACAACGGGAACATTAAAATGAATACCTGCGCATAGTGCAAAAGCGATACCAGAGGTCTCTACCGTCAAAATCTTGTCAATGTGAGTGTCATAAAAACGTCTATAAAACTCATTACCAATTTCAAAAGCCAGTCTGGGATCAATTTGATGATTGATAAACGAATCCACCTTGAGAATGTCTCCCTGAAGAACCTTACCATCCTGTAATATACGTTGCTTTAACATTTCCATAAAGAAACATTTTCCTCCGGGCGCATAGTTAAGTGTTAAGCTGATTCATGATTTCACTGAAGGAATTCATTCGAAAGAATAAAGGATTTTGTTCAGAAAATAGCATGTTTCATGAATAAAATACCACATTGGATTTTTTTTATTCACAAGAAAAAGAATCTCGAATTAATACAGGGCATCTCTAAAAACCTCATGCAATATTCGCCCAAATATGATATAATATACCTATGAAACAGATAAATTTTTTTGCCGAAGATAATCGCCTTGACAGGCTCAGTAAAATGGGTGACCCACTTGA
>JAGOJH010000164.1 GCA_017995215.1 Thermoclostridium sp.
TGTTTCAGGTGTTGTTTTTATTATTGCTTCCAGTTATGATTACAGTTTGGATTTAGATGTTGGTTCGGGTTCCGGTAGCCGGTTTGGTTTTGGTGTTGATTCTGCTTTTGCAAAGAGCGTTCCGGTCTGCTTTGGTGTCGCTGGTAATCGTGTGCGATTGTCTTCAATAATATCTTTTTTGGGAGCCAAAACCGGCTTTTGCTGCATTTTATATTGTGTTGTACTTTGCTTTGGATTGAGCAGCTTTATTCTCGGGATACTTATTCTTGGTTTTCCGTTTTTTATCGTATAGCTTAAGGAATCATAAAGCTCCTCCATGCCCTGGACTTCTCCACAACATACAGGGCAAAAAATAGACGGTCTTTTTTTCATATTCGAAATGATGAAATTGTATAATTGCTCTTGTGACGAAAAACCGCTGAACCGCTGCGTATCCTTATTAAGCTGACATTTTTTGTTGTGTACCAGGTGCATGGGGTGGATCGTTCCATTCCCATCCGCAACGAGATATGGTTTTTTATCAATATCAACCCAACCATTTCCACTGCTGGGCGTTTTATCGGACATCATCCTCAGAAAGCCTTCAAAGGCACGCTGTTCTGTACGAGCTTTATCAACCTCATAATTCAGCTTTGCAGTATCCACATATTGAGCACCATCTGCACCGATAGTAACGAAATCAGAATATCTTCCCTTGTATCCCGCTGTTCCTTTGAATGCTCTATCGACAGCATCAGTATCCATATAGCGGTTTCCGTCGTAATAGTTGACGTAATCATCATAGCTCATAATGTTTGTTTTCCTTCCGATTTTTAATCATATCCGTATCGATAAGTGAACTTGTGTTTTAAAACTTCTCTCGATTCCAGCCCAGCTGTTTTTCTGCATTGGTTTCTTTTATTGCTGTACAGTATGTTCTGCACGGGTCAGCAGGTAATCCAGCATCACATTCCCGCCATCTGCATTCAGCACAAGATTGTCCTTATCAATCATTGTCAACACATATTCACTGGTCTGTTCCACACCATCTGCCAGATTATCCGCTTCAAATACACTGACCTGTTCAGGTGTAAATATTTCATCATAGATACCAGTTGCAAAGCTTTCATAAGTAACAAAGCCATCCCGGTTCTCAAGAATTTGAAGAATCGCTTTATTTCCATTCTTCCTGACAAACATTTCACAGGCAGGCTTGTTCAGAACTGTATCCCGTTCTTCGGAACAGAAGTATGCTTCGAAGCTGCCTGTCCCTTTCGTCTCCGTTTTGACCTTGCACTTCGGGTTTGGATCTTCGATGATTGCATTGGATGCAATTTTGCTTGCTTTTACCTCTGTCGGGCATTCTTTGTCTCGATAAGAAAAGAAATAATAAACACCCATTCCGGCTTCGGGATACTGTCCGTCGTCATAATCCGCATCTCTTTCCATGTATTCCTCGCCGAGCAAACTGAAATATACACCTTTCTCCGTTCCAGTGGCACCTATGTTTCTAAAATCAAAAACAAACTTCCCTGAGCTTCCGATTGGATCATGCTCAACAATTTCATAATCTTGAATGTGAAAAATCTCTCCGTCATTCGCTATAAAACTACTTGCTCCTGCTTCATCAGGGAACTCAAACTTCTTGGATTTACTGAACAGATTTCCGTATTCATCATAGTTATACAGAGTAAATTCAATCACTTGAACATTCTCTGTTGCAGCAAGACCATCCGGGTCATAACTGTTGTATCTTTTTGTAATTGTAAAGCGATGGCTCGTGGGATAAAAATAATCGTTGTCATCTTCTATCCACTCATAATGACTGTATGGATCGGCAGTACAGTCATCAAGTGAATAGAGAAAGGCATATCCGATTCCTTCGTAAAAGCTCTGTTCTCCAGCCAGATATGTCTTGGTATAGGCTTCCTCCATACCAACGGTATTGAAGCCCACATTAAAGTAAATGATATTGTCATAACGCTTTGCACAGCCGGTCATCATGTCCTCAGTCAAATTCGAACCTGCATAAAGCTCACGATACTTCACACCATCCCGGTTTTTTCGGAATTCATGGTATTTTTCTGCTTCCTGTGCAGTATCAAATACGAATGCCTGATAATGTGAATCCACTTCACCTGCCGCGTCAAAGGAAATTAAGTCAAAACGGGCAATATCAGTCTTTGTATCAACATTCTCCCGATATACAACAGATGGATAACACATGAGGCAGAAATCTTCTGTGGAGGGAGAAAAATGTCTGTTTGCATCGGGAAAGGCCGGAATTGCAGTCAATGTACGCGCACGACCTCCCGTAGCGCGTGTAATTTTATTATCCGGCTTATCAATAAAATCGCTTACCTTGAAGGTAGATTGATGTTTATCTTCTACAGCATCCTTTGATACTGCACTTCCCACATCAGTGGTTTTTGCAGTATTGTCCGGCTTGCTGGTCTTGGTATTATTCCTTTCGCCTTTATTTCCGCAGGCTGTTAATAAGAGCAGTAATGAAAGCAATAGGATAAAAAAAGTGTTTTTTCTCATCTCAATATCTCTCCTTTGTTTTTAATTGATTCTTTGTACCAAAGTGGGCTTTTCAATACCCCAATGTTGGTACACAGCTGCTAAACATCAAATTCTTGTTTTAATTTGATGTTTTACAGCAATAAGATACTAAGCACCCTGTCATGTTGCGTGTTTTTAGCCCATTGAGTAAAAACCCAATGGCTCATGAAACATGCACCTTTTTATTTTACATAAGTTTTTGCAGTGAAAACATTTCCAATATTACGAATAACATTAACAATCTTCACATACAAGACTGCGGGGGAAGGGGGGATTCATCATTGTACCGTCTGGCATGAAGGAGACATTAACGAATTGAGGCAGTAATTAACAATACCGAAATCTTCAGTCGGAATAGTTTATCAGGAAGGGGATCAATATTATATTTTCTGTAATAGGGAAGATGGATTCAGTTCCAATATTGCATGTTTAATATCGACTGGATAATCTTTGCCTGTTCCCTCAGATCGGTTTCGCTTACAAGATTGGATTGCTCACCATACATCTCCCGTGATTCCAGTGTCCATAGAAATGCTTTAAATTTTGGATAATGTTCAATATTGTCCGACATATAATGCAGCAAATCGCATATTCGAAAATATTCGGCGGTTCTGCATTTCCTGGCCATATTAAAAGCATCTGTATCAGCCAGAAGGTTAAGGTTTTTGGCTATCCGATACCGATAGCCATTTTGACCCCCTCTGTCGGTAAATCCGCTTAAATAGTTTTCAAGGCTTTTGCAGAACATTTTATACATTGTATCGTCTCCTGAATTCGGGGAGCTTTTGCAGAAAAGCATTTTTTTTCGAAGGGTAAAGGTGTTCGCGAGACAGCACTTCATCAATGATTTTTAAAATAAGTTTTTTATCACTGGCACCGATCATTCTATCCATATCATCGAGATCTTTTTCTTCCATTCGTATGATCTTGCTGACGATAATGTCTTCCCTGGAAAGAATAAAAATATTTAAATACTGAAATTCATTCAGGCGTATCGCTCTTTCCTGATAAGACGGTGCCAGAATAGTGCTTTCATATTCGAGCATGTCAAAATCGTTTAAATATCGGAGAACTCTGCCATAGTGTGCCGGATAATCCAGATCAACAAAGTCGAAATCTCTTGTCATTCTGTCGGAGTATCCGCCAAGTATACAGGCTGAACCGCCAAGAAAGTAAATAGAGAAGGGCTCCACTCCAAGAGCTTTTGCGACCGTATCCATGTCTTTGAGTATTTGTTTCAATGCATCAGCATTATCCATCGGCTTTGTCCCCTGACTCCATATTCCGCATCGCTTTTTTCAGGAATAACCATCATTATTATAACAAAGGACGCATTTGCTTGCAATTGCAACACACCCTTCATGCGGTTTATCAAATCAATTCTTGAATAGAATAGTATACTTTGATAATATATTCTCAATAAGATAAAGCTGTTGAAGTATCATCTGCTGCATTGGGACCAGCTGCCTGGCATCTTCGCAGATAACGACGATCAAAGACGTGCTCCCGCCCACCTGAATAAGGAAACTGATATGTTGGCAAAGAAACTTGCGGAATTCTCTAAAAAAACAATACATGAACAGGAATTGTTCCGACTGACAGGAAGCACTTCTTATGAAGCCTATTACATCTGCGTGCAGGAATTGTTTTATTGAAGAAGAATCACTAATTAAGAAGATATTAAAGCATCTAAATCTTTGGCTGGATGATAAACAGGAACCTCCAAATCATAGTCCGCCACAACATATATGGGATTTAATAAATACGAATATC
>JAGOJH010000065.1 GCA_017995215.1 Thermoclostridium sp.
GTCACGCAGCAAATGAAAAAAGCCATACACAGCAAACAAAGATATGATGATATAAACAACCATACTTTTCACAGCCCATGCATATGTTTCAATATATTCTATGCATTGAAAATCTTTATGTTATTATTGGTTCGTTTTGAGGTAAGTATAAGCAGAAAGCGAATGCGAAAAAATGTCAGACACCAATTTCAGGAGTTTGCCTGGAAACATATTTTGAAACAGTCTGTTTCGCTGACCGCATGGTATTACAGGTTAGCCTGAGTAATCCGGCCGGCCACAAGCTGAAGCATATGCCAGTCAACCATACTTCCGTAGTTTTGGCTTGATAATGTTTTTTAACATCTTCCAGCAGTAATCATCCAAGCCTTTGTTTTTAGTTTTAAACCTTATGTTTTATAAGGCTGAAATAGAGAATTTTCCTTTATGCAAATTATTAAAATTTGTTCCACATAAAAGTATATTGACTTTTTATTTTCTTATTCTATGTGTGGAGTTTGCTTTTATTGGTGGAACAACATGCTGCAATAATGAAATTTATGAGGTATGAAATGAGGAAAATTACTCTTAATGAACTGGCACCCGGCATGAAGCTTGCAAAAGATGTCATTTTGGAGGATGGCCGCTTCCTGTTGTTGAAGGGTTTTACCATTAAGAGCCGATATCTGGATCGGATTCGGCATTACAGCATCCCATATCTGTATGTTGAAGATGAAATAGGCAAAATTGAACATTTCAGTGAAGAAGTGGTTTATACTGAAACCTTTCAAACGATTAAGAGCGTAATGGACAGTGTCCGCGATGGCGGCACCATCAACCTTCCTGTCCTGAAAGATACAGTTGATGATATTGTCCAGAGAATTTTAAATGATGACAATGTTTTTATGAAACTGACAGGAATCAGAGATATAGACAATTACACTTACCTGCATTCGGTCGATGTCTGTATATATTCCGTGGTTGCCGGTAAAAGCATGCACCTTTCCCATGATGAGATTGCAAACCTGGGCCTGGGTGCTATTCTGCATGATATGGGAAAATGCAAAATACCGCTGGACATTTTGAATAAACCCGCAAGGCTGACAAAATATGAGTACGAAATAATTAAGAAGCATACCGTTTTAGGGTATGAAATTATCCGCAATACCCCCGGTGTAAGCCACAGTGTTGCCAATATTGCACTGTGCCATCATGAGCACTGGGATGGCACGGGCTATCCGTTACAAAGAGCCGGAAGAGATATTGACATACTATCCAGGATTGTTGCTGTGGCCGATGTATATGATGCCCTTACGGCAAACCGGGTTTACCGCAAACGGTTTATGCCCCACGAAGCTGCAGAATACATCATTGCCAACGCAGCCCAGCACTTTGACCCCGAGGTATTGAAAGTATTCCTTGACAATATTGCCGTGTACCCTGCAGACATCATCGTTATGCTGAATACCGGAGAAATCGCCCGTGTGGTGGAAGCCAGGGGCTTAACGTCCATCCGGCCAAAGGTAATGGTCATCACACGCAAGGAAGGCCCGCCCGTGCTAAGCCCTTATGAGATTGATCTGCAGGAAAACAAAGATGTTTTCATTGTTGATATTTTAAGCTAAGCTCGGATGAAAAAAGGAACGCATCATAACCCCTGCCTGTTGAAAAAGCGGTTATCATCCCTGGATGATAGCCGCTTTTTGCTGGTGTGATCCTTTATACAGTCAGGACATTCCTGCTTCCCGTAAGATGGCTTCAACCTTATCTGTCTTTTCCCAGGTAAAATCCTCATCCATCCGGCCAAAATGACCATATGCCGCCGTCTTTCGGAAAATAGGCCGGCGAAGATTCAGATCCCTGATGATCGCTGCCGGGCGGAGATCGAACAATTTTCTGACGATTTCGGATATTCTTTCTTCATCCACTTTCCCGGTTCCAAAGGTGTCGATCATGACGGATACGGGCTGCGCAACACCGATGGCGTAAGCCAGCTGAACCTCGCAGCGGCTTGCAAGCCCTGCGGCAACTATATTTTTAGCCACATACCTGGCCGCGTAAGCCGCCGACCGATCCACCTTGGTCGGATCCTTCCCGGAAAACGCTCCGCCGCCATGGCGGCCCATTCCACCATACGTATCCACAATGATTTTTCTGCCGGTTAACCCGGAATCACCCTGGGGGCCGCCAATCACAAACCTGCCCGTAGGGTTCACCAGATAGCGGGTTCGCTCGTCCAGAAGCTCCGCCGGAATTACCGGGCGGATAATCTTTTCGATAACATCTCTTTCGATAGTGTCATGATCCACCTCGGGGCCATGCTGTGTTGAAATAACTACCGTATCTACGCGAACAGGCTTTCCGTTTTCATATTCCACCGTTACCTGTGATTTGCCGTCCGGCCTGAGATAATCCAAAGCACCGCTTTTACGCACCCGGGTAAGGGCCATGGTGAGCTTATGGGCCAGCGATATGGGCATAGGCATGCATTCCGGGGTTTCATCGCAGGCATATCCGAACATCATGCCCTGATCTCCTGCCCCGATAGCTTCTATGGCGCTGTTGTCCATTTCATGCTTCTTTGCCTCCAGCGCTTCATTCACGCCCATGGCTATATCTGACGACTGTTCGTCTATGGCAGTCAATACCGCACAGGTATCACAATCAAAGCCAAACTTTGCTCGATCATATCCGATATCCCGGATTGTTGCCCGAACCACCTTGGGAATATCGATGTAGCAGGACGTTGTAATTTCCCCCATCACCAGCACCATTCCGGTTGTTACCGCTGTTTCACAGGCAACCCGTGCCATGGGATCCTCCGCCAGAATAGCGTCGAGAATGGCATCCGAGATGTTGTCACATATTTTATCCGGATGTCCTTCAGTTACCGATTCCGATGTAAACAGAACCTTGGACATAAAAATGCATCTCCTTTCGAGTAGTTAACATCAATGAGCATTTGCGGGAATGGTTTGCCCTGGCATAAATAGCAATAAAAAAATCTCTTCAAAATGAAGAGACCCAATCCACGCTCCTCATCTTTCAGGATAAATCCTGCAGGAATTGGCACCGTACCAAATGCCGGTTGCCGGGTTTCACAGGGCCCAGTCCCTCCACCTCTCTTGATAAGGAAAAAACTGATATTCAGCTGTGAGAATATGATAACATAATTTATTTTTGTTTACAAGCAAAAACCCTTAAGGAAGAAAGCACACCTAAAGCACTTCCAGGGATTCAAGCCATGCTTTCTGTTTTTTCATTACGCATGTGGTTATTCCTGCTCGAACATATCCTTGCCAACGCCGCAGTCAGGGCAAACCCAATCTTCCGGCAATTCTTCAAAGGGTGTGCCCGGCTCAATGCCATTATCCGGATCTCCTGCCTCCGGATCATAAACATAACCACAAACAATACAAACCCACTTTTCCATATGAACACTCCTTTCATTATAGATAAATATACCACCAAAGTGCTTTCTGTAACAACGGATTTTTCCAATTGTTTTCCTGCTTTATTGGATGTATCGGTTGAAGATGTCCCGTTCATAACGTCGGTATTTCCAAAGCGCATGCCTGAGGCCATCGGATATGGTTTCAGCCATCTTCATCACTAACCCCAGCCGAGTGTTTTGCAGCACCATGAAGTCCATCCATCCGCTTTGATTGACGATTCCCGTAATATGCATGTCACCGGTTTCGGGCAAATCCTTTTTTAAACCCGATCCGGGCTTCAGCGGGCCGGTTCCGATGGTCACCTGACCCACATGACCGAATGTTCCCAGACAGGCATCAATGGCAATCGTAAAGCTGTCAGGCACTTCTGTTTGCAAGCGCTCCAGCGTCTGCGGCAAATTCTTTGCGTGAACGGGCTGTTCCAACGTACCTGCTATCTGCGCCCCCAGGGTATGATATTGGCTTAACCGGTACCCCACCAGCGGGCCGAGAGAATCTCCCGTCGATCGGTCGGTACCGATGCACAAAACCACGATTCTGTTGTTAAACGGGACAGGAAGCAGATGTTTCAAGATTGCTTCGGATATATCCCAGGCCGCACCGTTTCTATAAATATCAATATATTCTCTCAAACTGGCTACCCCTTTTCAATTTATGCGGCAAAAAGCCTGCGAAACTATTTATCCATACACCTGCCGTTTATGCCGGCATTATGGGAAAAGCAGTAAAAACCTATTTAATGATTATTCCCATAGCCCCTGCTCTTATGCATTAAAATTGATTCCCCGGAAGCAAAGCATGAAAATGAATGTTGACTTAATTAACATTGCGACGGCGAAAACTTTATGTTAATATAGGGGCATAAAGCGCTTTTTACAATATTAAGCGGTTTGCAGTCCTTTAGGAGTTTATTATGTTTTCGTCGTATTATTCCTCAGACAACTCAAGCTTTAAATTCATTCTGGATATTCTCGACGGAATGCACGACTGGGTGCGTGTGGTCGATCAGGATAATTCGGTTATTTTTATGAACCGTTCCATGGAAGAGAACCTGGAGTTTGAAGATCTCTCCGGCAGAAAGTGTTATGAGCTGATGGGCAGAGGTATCCCCTGCGACAATTGCATCACCAGAAAAGCTATTCTTGACGGAAGGTCCTACAGCAAAGAAGAGGTTTATGGGGACAAAACCTTCTCCATCATGAGCTCTCCCATTGTTTCCGATGACGGAACGATCCATTATGCAGTTGAAGTGCTGCGGGATATCACCAAGGAAAAGGAACTGGAAAACCGCATTGTGAAGCAAAACCTGAAGCTGCAGCAGGATCTGGATATGGCCAGAAAGCTGCAGTTGCAGCTTTTGCCCCGTGGGCTGCAGGTTTCCGGTCTGGATTTCAGTTATCTGTACAACCCCTGTGATGATTTAAGCGGTGACATGGTGAACCTGTTTCAAATTGACAAGGACCATGTCGGGTTTTACATTGCCGATGTGTCCGGACATGGCGTTTCGTCTTCAATGCTGACGGTTTTTCTGATTTCCATTCTCCGACGCAGAACCCATTCGCCTTCCCGGGCATTGTATCGTCTTTTCAAGCAGTTTAATGCCGGTGACTTTGACAAGAGCTCCTACATCACTGTCTTTTATGCGATTTATAATTTGCGTACGCATATATTAAGCTATTCCAATGCAGGTCACAACTGCATTCCGATCATCTGTGGATCAGAAGGTGTGAAAAAACTGTACAAGCCTGGAATTCCCATCAGCAATTGGCTGGACAAGCCTGATTACACCGATGCCTCGGTTTATCTGAACCCCGCAGAGCGTCTTTTCTTATATACCGACGGTGTGGCCGATCAATGGCTGAGCGATCCCGAAAAGCTGATCGACGACACTTATATCCTGAACATCCTGAAGGATCCACATGTCGATATCAAAATTGCGCTGAACCTGATCAGCCGCTACGTTTATAACCGTTTGGACGCCATGAACGCCCGACAGAAGGATGATATCACCATGGCTGTCATTCAGCCCGTTCAAAAAAAAGCACCCCATAATTCCGGGGAAAACTAAGCCTGCAGCAGGCATAGTCTGCTGAACGATTGAAGGATCTTCGCCATTATTCCCGAAAAGATCCTTCGCTGCGCTCAGAATAACATCACTGCGATCGGGATAAAACACATATCTGTGAATAGAAACTTTTGTCCTGGGAAGGAAGACTAAACCCTTCCTTTTTTTAGGCCTTTACAAAGAACATTTGTTCGTTTATAATGGGATCAGAAATGCCCCATTCAATAACCGGAGGAGTTATGGAACGAACAATCCTGCATGTGGATGTCAATTCCGCATATTTAAGCTGGGAAGCTGTTTATCGCCTGCAGCACGGCTCGCAGGTCGATCTGCGCACCGTCCCCAGCGTTGTCGGCGGGGACGAAAAAAGCCGGCATGGCATTGTCCTGGCCCGGTCCATCCCAGCCAAAAAGTATGATATCAAAACCGGCGAGGTGCTGTGGTCGGCTCGCAGCAAATGCCCGAACCTGGTTGTATTGTCTCCGTCCTACCCGCTTTATTTAAGCTGTTCCAACGCCATGGTGTCCCTTCTGAAGGAATACAGCCCTGTGGTGGAAAGGTACTCGGTAGACGAGTGCTTTGTTGATTTAACCGATTACTGCGGTGGGCGCAGCGGTATCGATATCGCCTGGGAAATTAAAGAGCAGTTCCGTAGCCGTTTGGGCTACACGGTAAATGTAGGTGTTTCGGTGAACAAGCTTCTGGCCAAGATGGCCTCCGAGCTTGAAAAGCCCGACAGGCTGCATACCCTTTATCCCCGTGAAATGCCAAAAAAGCTTTGGCCCCTCCCGGTTAGAGAGCTGTTTCTCTCGGGCCCCAGAACCATTCCAAAGCTATACAAGCTGAACATTTTTACCATTGGGCAGCTGGCACATGCACCGGTGGCGCTTTTGCAGCAGCATTTCAAAAGCCATGGCCACGCTATCTGGAAATATGCCAACGGCATCGACGATTCTCCTGTTGTTGCGGGGGAGCGGGCAATGAAAGGGGTGGGTAACTCAACCACGGCCCCATACGATGTGGGTAATGAGAGCGAAGCCCTGCTCTACCTGCTGTCACTCACAGAAACAGTTGCCATGCGCCTCAGGGCCGCAAACATGACCGCCAGGGTGGTCACAGTCTCCCTTAGGGACGCGGGGCTTTCCTTCTATTCGCACCAGCGCAGGCTGCCCGCACCCACAAACAACACCGGGGTTCTGTTCACACAGGTGAAACGACTTTTCCTCGAAGCCTGGAAACGGGAACCGCTTCGCCATGTCGGGGTTCACCTGTCCGAGCTGGCGGGGAACGAATTCTGTCAAACCTCCCTGTTCGACGAAGTGCCTTCCCGGCATGCCCTGGATAAAAGCATCGACCTGATCCGCTCGTCCCATGGCACACAGGCACTGGTAAGGGGCTCTTTTCTGCACTCGGGCATTCCTCCGCTGTGCGGCGGGGTGCATGAAGCCTTTCCAAACATGAGAAGCCTGTTGTAACCAGGCTTTTTTGAACGGACAGGAAAAGGGCCGATTTCCATAAAGTTTGGATTGGCAGCAGTTTTTTCGAATGAAGCATGGGCTGATATAACAGTTGCTATCTGCGATATGCTGTATCAGGTTCTCTGAACCAACCCGTTTTTATGGATCTCTTTTTAAGGAAGGTTTGGCATGAAAATCTTAATGCGGTCGGTGGATATGATTTGCTGTACCAACAAGGACGGGGTGATCACCCCTATCAAATTCCGTATATCGGATGAAGACAAAGAGATAAAAATCATCCGCATCGACAGAATTCTGTCCCGCAAGGAAGAAAAGCTGGCGGGAAACCGCATGCTGATTTTTACGGTTCAAAGCGTGATCAACGGAAACGAGCACCGGTTTGAAATGAAATATGAGTTTAGCACCTGCAAATGGTTTTTGTATAAAATGTAATGTGTGGTTTGGCTGGCCAGCCTGCATGGTTTTACTGGTGATTCAGCCCGATGGCCAAATCAGCCAGAATGTTCTTTTCAGGCTTGTTTGGCAGAGGTTCAAGCATATTCAGGGCTCTTTGCACATACCGGTCAACCCATACGCGAGCTTGTTCAATGCCCCCCAGCCTGGTAATTTCGTGTACCATCCATTGAATGTCCTTTTGTTCCGGTTTTTTGCCTGCCAGCATGTTTTCCACCTCATGGCGGAACTGATGGCTTTTTCGCAGTGCTAAAATCAACGGAAGGGTAATCACCCCTTCCTGTATATCATTTCCTTTGGGTTTTCCGGTTTTTTCAATATCCTGGGTTAAATTCATGATATCATCCTGTATTTGGAAAGCCATGCCATAATAAAACCCGAACTTTACAAGGTTTCTTATCAGTTTTCGGGGTGTTTTTGAAAGATAAGCCCCCTCTGCACAGGAAGAGGAAAACATTCCGGCTGTCTTCCTTCCGATGCGCTTGAGATAGGTCACCAGCGATACCTCTGCGTTAAAACGGCTGTAAAACTGCTCAACTTCTGCTTCACAGATGGATTTAATGCCCCTGGCGATCTGCTCCAGCCGCTTCTCCGGCACAGCCTGGGACAGCAGTAAAACCGCCCGGGTTAATAGAAAATCCCCCGTATATACGGCCATCTTGTCGCCATACAGGCTGTTAATCGTGGGTTTTCCACGCCTGATCCCTGCATCGTCGATAATATCGTCATGCACCAGTGTTGCCATGTGCAAAATTTCAATACCGGCAGCAGCGGTAAGCAGGGTGTCATCCCTGGTTTTCCCAAAACCGGCTGAAAGGATCACAAAGGCTGGCCTCAACCTTTTCCCACCGGCACTGGACAAGGTTTTTAGAAGCTGTTCCAGCGGCTTGTTCTTCGATTTTAAATTGTTCTCAATAATCGCTTCAACCTTTTCCAGGTTTACAGCGATTTCAGGATATTGATCCCACACTTTGGACTCTCCTCTTGCTTCGGCTTTCCTGTTTAAGTGGCTTGCCCCATTGCCCCGGATATCTACAAACCAAAAGGACGATAAAATCCATCCGGTTTTCGTGTTGTTCCCTTCAGTTACGTTTCAACAATATGTTTACCCAAAGGAAACTGAAACAAACCGAAAAATAGTACCATGCTTCGTATTCAATTGACAGTATAAACCAGGGCGTCGTCTTCAAGGGTGCAGGAGGTGCCTAAATCAGCAGAGAGTTGAATTTGGTGTTGAAGCATTTCCTGTGCTGCCTTGTTTTTTTGCGGAATGATTTGGCAGTGATCAACGGTACGCACTGGAATGGCTTTCAGTTCTATAAAGGAAGACCCTTCCCAGGAAAGCTGCAACAAAAAAGATTCCTGATTTTCAGGAACCTGATCAAAGATGAAGTTGCCCAGGCTGTATATGATGGGTTTCCCATTGTAGATTTCAATGCCTTGAAAACGGTGCGGATGGTGTCCAAGAATCATATCTGCCCCAAAATCACAGATTTGATGCGCCATTTCAACCTGTTCCGGCGTAACCTCGCAGCTGTCCTCAACACCCCAGTGCAGGGATACAGCCAGGATGTCCACTTCATCACGCAAAGCCCGGATATCCTCTTCGATCCTTTTAAGCTGCAGCGGTGCTACTCCGGCCTGGTTTATGCCTGCGGCAAATTTGATCGATGGATTGCCCCTATGAACCATTTCAGCCATTTCGGTATAGGCCAGAACACCCATCTTCACCCCGTTTTTTTCTGCAATGGCAGGCTCCCGGGCTTGCTGCAGGCTTTCTCCCGCTCCGGCATGAAGAATTTGGTTCGTTTCAAGAATTTTCATTGTATCGGTCAGGCCATCCTCGTAATAATCCATCATATGGTTATTGGCAACACTGACAATATTAAAGCCTGCAAAGGCCAAACCGGATACAGCTTCCGGCTGCGCTTTCAGAATAATTTTCGATTGCGCATCCAGGCTTTCCTTTCTGTCTGTAAGAGGGTTCTCCAGGTTTGCAAAAATAAATTCGCCCTCCTGCAGGATGCTCTTCACCTCCAGAAAGGGATATAAAAAACTGGCGCCCCGAGCCTTCAGGCTGCTGGCTACACCTCTGCCAAGCATAATGTCCCCCGCGGCGATAATATTTACCCTTCTCGCGGCTGTCATCGGTTCGTCCTGCGCATCTGCAAAGAATCCAAACAAAAAATAGCTGGTTGTATAACCCGTATTCGCTTTGCTGATGATATCTGAATTGCTGTGATCCCACTTTTCTATCTCTTTTGCGTTAAGACAAGACATGGTTTTCAGCAGAAATAGCGCTGAAGGCCTGGAATCCAGATGGTCGTTGGTCATTTGTGCAATTTTTTCATCATCAAAATCTCTTAAAGCTTTTTCGGTATATTCATCCTTTTCGTTTGCAATCTCCAGCGGCAGGTAATGTGAAAAATCCATGGAAGCCACAAACAAAACCTTTTTGTCCTTCAAGGTTTCTAAGAACCAGTTTGAAAGCGCTTCTATTTTTCCGGCATCACAATTGCCCTTCACAAGCAGCGGAAGAATTGGAGTATCCGGCATGTAATAGCTGAAAAAAGGCATGTGGGAGGATATGGTATGGTCTGATTCCATCAGCTCCGGCTGCACTGAGGCGAAGTTCTGCTGAACCAGCGCATTCACAAGGTTATCGTCGGTATAAACATCTCCGAAAATGGTTGAGAAGCCGGAAGACAACGTTGAAATTGCTGTATTTCCTTTTCGGAAATGATCCGGCCCAAGGATCACCACCAGATCATATTTTTGTTGGGAAACAGTTTTCCAGAAGGAAGCAATCATGGTGGAAGCCAGCAGATGGTGCGGTACAATGCCACCCTTAAGGTCACTGATGTCTGCTTCATAAGCAATTGCGGTTGAAACTGCATTCCGAAAAGAAGCTTCATCAAAATACTGACAAGAAATTAGCGGAAGCTCAGGCTTCTGCCTTTCAACCCGCTCCAGGGCGGTTTCGGTTTGTTGTGAAGCGGGTAGAGAATTTGGGGCTGTCTGCCTGTTCCCTTCTTTTCCCGGTAAAACCTCAGGGGTTCCTCCGGTTGTGCTTTGGAGCTCCCGACCTGCGCGGTTGCATCCCGGCGCAGCCGAAAACACTATCACCACAATCAGGAGCACCCAGGCGGTTAACTTCGTTTTCATCAAAATGCCTCAAACCTCCACGAGCTACTGATCTGCTTTGGCGGGGGCAAGTTCCCCCGCCAAAGCTGTTACTTTTAACCCTGCGTTGTCGTGGTGAAACCAGACAAGCTCACTGTTACTTTACCAGGATTTGTTCTCTGGGAGCATAGTTGACCAGGTTGCTATCAAGGTTATACACCGCAGCATAGTCGGCGGTAAACTCGCCAAGATTAGTCACCCGGGCATAGTAGCTGATTGTTTGCGTTGGTGTCTTGTCATCATTGCGATGATAAATGCAGAACGATACCTTCTGTCCGGATACCTCATGAGGATACCAGGTGCCCCATTTGTCTTCTCCCCACTGAACGGCCTCGTTCCAGCTGTAAACATGCCGCAGGGACGCCGGAAGATAGTCTTCCACCATATAATGGCCGGTTGGTGCTGTGGGTTCAAAATGTATGTTCAGCGTAATCTTTACATACTCGGATGGATCAAAGGCGGTTTGGATATTTCCGTTTCTGTCGCTATACGTTCTTGTAATGCTGATTCTGTCCTCGATGGCGGCAGTTTCCCCAATAGGAGCCGAGTAAACGGTTGATACGGTAATCTTCCCTTTCACATCGGAAAAATGGATATTCTGAAGCTTTTCAGCTGTCAGGAACATGCTGTAGCAGTCTCTGCCCTTGATGGTGACCGTTTCCTTCTTCCCGTCCAGCTCCCATGTAAAGGAGGATTCCAGGTTCAGGTTTTTCAGATTGCTCTTGATATAGTTCAGCCGGATGGCACCGGTGAGGATATCGGTGGAATACATGTTCTTAACAAATTCGAACAGCTTGTCGCGTTCTGCACCATTCACTTTTTGGGCCAGCAAGGCACACAGAGATGTAGCCTCCTGAATATCATCGCTGCCATATCCCATCTCTTCCATGGTGATATAGGCACGCAGGCTGTCTTCCTTCATATAGGCTTGAACCATCTCATGATACATGTTGCCAGCTGTATCAACATCCCCTGCGTACGCGTAGGCAAGAGCAATGTAAAGCCTGTCGATCAGCTTCAGGCCGGGGTCCTGTACAAGTGCATTCAGCTCAAGCAGTACAGGCTCACGCAGGCACGCAAGGCCCCAATAGGCCGCGGCAATATGGGTGGATGTGGAACCGGCATCCTGCATAACCCTGTTAAAATACTGTACCATCTGGTCGTAATCAAAATCGCTGTCATAGAGCGAACAGATTTTTGCAGTTAAAACCGGATCTGCACTGTCATAAGGAAGCAACGCAATTCCTCCATTGTCAAGCTGGTACCCGGTGGTGTCGTACTCTTCGTTCCAGTTCGTGACATTGGAGTCTTTAAAGTATTCCTGTAACAGCTTTTTAGCCTGCTTTCTGACAACAATGCTGTCAATACGGTTGTTCCACGAGTATGCAAGCTCTAAAAGCTCATTCCAGTATGGCTTAACATTTTCATTGATAAAATATACCTTCGCCGGCCATTTTGTCTCGGGAAATGCCGTGTTGTCACCAAGGGTCTGATATTCTGTGAGGGTTTGTTCCACAAAACCCGGATACACTTGGAATGGAAGCGAAATGGCATCCTGATGGTCCTTGTACTTTCCACTCACGGTATAGGTGTAGCTGCCCCGGGGCAAAGCTTCCAGCTGTAAATACGCCCGTTGGTTGGCAGGAGCGGAAGTATTGGTTTCCATCCACAGCTCTCCGTCCTTATCTATGCGTACCGTATACTCGACCCTGGCATCGTCCTTGACCTCCGTTCCAAAGGAACACATCTGCAGAACGGGTTTGTCGCCCTCAATAAACATATCATGGAAGACCGTGTTAATAAAATATGGCAGTCGCGCATTCACGTGGGTGACTCCGTCTCCGGCATAAAGGTCCTCTGTGATCCCCAGATACGTAACCCGCCATTGCGTCAGATTATCTGGAAGCATGACCGTTATTTGTCCATGTCCGTTCTCATCGGTCATCACCGATTCAAACTTGGCGGTGTCCTTGAAGTCAGAGCGGACTTCCCCACCGTCATCCCCGCCTTCACCGCATTCCGCACCGCCAAAATAATCATAATCCTCCAGAGTATTGGTATGCGGGATGCTTTCACATTTAAAGCCCAGGGACACATTCTGGTTGTAAATGTCGTAAAGAATACTCACCGACTGATCATACAGTGCAAAAAAGGCTTCATCAACGACAGAGAAAAGAACCTCGGCCTTTCGCGGCTTTCCGGCAGCATCCGTCACCTCAACATCGAAGATGGCTGTTTCGCCAGGCCGGTATTGCTTCTTGGCCGGTGTTACATTGATCTTCAGCTCCCTGTCCTGGTAATCGAATTGCAGGGATTGTGTGGAAGAAGACTTAAAGTTCTTCCCGTCAAAATAAACTGCCTTCACTCCGGCATTGGGCATGTAGCTTTCCTGGAAATTGACCTTCCAGGTTGGCTCATCGGTAAGCATATAGTCTACCAGGCCCTTTCTGTAAAGCATGAAAAGCACCTTTTTATTTGCCTCGCGGATTACAGGAGTTTCTCCCTTGTAAAGCGAAAGTACGGCTTGTTCATTGACAGAATAGCTGGGTTGATCTTTTTCTATGTGATAGTAATCAATTTGGCGCCAATCATAATAATCATCACTATAGTAATACTTGTAGAAATACTCTTCCTGAACGATTTCCCTCCCCTGGCTGTCCTCACAGCGCAGGATGGCATAGTATCCCTTTTCCTCTTCCTGGGTGAATTCAAACGAAGCTTTCCCGTCGATCGTGTTCAGCTGGATGGTTTGAAGCAGTCTCTCCTGTTTGTCATACTCATATTGAGGATAGGTTTCTTTCGTGATGTAATTGTAAGATGTACCGATCTGGGTTTTTGTGTACCAGGTTTCGTACAGTTCCACCTGGATTCTCATATCGACCGGATCGCCGGTATATTCTTCACTGAGATACCAATCCTTGTTGCGAATCTTTTCAATATTAATCTTGTTGGCGGCAACCTCCACCGTGTGGATCTTCTGATTGTTTGTTGGGTTCCCCCGGATATCATCTTTTGCCCTGATCATGATATCCCTTGGAAATACAGTCAGGTTTTCATATGCGTTCACCGAGGCTTGTTCCGTATCAGCATTGGATACCTGAATGCAAATCGTTTGCGGCTGCCAGGTATAGGTTTCCATCCACGCCTCCAGGTTTAAAGCCGCATGCCCGTTATCATCGGTTGTAAGCGTTCCGGCACGGTTCTGACCAACTATCTCCGGAATATAGTAATCGAAATTCATGCCGTTGACAGGGGTTCCTTCAAAGAACTTCGTATCCATGGTGAACTCAACTTTTTCACCAAGCATCACATTTTTTTGGCTTATGCCAGTAGTAACGCTATAAATGGGCTTAACATACTTGTTCACTGAAAAAACCTTTGAGAGCAGCTTTTGGTCGCCGGAAAACACCTCCAGGGTATAGCTGCCCTGGCTGATGTCCTCATAGGAGAAGGACGCGTTAAAGGTGTTTGTGCCTGTAAGCTGCACTTCGGTTTCATCGATAAGGGCATAGTCCTCGGTGCCATAATACCACGAATACCCTCGTGATAAAGTGATTCTCACTTTACCGGGTGCGGTGCTGCCATCCTTGCCGGCAAGCATCCCCCATATATTCACCGTATCGCTGGGCATATACATGTCCCGATCGGTAAACAGGTAGCCCCAATACAGGTCATTGATATCGCCGTAGTAGAAGTCGTTGGCATAGCCATAATAGTTTTCATAATCGTAATAGTAATTGGCGGAGTAGTAGCTACCCCCCATGGTGGCAAAATGGGACGGATGGCCCTGCCGTTGCACAGCGTAGTTTTTAACCTGGGAGCTTTCTTCAGTGAATAAGGCATTGTCGGAAACTGCAAGGCCGTCTTTTCCGGTCTGCATCGTAAAGCTGTCAAAGACCACTTTTACGCCCTCTACCGGTGATGCCGACTCGGATTCATAGATCATCGCAATGGTTTTATTGTCAGCTGCCCCTACATAAACGGCCAGGTCATTCACCTGCAGCATGGCGTGCCTTTCCTGTTCATCCTTTTTGATAACGGCTACATAGTGGCCTTCAGGAAGGGTTTGAGGAACTTCTATGTATTTGGTACCGTAGTAGCCTTCAGAATCATCTTCCTGAAGGAAGTTTGTATTGACGCTGAGAACCAGCTCTTTGCCTTCAGTGCTGATGGGTTTGTTGTAATGAACACACCAGAACGGCCTGTCTTCCTGTGCATAAAGATCATCTTTGAAGTCCTTCTCGCTGCCATAACGATACAGGCTGAATTCCACCGGTGTAGTTCTTTCGATGTTGGTATAGACAGAAAGCAATGGCTGTTCATAAGGAAAGAAGTTGTAAATGTGCCTTGAGAATTCAAAGGATTCACAGCTGTAGCCCTCATCCCCGCCTTCAGTGACCGGCTCGGTCTGGAACGCAAAGATCGTATCCTCCTTTAATTCCATTCCGCCTGAATGAAGAGCATAGCCCTTTTTTACCTTGATGGTGTAAATGGTGTCATGCTCAAGAGGCTGATCGGGCACAAATGCGACCGTATCCTGATGGATCTCGAATCTTCCTGAAACGCGAGGGGTGATTTCAAACCAGGAGGAAAGATCGTTTTGAGCCTTATGTGAAAAGTTTATTTCGATTCCTGTGTTTACAGGCACATAAGTGGCTTTATCTCTTGGTGTTGTTTGGACTACATAGAATTCCTTGCGGGTTTGAAACGCCCAGGAATATGAAATCCCTTCTTCTGTATCCGAGAAGCTGATGGAATAGATTTGATTCGCTTTCATGATTGAGGGTTGAAGCAGGAATTCGCCGCTGGAACCCTGTTTGATTGTGAAAGCGGTCTGTGGTGTAATGGTAATTTTGTTCGTCAGCTCCTGGGCAGTGTAATCATAGCTGCCCAACAGAATACGATACCCGCTGTCGGTTGCTGTACCGGTTTCATCACTGTCCTCGGGCACCAGCTCAAAGGGTTTTTTCATCTCCAGCCCGATGGCCTCTACAGGCTGCTCCCTCACCTTTACTGTTTTGAGATTGGTTGGGATTTCCGCCTCCGGTGTTGGCGAAAGATCGTCCTGTGCGACCGGAAGGCTTCTATCTGTGGGCCTTAGGAAGTATATGCCTGCGGCTGCCACAAGAACGACTGCTACGACGACTGCAATAATCAGTACCTTTTTATTCTTCTTTGGAAGGCTTCCCTGGGGGCTTCCCTCAGGATTCATATTTTCAGGCTTCATTGAATTAACCTCCGATTCATATGATTACAGCGAAATGCGCATAAGACCATTTAAAACAATGATGATGCATATTGTACCGTACACAAATGGTAGAAAGACACAACGCCAGTCCATTCATTTTAGAACAGGTTTATCATGTGGGAACCAACCTTCAATCCGCATTACCGGGCCTGATCATTTCCGATAATCTGCGGGTGAATTATGTTCGATGGTGTTTTTCCCTTCCATCTTCACATCGATATCGCCTTTGGCGATAATGGAGTCTGTATTTTGTGTGATGATGCAATCCCTGATGGTGACTTCAGCCGGTTTGGAGTTGGTAGTGACAAGAACTGCGCTCTTTGCATTGTCATGCAGATAACAGTCCTGTAACAGCAGCGGCGTGGCTGCGTGGGCATAAACACCGTAGATGCCGCACCCCACCAATTCACAGTTGATCAGATTAATATTGCTTCCCTCTATAACGCCTATAACTGCCCCGTCTCTTCCATCCTGAATGGGGTCGTTATCGCCTTCTTCCAAAATGACATGCTGTGCTTTCAGGTTTGACAGGGTTATGCTCTTGCAGTTTTTCAGTGTGATTACATGGTGATCGATGCCCTTTGTATTGATCCACACCTCACCGGTCGCTTCGATGGTCAGGTTTTTCCTGTTCTCCACCACAATGGCTTCCAGGGTATTGTATTCACCTTCTGTTAAAATAAGGCTTCCGCCGTCGGGCAGGTCATCGATGGCCTGCTGGATGTCCTCGCCGGGAGATATGGTCTTTTGCACTGCTGCTTCTGCATGAACCTGTTTTGTTTCTCCTGCTGCATTGGAATTAGTGACGTAGAGTGTGACTGTAATCGCTGCGATGACCAGAAGACCCAGGAAAATAATACCTTTTCTCATGAATGGCACCTCACAATAAAATTTGATGATTCATATCCTATAAT
This sequence comes from Thermoclostridium sp., assembly GCA_017995215.1. Classification (GTDB taxonomy): domain Bacteria; phylum Bacillota; class Clostridia; order DSM-8532; family DSM-8532; genus JAAYJG01. Next base: position 16,773 of record JAGOJH010000065.1, read on the forward strand.
ACTATGGATGGAACATACGCTTCATGCCGGCTGAACCGGAATGAAACATGGTTAGAGAATGCTGCAATTTACCACTAGATCATAACACACCCCATAAGGTTACGCAAACAGGATTATGGGTATGACAGGCAGGGTACCCATACCGGTGTATGGTAACATTTAGGTGCTTGCAGTCCGCGCGGAACGTCGGTTTATTCATAAGAAATACATGGATTCAGTATAGCAAATAAAGCTATGCGGGATTTCCAGCCTTGGGATCCGGCACCTTATGAATAAACGCGGTTTCCCGAATGATCTGCTCATTTGACTTAAAAACCGTTGATCCGGTTCCATATTTTGCAATCATTTTTTTGTGATAGATATTCAATGGATACGCGTGCACAACTGTCCCAGGAAATGCTTACATGTATCACGGACTCCCCTGTCCGGCAAAATTGCTTATGAAATGGGGGTTCACGCATAATTAGTGAAATTGAACCGACTACTGAAACAAAAATCCGTGTAACCCAACGTGATTCACTGTTTTTTGCAGTTCGAACATATCCCATATATCTCCAGGCGGTGGCCGGCTGGCTCGAAGCCCTCATGGTCGCATACGGCGCTGGCATATTCATCAATGGGGCAGCCCTTTACCGGTATCACACGATTGCAGCCAACGCAAACCAGGTGATGCCTGTGATCCATCCGGTTATACTCATAACGCGAACGGCTGTCCTCCATCAATGTGGTTTTGATGATAAGTGACCTTTTAACAAGTGTATCCAGGGTTCGGTAAACGGTTGAAAGGTTTATGGAGGGTTCATTCCTTTTCAGTTCCAGAAAGATATCGTCTGCCGTCATCGGATTCGGCGCCTGGTCCAGTATTGCAAGAACCAACGCCCTGGTCTTCGTTTGCTTCAGGCCTTTTGCGGCCAGCATTTCACGGTAACCAAGTTCCATCAAATCACCCCCTGCTTCAGAACGTATTTCTGCCATTCATACAAAGATGCGTAACGAGGAAAACGATTTCTACTTCAGTAATGTGTTATTCCTCCTGTTGAAGTAGTTTGCCTTGTAAAGCGGCGCTAGTGCAGCAAGCTTGCTCTGCCCTTTAAAGCCTTCACAGACAATGTGACCACAAGCGTGATCACCCCGGTTATCACAATAGTACCTCCAGGCTTCAAATCCAGATAGTACGAGAGGAAGAGCCCTGTCACCACAAAGAGTACGGAAAACAGGACGGAACACCATACGGTCTGCTTATAGCTTTTTGCAATTTGCATCGCTGCAGCCACCGGTAATACCATCATCGACGAAACCACAAGAGCGCCAACCACTCTTGCCGAAATGGAAATGGCCACCGCTGTCAGGATGGTAAATACTGTTCCGACAAGCTTTACCGGTATGCCGGCAAGCTTTGCGGATTCCTCATCAAAGGTTATGTAAAACAACGCTTTGAAAAGAAACACAAACAGTGCTATTACCACAATACTTAAACCAATCACCAGATAAAGCTCGAATGGGCTGATGGCCACAAGGCTTCCAAAAAGAAAGCTATTGAAATTGGCACTCTTGACAAAGCCCGAGAGAATCGCCGCAAGCCCAACCCCCACCGACGTGATCACTGCCGTGGCAATTTCACCGTATTTTGGAATGGATTTGCGGATCCTTTCAATCCCCAGTGCTGCAACCACTGCAAATACCACCGCTCCTAAAATCGGATTGATCCCGGCGATCAGCCCTGCTGCCACACCTGCCAGAGAAGAATGGGATAAAGCGTCTCCGATGGTGGACAGCCTTTTTAATACAACAATAACGCCGATGCAGGGAATGATCATTGCAATCAGAATCCCTACGATAAAGGCATTGATCATAAAATCATAACGGAAGATCTCTAGCATGATTTTCCCCCTTTTTCATTGCGATGCTCACAATTCAGGCAATGGTGGTCATGCAGCTGGACGCCATACCCATAAAGCCCCGAAAGCTTTTCTTCGGTCAGCGGCTGATGAATATCATGTACCAGCAAGCCTTCTTCACCCAGGCACACCAGTTTGCTGGCATGTACGGTAATTGCACCGATATCATGGGTCACCATCACAATGGTAATTCCCAGTTCCTCGTTCAGCCTGGCAAGCAGGCAATAAAGTGCTTCTTCCGACTTGACGTCTATTCCCACCGTGGGTTCATCCAGGAACATGATCTCCGGCTCGCTCACCAGCACTCTGGCAATAAACACCCTTTGCTGCTGGCCTCCCGATAATTTGCCGATCAGCTTGTCACCATGCTCCTGCATGCCAACTTCTTTCAGTGCATTGAAAACCTTTTCATGATAATCCCTGGGGCTTTTTCCGAAAACACCTGTCCGGGCGGTCAGGTTTGCCCCGACAATTTCATTGACCGTGGCCGGGAAATCACCATTAAAGCTGTTGGCCTTCTGAGAGACATACCCTACCCGGGACCACCCGTCAAAGCTTTGAATATCCTGCCCAAAAAGCTTTATTTCACCCTTCCCGGGGGTTAAAAGCTTCAATATCAGCTTTACCAGGGTACTCTTTCCCGACCCGTTGGGCCCGATAATCCCCAGAAAATCGCCCTTGTCCACGGTAAAACCCACTTCACTGAGGATGGGTTTCCCCTGGTAGGCAAAAGAAAGATCCTTTACTTCCAGAACATGCTCCATCTGTTTAACCTCACATCACTGTCACGTTGGTATCCTGTGCCTGTATCCCAAATATACAGGCTGCAGCTTTATTGCAATGCCTGCTTCAGGGCTTCCAGGTTTTCTTCCATCACTGAGAAATAATCTTTTCCAACTTTCAGGTTCTCTTCAGCCAGGCCCTCCAATGGGTTTAACAGCATTGTCCGGGCACCGGTTTCCCGCGCAATCGCTTCAGCCACCTTTGGGCTTGCCAGTTCTTCAAAAAAGATCACCTTCACCTCATGCTCCTGAACAAAATTAATGATTTCGGCCATTTTAGCCGGTGTAGGCTCGGAATCGCTTGAAATTCCTTCGATAGCCAGCTGTTCAAGCTCGTATGCATGACACAGGTAGCCAAAGGCTTCGTGGGAAACAACAACTTCCTTTTTCGTAAAGCTGGCTGCTGCCAGGCGGTAAGCCTGATCGAGTGCGTCAAGCCTGTTGGAATATTCATCACAGCGTTCCTGATAAAAACTACTGTTTTGGGGATCTGCCTGTATAAGGCCATCACAGATAGCTTTCATTTGAAGCTTGGCATTCATCGGGTTCAGCCATACATGGGGATCATACTCAAGACCCTCATGGGAATGCTCGTTCAGGTTTTCGTCATGCTCATCTGTCTGTTCAGAATGGTTATGCGTGGCCTTTTCCATTGGAATGTTTTTTGTGGTTTCCACGACAATCAGTTTGGATTTTCCAATGGAATCCAGCACTTTATCAGCCCACCCCTCCATACCGGCCCCGTTATAAATAAACAGATCCGCCCCGGAAAGCCCGGCGATATCTTTCGGGCTTGGTTCCCAGTCATGGGCTTCCATACCCGAAGGAACCATGTTGATGATGTTCACCTTGTCGCCGCCAATTTTCCGGGTAAAATCATACATGGTATAAAAGCTGGTGTAAACGGTGATTTTATCGCCCTGTGCGGCTGGTACTGGCGTATTGGCCGTGCACCCGCATACAGGAACGATGGTTAAAAGCAATGCAAAAATCCAGGTCTTTCTACCAGTCATTAATCATCCCTCCGTTAAATGCGAATGACTCGCATTTGCAGAAATATTATACTCTATTTTTGTCAAAAAGCAAATTTTTATTCTCTGGTTATTGGGTCAGGTTTTGCAAAAATAGAGAAACTATGATATACTGTATTAAATCTTGTAGTAATTTCTGTTTACGGTAGTACTCTACATCATGATATAACTATTTAGATTCACCTGATAAATGTTCCTTGAAAACCTTGAATATTGTGAGTTTTAAGAAGGATTTTTGATGATGAGTGTCGAATATATACAGTATAAAACAAATTTTACAAAAGGTGATGTATATGCTGA
>JAGOJH010000066.1 GCA_017995215.1 Thermoclostridium sp.
CAAAAATACTCAAAGTGTTTTGACAGTAACGTTCCTGCGCATTGCTGCACTAAACGTTATTATCTGAATTAACGGATTCGTCATTTTCCATTATATCTGCATTGTTCAATTTTCAATGTCCAGTTCCGGCTTCCGCCGGTTTGTCACCCTCATCCCTAAACGGCACTGATACCGCGCCTTTCGAGGAATCATCGGAGACAGCTTATACATCTTATCACGCTGTTTTGTGTTTGTCAACATCTTTTATGTTAACAATTTCTGTCATTCCCGAGGGGTGATTTCCATCAGAATTTGCATTCCGATTCTATCTTCTCAATTGCCTTAGCATCTTTGCATCGGCGGAATTTAATTTTAACAGGTTCATTGAGGCTTGTCAACACTTTATATCTTCCAGTTTCTACGAGTTTCTACGAGTGTTCATGTGTCCCACGTTTATCAGTATCGCATTCGTGAACAGCTAGGCTTAAGCCTGTGATTAAACCATTTCTGAAGCAGACGCTATGGGCGAGTAATAAGGTTTAACTTTTGACCAGACATGCCTTTCATACAACCAGTCAATTTTTCATATAACCCGCGCGCAAACAGGCAATGAACTATTTAGCTTTTTTGATTCATAAGATATATTACCTCTGGTTTAGCAACAGCTACTGCCATCACCCGTTTTTTAGCCTCTGACGAAAAATTCGATATAGCGGTTCGTTGAGAGATATCACCCACATTATAAAAGTAGACATTGTTGAACAGGTTTAAAATGTATCAATATATAAGACAAAAAAAGATTATGCGAGCTATCCATGCAAAGCTCAGAAATATACAATATCAATTCAGGAACTGTACAAATACCCTGGCGGTATTTATGGTGTTATTCCTGGCATTAGTTGCTGCTATCCTTTATTTAAACGATAGATACCCGCAAAATCCTTCCCCCTTTCCCGTTTCAACCATCACTCAAGAACCTACTGCTTCTCCTGTTTCAACCATCACTCCAGAACCAACCACTTCTCCAGTTCCAACTATTCCTCCAGCATCGACCACTCCAGTTCCTACAATAACCCTTGAACCAGTCGTTTCTCTAATCCCGACCACATTGCCGGAGCAAGTATTATCTCCTGTCCCTTTAATAACTATAAAACCTTCGCCCATACCAAATACAATACCAGTTCCAATCGTTACGCCGGCAGAAAAAGCAACTCAAAAAACAGCTGGGAATAACGTTCTAATTGTAATTGATCCTGGACATGGAGGCACTGATCCTGGAACCTGCTCGATATATAAAAAAGAGCTATATGAAAAAGATATCAACCTGGATATCGCTCTAAGGGTTAAAGCACTCCTTGAAAATGCAAAAGTGCCCATACTAATGACACGTGAATCTGATAAAGAAGTATATCAATCTACAAAATATGATCCTGATCAGGATCTTCAAGAACGGTCAGGAATTGCAAACAGAAATAAGGCAACTCTATTTGTAAGCATACACGTGAATGCTTATGATACAAAGCTTCCCGGTGGAGAACATCACAATGGTACCGAGATATACCACGCCGGTAAAACCCATGGGGTCTTTACCAGCAAAAAGTTTGCCGAAATGATGGGGAAAGCAATTGAGCAAAAAACACAAGCCAAATACAACGGTGTGGTAAAGAAGAATTTTAGCGTCCTGCGCTTAAGCAATATGCCCGCACTCCTGATTGAGACCGCCTATTTGACAAATAAGGAAGAGCATAAGCGGTTGGAATCTGATGAATTCCGCAATGCCATGGCCGTGGGTATATATGATGGCATCATCGAAATACTAAAAACCATGGGCTTACACAAGAAGAATAATACATGGTGTATCACTGCTGAGGATTCATCCTAGGCAGAACTATTGAAACGGAATAACTGTTTCAGTGTTCTTCAATAAACCTTATTATCTTACGACCCTGGCGCTTCCTCCGGACATCAGCTTTTCAACTTCCTTCAAGTTTGCCATGGAAGTGTCGCCGGGTGTCGTCATCGCCAGCGCTCCATGGGCTGCGCCGTAATTCACAGCTTTCACTGGATCCCCTGTGGTCATCAGCCCATAAATCAGACCCGATGCGAAACTGTCTCCGCCACCCACACGATCCATAATCTCCAGCCTCTCATAATCATATGCCTTATATATCTGCCCGCCAGCCCAGCAAATTGCGCTCCAATCATTAACAGTTGCTGAGTGAACGGTTCTCAATGTCGTAGCGATAGCTTTAAAATTTGGATAAGCTGCTACAACCTCCTGAATCATTTTTCTATAGCCTTCCAGGTTCAATTCCTTCAGGTTCTCATCATTTCCTTCAATCTCAAAGCCTAAAGCTGCTGTAAAATCCTCTTCATTGCCAATCATCACATCAATGTATTTCGCAATTTCTTTGTTCACTTTCTGCGCTTTTGTCTGTCCTCCGATGCTTTTCCACAGCGAAGGCCGATAGTTCAAATCATAAGATACAATCGTACCGAATTTTTTTGCTGCCTGTACTGCTTCCAGAACAACGTCAGGGGTTGTTTCAGAAAGAGCAGCAAAGATTCCGCCTGTATGGAACCACCGGCTGCCAAGTTTACCAAAAATGGTTTCCCAATCAATATCTCCTTTTTTCAAGCTGGAAGCTGCTGTATTGGCACGGTCGGAAACACCCAGCGCACCACGGACGCCAAAGCCCCGTTCTGTAAAGTTAAGGCCATTGCGTACATTTCTTCCAATACCATCAAAGGGCATCCATTGAATAAACCGGGTGTCGACACCCCCCTGCATGATAAAGTCTTCCAGCAGGCGGCCTACATCATTATCTGCAAAGGCTGTGACAACAGCCGTATCCATTCCGAAACATTTCTTCAAGCCCCGCGTGACATTATATTCCCCGCCGCCTTCCCACACCTGAAAAGACCTGGTATTACGGATGCGTCCCTCACCGGGATCCAGTCTGAGCATGATTTCGCCAAGGGAAATGCAATCATAAAAGCATTCACTTTTGGGTTTTACATTTAAAAAATTCATTCCGAACAACTCCTTACAATGGTTTACTTTCCTCTTGCTTCTTTGATCTTCTGAATAAACACTTTAGCCGTCTCGGTAATTTTGTTATAATCTCCGTTTTTCGCCCCTGCAGTGAGGCTGCTTCCGGCCCCCAGTGCAACTGCACCTGCCTTAATCCATTCTGCCGCATTTTCAATGGTAACGCCGCCTGTGGGCATCAGTTCCGCTTGCGGTACAGGTCCCTTGATAGATTTAATGATTTGCGGACCAAACAATTCGCCTGGGAAAACCTTGATGATATCAGCACCAGATTCGAGGCACTCGATTACTTCCCGGATGGTCATGGCTCCAGGCATGCATGCTACTCGATATCTGTTGCAAAGCCTTACAGTGTCTGAATTGAAGCTTGGGCTGACCACATATTGGGCACCAGACAGTATGGCAATTCTGGCAGTCTCCGGATCAAGTACAGTTCCCGCTCCGAGGATAATCTGATCCTGTGAAAAACGTTGCGAAAGGGATTCAATAACCTTATGAGCGCCTGGTACAGTAAAAGTGATTTCAATAGCGGGTACTCCCCCCTCAAGGCATGCCTCGGCTATTCTGACCGCCTTGTCCTCATTTTCAGCCCGGACCACTGCAACTAAACCGGTTTCACGTATTCTGTCAATAACTTGTTCCTTTTTCATAACATCTTCTCCAATCTTTTTTCTCTTCATAACATGGTTCATATTATTACTTTCAAATAGGTATATCATCCGGTTTCCTGTTAATTAAACCCCATCTTTTTGGAAATGGCGTGGGCTGTTTCAGTCACCAATGTGATTAGGTTTTCATCCTTTTCGGCAGTCATAGTATTCCGCTCGCCCGATACGCTGATAGCAGCAATGACTTTTCTTGTGAAATCCTTGACTGGAGCAGCAATGCAGCGGATTCCAGATTCGTGCTCTTCATTGTCAACAGCCCATCCTCTTTGGGTTGTCCTTTGAAGCTCGGAAAAAAAGATTTCTGGATCTTGAACTGTATTTTCAGTAAAAGGAGTAAAAATGATGCTCTGAATTGTCTGCTTTTGCCGTGAAACATCCTGCCCGGACAATAGAACCTTACCCAACGCAGAGCAATAGACGGGAATTCGTCTTCCTATGTGTGAATATAACCGGAGGCTTTGCACAACATCCACCTTCTCGATATAGACCACATCGGTTTCATCCAATATGGCCAGGTGGGTTATCTGTCCGGTCATCTCAGCTAAGTGGCGCATCAGCGGGGCTGCTTCGGTTTTCAGCTCCAGCTGATGCAAATGATGGCTGCTGATTTCAATGAATTTGAGCCCTATTTGATATAGTCCGGTTTTTTGATCCTTCTCGATATAGCCGCGCCTGGCAAGCGCAGTGACAAGCCTGTGAACCGTGCTTTTATGCAGCTGAAGCTGCAGGCCGATCTCAGTAACCCCCATCCCCTGAGGGGAAGTAGCTAAAAGCTCTATAATGTCAAGGGTTCTGTCCAATGACTGTACACTCTGTTCCTTCAAACACTCAACTCCGTTTCATATTATGAAACTACGTTTTGCTATATGATACTAATTGTAGATCAAAAATGAAATCCCGTCAAGAAAGGCTATTTGTCAAATTTGTTTCACCTGCCTTGAGAATCAATTCTTTCACTTCTTATTTGGTTGAGGCGATAAGTCACAGTATGATATAATCAGTCTGAACCGTGATCCCTGTGTAGATCACAACATGCTGAAAAGAAATGAGGTGAAGATATGGTTTATGTCATGCTGGCGGAAGGCTTCGAGGAAATAGAAGCAATCACCCCGGTGGATGTTTTGCGCAGAGCGAATATTGAAGTTTCCACCGTATCGATTTCAAACAGCAGAACGGTTACCGGCTCCCATCACATTCCGGTTGCTGCCGATATACTGATGGATCAGGCAGACTTAGTGAACGCAGAAATGGTGATCCTGCCCGGAGGCCCTGGAACGCAAAACCTCTACAACCATGCAGCGCTGGAAAAAGTTATCGCGTTGAGGGTGGAGCAAAACAAATGGATGGCAGCCATATGCGCAGCTCCGATGATTCTGGGAAAAAGAGGTTACCTGAAAGGTCATGAAGCCATCTGTTTTCCGGGATATGAGAAGGATTTGCCGGGAGCTGTTATTCAAAACCGCAAAGCCGTTATCTCTGGTAGATTCATCACGTCGAAGGGCGCTGGTACAGCATTGGATTTTGCCCTGGCAATCGTATCAGTATTAAAAGATGAAGCAACAGCCACAGCATTGAAATCCAAGATGCAGGCGGACTGGGAATAAAGGTTTGAACAAATAATATGATAAACAAAAACGGTGGGAATGCACAGACATATCCACCGTTTTATTTCAGCCTATACCGTTGTTGAGTAATTGCAGTATTTCAGGTATCTCTCATATCCAATGCTTTTCCCTTATCAAACAAATAAGCCTTTATTCTCTCCGGTGTGTTCATGATTAAATCCTCTGATATGCCTGCTTTTTGCACCAGTTCATAAGCTTTTGCAAGGTTTCCGACATCAAAGCTGATATGAGCGTCGCTGCCCATGATAATTCTGGCTCTTTGCCTGGCTGCTTCCTTCGCAATAGCAAGACAATTGCTTTCGCTGCCCCGTCTGGAGGTATATAAGGAACTGTTATTGATTTCTATCAGCTTGTTCTTTTGCTTTGCCTTTGCAACAAACTGTTCTATGTCAATTTCATACATCGGGTTGCCGGAGTGTCCAATAATATCCACATCATCGTTGTCCATAACAGCCAGAAGACCCCTTGTATGCTCTTGTCTGGTTGAAGGAGCTATGCAGATTTCATGGTAGCTTGCAATGACAACATCCAGCTTTTTCAGCCACTTTTGTTCAATGTCAAGCCTTCCGTTATAGTCCATGATATTGGCCTCTACACCTCGAAGGACCTCCACACCGTACATCACGCGAGGTATCACCTTCAAATTGTAAAAGTGAAGAATGTTTGGCCCACCCTGAACGGTTACCCCATGGTCGGTTACCGCTACAAGCTTCACGCCAATTTCCGAGGCATGCCGGATATTTTCCTGCAATGTACTGTAAGCATGACCACTGGCAAGAGTATGTGTGTGTAAATCTACTGTATACTGCATAGATTACGATATTCCGGCAGGGTTCAAACCTGCTGGTTTACTCCTTTTTATTCTGCTTTTCGGTGATATCATTAAAATACTCATAACAAAACTATTCCCTGAAGATTATATCACTGCCTGTTGTCTTTAAACAGTGTCAATTTTTTATCTTATTTGAGAGAATCACAGAAGATTTGAAGGGATTTGTTGGTAGTTTAAATTGTGAGGAATGAATGTGGTGAAGTGACATGGTCATGAAGTTCTTGTCAATGATGATGGAAAGTGCTAAAATAAAGATGTTAAACACAAATGTTTAGTGTTTGGGGATTGGTAGTCACATTAATCAGAAGGTTCTTGCTTCTGTTTTATGTGGCTTTTCTATTTACAGGTTCTACGACGGGACAGATTTACTACGGTGACATGTTCTCTGCTAAATTTATACCGGGGAACCTTCCCCCTCTGGTACGATAAATTTTAGCACTTGAACCTGTCCCCAATATAAAAACAGGAGATCAGTATGTTGTATGATGTTATTATAATTGGAGCCGGCGTTACGGGAGCCTTTATTGCAAGGCAGTTGTCCCGGTATGAACTAAATGTATGCTTGCTCGATAAGCAGTCTGACGTTGCCATGGGTACCAGCAAGGCAAATAGTGCTATTGTGCATTCAGGCTTCGATGCTGTCCCGAATACTTTGAAAGCAATTCTGAATGTTCGGGGAAACAAGCTTTTCTCCAGTGTTGTCCAGGAACTGAATGTGAGTTTTCAAAAGATTGGTTCGCTGGTACTTTGTTTTCAAAATAGTGACATCCCTTTTCTGGAGGAGCTTGCGCAACGGGGAAAAGAAAATGGGGTTGATGGTCTTAACATTGTTTGCGGTGATAAACTTAGAGAAATGGAGCCCAATATCTCCTCTCACGCAGTAGCCGCACTATATGCGCCCTCTGCCGGGATAGTCTGCCCTTATGAGTTGACGCTTCATGCAGCTGAAAATGCAGTGCAAAACGGTGTGGAGCTGAAGCTTGATTGTGAAGTCACTTCGATTAGGCATGAAAACCAGCACTTCATCCTGACCACACCAAAAGGTGTGCTGGAAACCAGATATCTGGTGAATGCTGCCGGGGTTCATGCAGATAAAATTTCACAGCTGGCTGGTGATCAAAGCTTTTCCATCCACCCCAGAAAAGGTGAATATGTGCTGCTGGATAAACAATATGGAAGCACTGTTAACCATGTTATCTTTCAGTTGCCTTCTGAAAAAAGCAAAGGGGTGCTTGTTACACCAACCGTAGATGGAAACCTTCTTGTGGGCCCAAATGCAAAGGAAATTCCAGACAGAGAAGATATCTCCACCACAACAGAAGGGTTGCAGGAAATTATTACAACCGCCCGTAAATCAATCCCTTCTCTTGACTTACGGGGGATCATCACATCGTTTGCCGGGCTTCGCGCCGGTACGGATGAGGGAGATTTCATCATCAGGCCCTCCGCACTGTATTCCAGTTTCATTCAAGCCGCGGGCATAGAATCACCCGGCTTGACAGCCGCACCGGCTATCGGGGAAATGATTGTTCAACTACTTGAGGGACAAGGGCTTCGACTGATTCGCAAAAGAGAATATAACCCTTATTTAAAGCCGGTTCAAACAACGCGTCATATGAACGCCGAACAGTGGAACGCGCTTATCCAAAGCAACCCCGAGTTTGGAAGGATTGTCTGCCGCTGTGAGAAAATCACCGAAGGGGATATTCTGGCAAGCATTCACCGTACCATCGGTGCTACAAGCCTTGACGCAGTAAAAAGAAGAACCAGGGCAGGAATGGGCCGATGCCAGGGTGGCTTCTGTAGCCCCAGGATTGTGGAAATCCTGTCCCGGGAACTGAAACTCCCGGCAGAGGAAATCACAAAATCTGGCGGGAACTCACGGATACTGTCGGGTAAAACGAAAACTGCGAAAAAAAGGGATAAATGAAATGAATGAAAAAAAAGCAGATTTAGTGATTATCGGTGGCGGACCCGCTGGAATGGCGGCTGCTATTGAAGCCTCCAAGAGAGGAATTCAAAACATCGTTATTCTTGAAAGGGAGAAAAGCCTTGGCGGAATCCTGCAGCAATGCATTCACAACGGTTTTGGCCTTCACTATTTTGGTGAGGAACTGACCGGACCTGAGTATGCGTGGCGATTTATCGATGAGGTTGTAGCCAGAGGGATATCCTATTGCCTGGAAACCACCGTTTTATCTGTTGATTCCGATAAGAAGATTACTGCAGTCAACACCATCGATGGGTTGTTTACACTGAAGGCTCAGGCCATTGTGCTGGCCATGGGCTGTCGTGAACGCACCAGTGGGGCTTTGAATATCCCGGGAACACGGCCGGCAGGCATCTATACCGCCGGGGCTGCACAAAAATATGTGAACATGCATGGGTTGATGCCTGGTAAATCCGTTGTTATATTGGGTTCAGGGGATATAGGCCTTATCATGGCAAGAAGGCTGACACTGGAGGGCGCGCAGGTGAAAATGGTCTGCGAGCTTCTGCCCTATTCCGGCGGTTTAACCCGAAATATTGTGCAGTGTCTTGATGATTTCAGCATCCCATTAAAGCTCAGTCATACCATTGTTGGCATACAGGGCAGGGAAAGACTTGAAGGGGTCACCATTGCCCGGGTGGGTCCGGACAAAAAGCCCGATATGGATACCTGTGAATTTGTTCCCTGCGATACCCTGCTGCTGTCTGTGGGCCTTATCCCCGAAAATGAGCTGTCCCGTGAGGCCGGTGTGGATATCCATGATATCACCTCGGGACCGGTGGTGGATGACTGCATGCAAACCTCTGTTAATGGTGTTTTTGCTTGCGGAAATGTCGTACATGTGCATGACCTGGTTGATTATGTGTCCATGGAAGGTGCCAGGGCTGGGGAATGCGCTGCGAAATACATCCTGGGACATGATCGAGTGAAAGGCAACGTCATTCCTGTTGTTGCAGGCGAGGGCATTCGCTATACGGTTCCTCAGAAAATTGAACTCAATACCGAGCAGGATAAAGTGAAGCTGTTTTTCCGTGTTACCGGTGTGTTCAGAGACATTGCAATCGCAGTAAAGCTTGATGACAGGATCCTTCTGAAACGCAAAAAGGTGAAAGCTGCACCCGGAGAAATGGAAAGCCTGGAGGTACCGGTTGCTTTGTTGAATTCGGTGCCCAATCCGCAGAAGCTTTGCATTGAGCTTGAAATGTCCAGGGAGGGTTCGTAAATGGCTGAGAAGAAGTTGGTCTGTATTGTCTGCCCTATGGGGTGTCAGATGGTCGTCAGTCAAAACGAAGAAGATGCTATTGAAAAGGTAACAGGAAATCAGTGCAAACGGGGACGTGAATATGCCATTGCCGAGTGCACCAATCCTGTGCGTACCGTTACCAGCACCATTGCAGTGCTGAACGGCGAGTTGCCGGTCGCACCGGTTAAAACAGACAAGCCCATTCCAAAACACCTGATATCCGAGTGCATGCGGATATTCAATCAATGCATGGTTCAGGCACCTGTTAGCATTGGTGATATTATTGTCCGAAATATTCTTGATACCGGTGCAAATATTGTGGCTACTTCAAACATCGGTGAAGCAGAGGAAATAAACGATGACAAAAAGCTGTCTTAATGGTAACATTAGTAATTGAAGCGAGGTACTGTGATGAAGCTGAAGGACAAAAAATTTTTCATATTGGACATGGATGGAACCTTTTATCTGGGAAACAAGGTGATTGATGGATCACTGCGCTTCATTGAAAAACTGCGGGAAACCGGAAAAAGGTTTATGTTTTTCACCAATAACTCATCGAGAACCTCGGAATATTACATTGCCAAGCTTGAGGGTATGGGATGTCAAATAACCGAAGAACAAATTGCCACTTCCGGTGATGTAACCATCAACTATCTGAAAAAGCATTACACCGATCAAAAAATATTTCTTTTGGCCACACCTGCTGTTGAAAAGCACTTTTACGAAAGCGGCATCCTGTTGGATCATACAGACCCTGCCGCAGTGGTAATGGCCTTTGACACAACCTTGAATTACGAGAAGCTTTCCCAGGCCTGCACACATATTCGCAATGGCTGTGATTTCATTGCCACCCATCCGGATTTTAACTGCCCGACAGAGGATGGGTTCATTCCGGATTGCGGAGCGATGTGTGCCTTTATCACCGCATCAACGGGCATTAAACCCAAATATCTTGGAAAGCCTTACAGACAGACTGTTGACTTTATTATAGACCGCACAGGGTTGCAGCCTTGTGATATCGTGTTTGCTGGTGACAGGCTATATACCGATATTGCAACCGCATATCACCATGGAGCAACCAGTCTGCTGGTATTATCCGGAGAAACGAAACCGGGAGATGTGCAATTGTCAAATATAAAGCCGGATTTTGTTTTCTCATGCCTGGCAGAGGCAATTGAACAGCTATAATATGGGTTATGGAGAAAAAAATGAGCAATTCCATTGAAGACAGGTATAATCGTCGGAAAACTAAGTATACTGCATTCTACGAAACAGTTCATCTCAAGATAAAACAGCTGATCCTTTTTAAACTTATTACAGTTTTCGGAGGTCTTGGAATCACCGTCCTTTTTCTTGTTCTGCGTTTCACATTTCTTGGCGCCGGTGCTTTTTTAGCCATGCTGCTTGTTTACCTGTTCCTGAACTTAAGTCATGATAAGGCTGCTCATTGTGAAACCCTGGGCAATAGCCTGGCAGGCATCAATCATAACGGTCTGTTGCGGTTGAGTGGTGAATGGACCTCTTTTTCTGATAAAGGAGAGGAGCTTGTACAAATCGATCACTTTTATGCCGAGGACTTGGATATATTGGGGCAGGGCTCTGTTTTTCAACTGGTGAATTCTTGCCAAACCCCCCTGGGAAGAAAAAAGCTGAATGAGTTGTTATGCTCCCATCCAGAAAGCACAGATGAGATCAAAAGAAAGCAGGAAGCGGTAGTTGAACTGGCCAGGAGGCTATTCTTTCGCCAAAGGCTGCAGGCGGAAGGAATGACTCTGAAGGAAAGCTCGAAGGAGATCAATAAGATTCTGGATTGGGGGAAGAACGTCAATGAAAAACTGCTGGATAAGCGTATACAACTTTTTCTGAAGCTGCTTCCTGTCATTACAGCTCTTACAATCATACCGGGTTATTTTCGGCTCATTCCCATACTCATCCCCGTATTGCTGGTAATTCTCCAGATACTCCTGTTACGGTGGAAAATCAAGCATAGATCAGACGTGCTCAATACAGCTTATGCATTAAAGTACCGTCTGGAGCCTTACAGCAACATGCTCAAGCTCATTGAAAAAACAAAATTCCGCTCCTCTGTGTTGCATGAGGTTCAAAACAGCCTGTATATGAATCAAAGCTCTCCATCAAAGCAATTAGATAAGCTTTCGCGTATTTGCAGCAATATCTCGAACCGTAACAATATGTTCTACTTTGTCTTTGATGTGCTTACATTGTGGGATTATCAGTGTGAAGTTGCCCTTGAAAAATGGAAGCAGGAATGCGGAAAAAATCTGCTTCATTGGTTTGAAGGTATAGCAGCGTTTGAAGCGCTTTCCAGTCTGTCAAACCTGAAGCATGACAATCCGGATTGGGCCATGCCCGATATTATCGAATCTCATACCCTGCAGGTTAAAGCTATTCAGGCGGGGCATCCGCTCATCACCAAAGGACGTATCTCAAATGATTTCGAGCTGGGTAACAACAGAAAGGTAATCCTTGTAACCGGTTCAAACATGTCGGGAAAGAGTACATTCTTGAGAACTATCGGCTTGAATTTGGTTCTGGCCTACTCCGGTGCACCGGTATGCGCCCATTCCTTTTCCTGCTCGCTCATGAACGTCTGCACCTGTATGCGGATATCCGACAACCTGGAGAAAAACATTTCCAGCTTTTATGCCGAGCTGCTGCGGATAAAAATGATTGTGGAAGCCGTTAAAACAAAAGGTCGAATCTTTTTCCTTCTGGATGAAATTTTTAAGGGAACCAACTCCTATGACCGTCATCACGCGGCCAAGGTTTTAATCTCAAAGTTGGCCGGCAGGAACAGCATCGGCATGGTATCCACCCATGATTTGGAGCTGGAGGTTCTGGAAAAGGAAACAAACGGGCTAATTGCGAACTACCACTTTCAAGAGCATTATAATAATGGGCAGATCAAGTTTGATTATAAACTGAGACCCGGAGTGTCGAAGACGCGCAACGCCATCTACTTGATTGAAGCGCTTGGAATTGAATTGAAATAACCCTCCACTACCTCTCTCCATTGCCCTTCTTCTCGATGAACTGGTTTTAGGGGCATTTACAACTCAGCTCAACGTTCAGAGATAACCCGCCAAGCCCTTTAAACTATTCCTGGAAAAAGCATAAACCCCGGAGTTCCCGGGGTTTAATTTTTTTACTGAAACGGATTCAAAACCAAAATACAAAAAGACTGTTCGCAGTATTATCTTCTTCTGCCAAAAAGCCTTAACAGCTTCAGGAACAGGTTGATAAAATCAAGATACAGTGCCAATGCTCCCAGCACCCCAAGGTTTTTCCGGATTGCCTCCTGCCCTTCTGTAGCATGATAATAGCTTATCAGCTTTTGTGTGTCGTAAGCCGTCAACCCCAGGAAAACAAACAGACCAATGATGGAAATGAGCCACCCAAGAGGGCTGCTGTTTAAAAAGATATTGACTATAGACAAGACCAACACACCGATCAGCCCCATGAAAAGCACAGAACGGAACTGGGTTAGGTCGGTTTTTGTAAAGCGACCGTATACTGCCATGATTCCAAAGGTTACTGCGGTGATAAGGAATGTGTTCCATATTGACTCTTCGGTATATGATATAAAAATTATAGCAAGTGTAACCCCATTCACTGCTGCATAAAGAAGAAACATGCTGAAGGCTGCAGCAAATGACAACTTCATGATCCTTCCGGACAACACCGCCACTAAAACGACCTCTCCGATCAACAGACCAAAAAACAGGAACATGTTATTTGCCAGGAATAACAGGATGTCTACTGAGGTGGATACTGCCAAAGATACAACCGTTGTAATAATCAGACCAATAAACATCCAGGAAAAAACCTTGGAAATATAGGCATTCAACCCTTGCCGGGCATCAACCTCGGATTCGTAAGATGAATAATCGTTGGAATACTGTTGCATAACAATCCCTCCTTTTTTTCATTCTACATGTTTTCACTTTTCATTTCAACTCTTTTCCACAGCCCTCTTTTTTTGTCTTATCCATGAAATACCGGATTGGAAGTTTTTTAATATCAAAAAAGATAATTCTCAGCTTTATGCAGTGAAAACATCTATGCAGTTCGATTGATATAACTTTGAAAAGAGATGTCCAATGAAAGCATTACACTGCCGTAGGGCTTTTACACAAGAACCTTATGTAGATTTTCCAGATGCACGTAATCTGTTACATAGCCCTTATGTAAAAATGGTTTTGGAATAAAGCCATTAAATTTAGGTGTTTTATATTCAATACTGCAGATTAACTCGTCCAGCTCATCTTCACTGAAACAAGTAAGCAGATCCGGCTTTGAGCACAACAGCTCCTGCAGGGCTGCTGTGAATTCTTCCATGGTGCCCGTTCCAAGCCTTGCAAGGATGAAATATGGTGCCTGCCCACCCAAGCCTTTCAAATCAAAGCGTTCCTTCAGGAAATGCCGGATGAACGCCAGTAACACATGATAATCTACTGAGCCCAGCCAGGGTAGCAGCATAACTGTATTCCCCCCCAGGCTGAACACCTGCTTTTCAAGCAGCCCGGTTTTTTTGGCAAGAGCTCTTGTTTCTGCCAGCCGATGGGCTGCCCCCGGCTTTAGCCAGGGATACTCAGTACTGTCGGACAAAACCTTACGAATCGTAGCAACCACCTGGTTATGGATATGCATGGAACCGCCCACCCAAAAGGTATTAATTTTTCCCTTCACTTTTTTTACAAATACTGTTTTTTGCTTCATGTCAAAATCAACGACTTCCCAGTTCCGTCCCGCAATCGTAATCCTTTCGCCCACCGGAGGCGGGATTTCAACTTTTCCGATTTGCCCCGTTTCGCAGTTGACGGTGTACTCGTCATCCTCGGGAAATACGGCTAAAAACCGAAAGCCTGATGTGATCTTTTCGCCTTCCAGACCGATAATGAGCCCCTGCTCTTCAGTGAACTGCAAATGTTCCAATGTAACCAGATGGTCAATCAGCATCCGAAAGTCCTGCGGGGTAATGTGAGAGAAGCAGGCCATGCCCAGAATACGTTTTTCAAGGGTGGGAAGGGAAACCTCTCCCGTGGAAAGAATGATGCTCATGGTTTGGTGATAAAGCATGCCCAGTGGATATTTCCGGCTGGCAGGGGGTTCAACCCAGCGTTCTTTAATATATAACTGAATAATAGCTATGGACTGCAGCAGCCTCCAGGGGATCTGATAAGGCAGCAGCGGTACGCCGGAAGGCTTTTGCTCACGACATAAAAACCACATTTCAGAAGGGTTTCCCCTCCGGCCTGATCTTCCAAGCCGCTGCAGGAATGATGAAACCGAAGCAGGAGCCTCCAGTTGAATGATTCTCTCCAGCCTTCCGATATCGATACCCAACTCCAGGGACACTGTAGCACCGATTACTACCGGACCGCTCACTTCTTTCATCGTTGTCTCCGCCGTTTCGCGAAGGGATGAAGAAATGCTGCCATGGTGCACATGATAAATATCAGGGGTGTTTCTCAGCTCTGCGATTTGCCTTAGGGTTGCGATTGAAGACTCTGCGTGCTCCCGCAGGTTTGAGAATATGATGCATTTTCGGTTCAGGGTTTTGTCATAAAGGTAGTTCCAGAATGGCTGAGGGATGGTTGGGCAAACCACGCTCTCCTGCCCCCGATTGTCATGGGAATATGAGTTCACAGGGTTACCCGGTGCTAAAAGGGCTTTTTTTTTATTTGTGTCATCAGGATCTTCGTAAAAATGCTCCACCGCAATACGTACCTTTTGGGAGCCAGCCCTGACCAGCGGAGTATGAACGGCCCTGTCGGTGCCTGAAGCCAGCCACTTTTCTGCAAGGGTATAATCCCCAAGGGTTGCGGACAACCCTATTCGTCTGGGCTTGGTGCGGATATACCGCTGCAGCCTTTCCAGCTGACACAAAACCTGAATGCCGCGATCGGTTCCCATAAAGGCGTGCACTTCATCGATGACGACAAAACGCAGATCCCCGAAGATTCTGACCAGGTCACGGTTTTTGTTGATCAGCAGGCTTTCAAGAGATTCCGGAGTGATTTGAAGTACCCCCGAGGGGTTTTTGATCATTTTTTGCTTATGGGAACCGGAAACATCCCCATGCCAGTGCCACACCGGGATATCCGCTTCCTTCAAAAGGTCGTTAAGCCGAAGGAACTGGTCGTTGATCAATGCCTTTATCGGAGCAATGTACAGAACGCCGACTGACGCCGGCGGATCTTCTGTTAAAAGAGTTAAAACGGGAAGAAATGCCGCTTCTGTCTTTCCTGAAGCCGTACCGGAGGACAACAGCAGGTGTGCATCGGTTTCGAAGATGACACGACAGGCTTCCACCTGAAAGCCGCGAAGCTCGGTCCAATTATTGCGGTAAATGAATTCCTGGATGAAGGGTGCCAATCGGTAAAAAACATTGTCGCTCATAAGCTAAACTCCGCCGCATCAGTTTCTTCCATATCGTTACTCTCTGCCGGAGGGGTGGTTTTAAACAGGTCTCCGGTGACAAGCCTTTTAAACGTTTGTTCCGGGTTTTGCCGCACCAGGTTTAAAACAGAGATGAAATCCCGCACGATTTCGCGCGGTGTCAGCCACTCGTCGGCACCAATGCGGTTAACGGCCTGCTGCAGGAAGAAAAGCAGGTCTTCCTCGGAAACACCGGATTCCCAGCCATAATGGATAATATGAATTTCAAGGATTTTATGCAGCAATACAAAAAGCTCTTCGTAGGTCAGTTTGTCCAGATAGATCAGCGGCCCCTGCATATCCCTCAGCTCTTTGGCAAAACGGCTGCCGGCAAGCCTTGTCCGAAGTGCCTCGTAGCTGAAAAGGCCGCGTCGGTTATCCTCGACGAACTGCGGTGTGCCGCAAAGATATACCCCCAGCCCCTGTACCTTTCCCTGCATCGTGTCATTAAACATGTTCAGAAGCTTTTCGTAATTGTTGTTGCGGGACTGCGTGTTGGAGATTTTATAAAGATTCACGCCTTCATCCAGCAGCATGATAAGTCCTGCATAACCAAGCTGCTTTACAAAATCTGAAAACAGCTTGATATAGTCGAACCAGGTATCGTCGTCGATGATCACCCGAACGTCAAGCTCGGTATTCGCTTCGGTTTTAGTTTGATATTCCCCCCTGAGCCATTTCAGCGCGGCGCTCTTCATTTCGTCGCTGCCTGTGCGATGCCCCTGCCAGAAAGCACTGAGCACACGTGCAAAATCATACCCGTGAACGCGATCGTCCATGCTGTGGATAGCCTGCATAATGCTTAGCTCCATGCGCTCAGCAAGCAGGGGATCATTCAATGCAAATCCTTCATCCTTCATCAATTGCATCTGAACAGCGGCAATCCACCGCTCCAGGATGGCATTCAATGCTCCCCCGTCGGGCCTAACCTTTGTGGCCATGTTCTGGAGCAGCTCACGGTAGGTGGCCAGACCGCTTCCCCGGTTGCCGGTGAGCTTTCTTTCAGGGGACAGGTCGGCATCGATAACGACGTAATCCCTGTCCATGGCATAATTGCGGATGATCTGCAGCAGAAAGCTTTTGCCGCTGCCGTACCGCCCCACGATGACGCGGAAAACAGAACCACCCTCACGGATATTGGCCAGGTCCTCCAACAGTGTTTCTATTTCACGTTTTCTTCCAACGGCCATATATTCCAGCCCGATTCTTGGCGTGACCCCGGCGCTGAGCGAGTTCAGCAATGCCGTGGAGACCCGTCTGGGAACCTTCAGTGTATTCATTTAAAAACTCCTTCCAATTGTACCCTGTATTCATCATACAGCAGCCACTGCCCGCCTTCTGCGGCAAGAATAATGTCGCCCAGTGCTTCCATGGCTTGTTGATTGATTTCATCCATTTCCATTTCGAGAAACAACTGCGGAAAAGCGTGGTTGATCAGCCCCACTCCCACTTCACCGCCGTTTTGCAGGATAAACGCCAAAAGGCTTTGTTGGCATTGTGTGAGGTTATGCTTCAGTAAACCAGCCCCTGACAACTCGCATGTGCAAGCTTGCCCACTGGTTTGCGCCTCGGCACGGGTGGAGCTATGCTCTAATGCAAAGGTACCTTTGGTTTCCATGATGCATTCATTGGTTTCTACAATGTAATTACCATCTTCATGGCATTCACCACTATCGAAGGAATTCATCCCACCCGTGGGAAGATGGGCATCATTCACCTGAACTCCCCGGGTAATTTCATCTATGCCTTCAAGAAGCTTTTGTCGGATGAGGTTTGATTCTTCAAGCAACTGGATGATTCGATCCCGATCGACCTGAAGCTTCTTCTTTTCATCATCAGCAACCGTTTTACACAGCTGACTGATAACAATAGACTGTATCACTGACAGAACCTTTGGCTCCAGCTCGATGCCCCGCAGCCTTCCCTTTATTTGTGCCTGCTCACGCAGACGATTTTCGGTTTCCTTGATGACCGACGTAAAAAAGCTGCGCAGCGGCGGATAGGTGGAATAGGGTATTTCATCCTGACACACAGAAGTGACCGGGCCGCTGTATATAGCGTTTTGAAAGGCAATCCGCCTTTTTCCGTTGCTGTGCGCAGGCCTGTAAATACCAAAAATACCTTTGCCCTTTTCCTGAAACAGGGTTTGATTCACTTCCTGGAACACCGTCGGCAGCAGTGAGAGGAAATAGCCACCCTGGTTGCTTTTGGCCAGCTGTCCGGTATGAAAACGGTAGTCGGAAAACCGGCTGATAAAGTCGAGCGTGAAGCCCGCTGTGGGGTTTTCCATGAAGCAGCCCGCCAGGGAATCAGGGAATAGGCTTAACAGGGTTTTATCGGGCACTCTGCCCATCATGGCTGTAAAATCCCCATCGGCATAGATCAGGATATAATCCTGCACCCACAGCACCAGATATTTATCGAGGATGGAATAGGCATAGCGATAGGCACTCCACAGGCCGCAAAGCTGCAAAAGACCATCGGCGGCGTCGTTAACCCCCACTTGGTTGATGATTTCATAAATATAAACAAACAAATAGGACAGATCGGTTTTAGGGTACTTCCTCTGTCGAAGCTGTGAACGGAGATAAAAATACCATTCCTTCTGCCTTTGTGACATGGCTTCATAGGTGGGCCAATAAGACCGAAAAGGCACATGGCGAGCCTTTTCACCGATGAAATTGGCATGCTCTTCGGCTTCTCTGACAAAAGAATTTTCATTCCTTTCATGATTCAGCCGCACGACAGACTGATACAGCGTTTTCAGCTGCTTCATACGCCCAGGTGCAACCCCCGTCAGGGGTTTCCTGCCTTTACTGTTGGCGTATCCCGCTGCGAATTGCCTTCCCGCAGCTTCACTTTGGTATTGGGCTTCATCCTCGCAGCAGGGCTGTGGTTCCAGCTCCTGTTCATAGCTGCGCAGACAGTCTGGTCGGGGTGGTATAGCTGTACCCTGACCATCCCAGTCTTCTTCAAAGCTGTAGGAATATGCTTCGTCATCATTCCAGTTCATGATGGTACTTATCCTTTAACGCGTTACGATGATTTGCCCTCCATCCCCCTTGTAAAAGGTAACCTGAGAACATACAATGGAAGAAACGGAGAATGACCCGGCAGATTTTCTCTTAACGTTGCCCGTTACTTTTATTAGAACACATGTTCTGTGTGGAGTCAAGAGATGAATGGAATTTGGCAATATATTTACAACAAAAGCTTACATAAACAGTGTATTGTCTTCTGCAATTCGGTTGCGGGCAGTGAAACGACGGCGGTGATGCTTCGCGCCATCGCTTCGGATAACCAGGCTGATGATAATTTCCATGTGCATCACGGCAATATCTCCACATCTTTGCGTGAGGCTGCAGAAGCTGCCATGAAAAAAGATCGCCCGGTGGTGGTGATCGGCACCTCAAGCCTTGAAATGGGCCTTGATATCGCCGGGCTGGACAGGGTGATTCAGGTGAACTCACCTGTGGCGGTGACCAGCTTTGTGCAGCGAATGGGGCGTTCCGGTCGCAGGGGCCAACCCGCAGAAATCTACTTTGTATGTCATGACGGTATTCCACAGGAAAAAGCTATCCTGCCGGGAAAAATCCCCTGGAACCTGGTTCAAAATATCGCTGTCATTCTGCTTTACCTTGAAGAGCGGTGGATGGAGCCGCCCAAAAAATTGAAATATCCGTTTGGTATTTTGTACCACCAAACCCTCAGTGTGCTTGCGGGGAAAGGAGAACTATCCCCCAATGCCCTTGCACAGCAGGTTCTGTCATTATCTCCGTTTCAGAATATATCCCGGGCTGATTTTGATCAGGTGGTTGCACAAATGCTGAAGCTCGATCACCTGCAGCAATTGGAAGATGGCGGGCTGATTCTGGGAATGGAGGGGGGTAAACTGGTGCACAGCTATACCTTCTACCCTGTTTTCAAGACCTTTGATACCTATACAGTATTAAATGGTTCCGAACAGGTAGGGTTGGTTTACCGTGAGTTTTCAGTCGGCGAGCCGCTGACACTGGCCGGGCATACCTGGGAGGTCATCACCTGTGATTCCGAGCATTTCAGGGTGTATGTAAAGCCCATGATTAACCCCATCGTCATTTCAGATGAAGGGGACCTGGCTGTAATTCATACACGAATTCTCGAGAAGATGAAACAGGTGCTTACAGACAGAAAAGAATATCCTTTCCTGCAAGAGGGTGCCTTAAACCGGTTAAGAGAAGCGCGGATCCTTTCACGGGACAGGAACCTTACAGCCAGGAATCTGATTCGCATTGATAAAGGGTTGTATTGTATACTTCCGTGGATGGGCAATGCGGATTATAATACGCTGATGCTGTTGCTAAGGCATTTCATCCCGAAACGAATGCAGCTAGTTCACATAAGCGGATTTGAACCCTATTACATCCTTGTGAAAACCCGGGAGGACAGCCTGGGGACCTTGGTGGAATGCCTCCAGGACATAGTGAGCGCGAACATTACTGTGGATGAAATCCTGAAAAACCAGGAGGTTCATCGTTTTAAGGCCAAATGTGAAAGCATTATCCCGAAATTTGACCACTTTATTCCTGCCGCGCTATTGAAAAAAGCCGTGGAACATGACTTCATCGATCTGCCCGGAGTGATTCGAAGGGTTAACCAGTTGTACTAGGAATCTTTTAAGCTTCGTTATTTATTAAGCAGGTTCACATTCCTTCCAATGAATGGTATAGGCATTGAATCAATTTCTGTAAAAGATGTAAGCCTGTGCATTCGATTCTCTTGAATTGTATTAGTATCTGTTGCAGAAAAAGAAATTTACCGATATTTAAGTTAAATAGGTGTTTTTGAGTTCAACCTATAAGGAAGGTGCTGCTGTTGAAAAAAGCCTCCGTTCATCATTTGAATAAAGGCGGTTTGGACGGTTTAGTCTGGATCATTAGTGGCCGTGTATT
>JAGOJH010000067.1 GCA_017995215.1 Thermoclostridium sp.
ATCTTAGCTTTATGGAATGCTACTCTGCGAAGTAATGTGTGAACTTTGGAACCGCCGTATACCGAACGGTACGTACGGTGGTGTGAGAGGTCGGCGGATGAAATAATTATCCGCCTCCTACTCGATTCCTCCCGGTCTCAGTCCTCGTGGCGGCAATACTTCAAATACTCTCACTTCTGGTAATCAAACCCCTAACACCTCAACTGGAAGAGCTGAGATCTGTGAACTGGGTTAAATCAATTTTCGAACTGCTTTCAGGCAGTCGATTGAATGTCGACAGCAAGTTATGAACAATGCTGTTCAAGAACCTCTTTGCATTGCTTTTATTATTGAAATGGAACTCACCCAACTGGTTTAACCAAATTTCTTCAGATAGCACCTGCGTTTTCTGTGAATTCTGACATCATCAAAAAATCGCCAGAAGGAATGTATTGCATGGTTTGTTTCCAACTGGGGGCTTCCGATAGAGTGTTTTACACCATTCTTAATGGCATTGCGAGTAAGATGTTCAAGGCAGATGGCAGAAACGCCTGTGTTTTTGTATTCGGGTCGAACGGCTGTGAGGTACAAGTCCAGGGTATCGTTCTTTTTGATCGCTCTAAGCAGTCTGATAAACCCAAAGGGAAAAAGCTTACCTCCACTTTTACGTGAAGCCTGCGACAACGATGGCATAACCAGGGCAAAGCCGGCAAGCTTGTTTTCCCCGTCCATGACAAAGCTGATGTAATCCGGGTTGCAAAAACCGATATACTGCTTTGTGTAGGCCTTTATCTGCCTTTCAGTAAGGGGAACAACCCCATACAGGTTTTCATAGGCAGTGTTGATAAGCTCAAACATTTGCGGTACAAAGGGCATGGCGTCCTTGATTTTATTTATTTTCAAAATGCGCAGACCATATTTCTGTATTGTCCGCTGTGCAATGGTGCTAAGAATCTTGTTTGGCTTATACTCTGGCATTGTGATGTCAAATTCAAACCAATCAATATCTTTCGCATACCCCGATGCTTCAATATGCTCGCGATAATAAGGAAAATGGTACATGGTTATGATGGAGCCCATTTCTTCAAAGCCTTCGATCAGAAGCCCTTCCTTGTCCAGGTCACAAAACCCGAGAGGCCCGTGAATCCCTTCCATACCCTGTCTGTGCGCCCATTCTTCAACCGTATTGAATAAAGCTGAGGATACCTCCCTGTCATCAATAAAATCAATCCATCCGAACCTGGCATAATTGTTCTTCCATTTTTGAATATATTCGTCGTTGATAATCCCCGCTATCCTGCCAACAACCTGATTATCCCTGTATGCCAGCCAATAGACGACCCGGCAGTATTCTCTTGCAGGATTCTTCGGGCTGAGGGTAGCGATTTCATCCATCAAAAGCGGTGGAACATAATTGGGGTTGTCCTTGTACAGGTGATTCGGAAACCTGATAAACTCCTTTAACTGATGCTTTGTTTTTACCTCACAGATTGTAACCATATTGAGCACCTCTGCCTGAATGGATCTTGTATTATAGCATATGAAGCCAGGCATCTAAACTTAACTTCTATATTATTGCAGCAGCAGGTTTTACGCAAGCAAAACCATCACACCACAACAAGGTTCTTATAACAACAGAAGCGATTGCGTGCAATCGCAACAGATAGGTTGTGTAGGCGAGCAGCCAGAACGCATGGGCGAGCAGTAAGCTTTAGCTTACGACCAGCCAAGCTTTAGCTTATGACCAGCCCCGCAGCAACGAGGTTTTAGCTTCGTTTTAGCGACAGAAGCATTTGCTTATTAATGCATCACGGAAGCTGCAAAAAGCCTGTGGCTTGTTGTCACAGGCTTATTATATCCCTATATGGATAGTTGTGCAAATTCTCAGAGCTGATCTATCACCTTACGGCATTTGCTTATGAACAACATTTCCTGTATATTTTCCATGACCATACACTGCAGTAATCGTAATATAGTATTCCTGGCCGGAGGTCACGGTCCCGACATCACCACCGCTGTAACCAGCCCCTGGGGATATTGTATAGCTGGTCTGGTTTACATCACAGATATATGTAATGTATCCATCATCCGGATAGGAAGGGCTGGAATCAGATACAGACATGACCACTTTGTAATAGGTAAAGTTCTCGCCTGGTGTTTTTGTCCAGCTCACCCTCAGGTTTCCATCGGAGGCCTCAACGGTGACCTGTGGTGCATAAGAACCTTCATTTTTATCCTCGGCTTCCGGAACCGACTTGCGAACTACATTTCCGGTATATTTGCTGTGGTTGTATACCGCTGTGATTGTAATGTAATACTTTTGTCCTGCAGTCACATTCCCAACATCTCCGCCGTTATAGCCTTGTCCTTCTTTAATCGTATAGCTGGTCTGATTGGCATCTGAGATAACTGCAATATAGCCATCATCCGGGTAGGATGGATTGGAATCGGATTTAGACATGACCACCTTGTAATATTTAAAATCGCTTGAAGGTGTTTTTGTCCATTCAACCTTCAACCCGTTGTCAGCCACTTTCACACTGACATTAGGGGTGAAAGACTTTTCAGGAGCAGGTGCCTGTGTTGGTTTGGGGGTGACAGTGGGTTGGAGTTCTTCATCGTAGGTTACCTTATCTCCTTCATCGTAGGTTACCTTTTCAACCAGGATCATGTTGTAAATTAATTGTGCAACCTCTGCTCTTGACAGTTTAAGCTGAGGGCTGAAGATCTTCTTTCCGCCCGAACCTGTTCCAATCATGATCTTGTTTTCTACAACAGAAGCAACATAAAACCGCAGATTCGGAGATATTTCTTCAATGTCCTCGTAACCCTTCAATATATCTTTATAGTTGCTGATGGGATTATAGCCGAGCGCTTTTACCAGTGCAACAGCA
This sequence comes from Thermoclostridium sp., assembly GCA_017995215.1. Taxonomy (GTDB): domain Bacteria; phylum Bacillota; class Clostridia; order DSM-8532; family DSM-8532; genus JAAYJG01. Next base: position 2,874 of record JAGOJH010000067.1, read on the forward strand.
ATGTCCTCCCGGACAGAATCCTCCTCGGGCCGGAAGGAATCACCCTGTGCTGTCCGATAACCCGTCAGATAATATTTTGCTGTTTCTACATACTTATAATACTTTGATGTATTTGGAATATCAAGAAATGTGCCCTGCTGCGGGTTAACCAGCGGCAGATCCAAAACCTTGACCATGAGAATGGCAAACTCACCCCTGGATACTTTTTCGCCCGGGTTGAAACGTCCCTTGGCATCTCTTTCCATAATGCCCGCTTCCACTACAGCCTTAACACTTTCGTAGGCCCAATGATCTTTATTGACATCTGTAAATTCAGACTTCTTTTGTTCATGCTGAGCCACAGCTATGGTCGGAAATGCTGTAAGCATAATAGTAGCAACCAATAAAAAAACAAGTATTCTCCGCATTATCGATACCTCCACATTCTGGCATATTATTATATACCTTTCTATATTCATTTTCTTATATTGGGAATGGGAATGCTATAGTAATCCTGTCCCATGAAGCAGGACTAATGGTTCATCTTAGAGCCTCATGTTTTTGTAAGCGCAGAGAACCAATAAAGTGAAACCATTTTTATTCATCCGTTTTGTGTTGAACTGAAATTAAAATTGTTGGTACGATAGAAGCAGATATGGCATAGCTTGTTGCAGCCTGTTGATATGTACTATGAAGCAGAAGGGTTATAGGTCCACCTTGTAAAGCTTGCGTTTGTCCAAAGACCAGACTGGTTCGGAAAAATCTCCTTTACCCGTATTTTTTAAGGCATTTTCATAATCATAAACCCTTGCATCGATCAGATCGATATGATGCAGCAGTTCAGCCTCAAGAAACATGGGTTTTTTGGGGCTTCCATATTCCGGCTCGTAATGATGGCTGAGAATCAGATGTTCAAGAAGAAGAATAACCTCATCAGATACACCCAGCTGCCTTCCGGCAATTTCTATTTCTCTGACACCCATCACCAAATGACCTAAAAGCTGTCCTTCCCTGGAATACTCTGAGAACCCCAAATCATCGGAATCCAGTTCACCAATTTTAGCCAGATCATGAAGCAATATTCCGGCATACAGCAAATCCATGTTGAGTTCGGTATAAACATTATTGAGCATCTGCGCAGTTCTTAGCATTCTGACAAGATGATACAGCAGACCGCTTCGGATGGAATGGTGCAGGGAACGTGCCGCTGGCCAGTATAGTAGCTTATCGCCCTTTTCCTTTAGCAGCTTCACAACCAGCGCTTTTATTTCAGGGTGAAGGATTTTGTGTGCATATCCGAAGATTTCATCGAGCATCTCCTGTGCCGGTAAAGGTGCTGAAGGAACAAAATCTGCAATCTCTTGCTGATCCTCGGAATCAGCAAGGCGCATTTTATTCACATTCAACTGCAGAAGCTCTTTCCAGCTGTCTACTTTCGCATTGATATAATAAAGCTTGTTCAGCTGCAAAGCTTTAAAATAATCTTCACTGACATCCCACAATTTGCCGTTAATCTCACCGGTTTTATCCAGAAAAAGCAAATCGGCATATTGCTTTTTTCCCGAGGTTTCCTTCAGTTCTTTTCTTCTTAAAATGTATATTCCATTAATTACATTCCCGTATTCCAGGTCTGCAACTGAAATCCCATCAAAACGCATAAAACCTCCAAAGATAAATAGTTGTGCGCTTTTGCAGTTCGTCGGTGACAGTAGAAATCAAATTTGCACTGCTGAGTCGAGGGCTCCTTTTTTGACCGTTATATATCCCATACCTTGACAATACGATATTCAAGCCTTTCATTCAAGTCAACTTCCTTATGTTTCGGAAGCATTTTTCCTTCTTCGTCCATGACAATCCTGACTACAGGCCGCGTGGGGAAGTATTTGTTGTATTTTGAGACCAGCCCCTTCTCCCCATTGTTCAGAATGATAGCTGTCCCCACAGGGTAATACGCCACATATCGAATGAATGTATCTACGACTTTCTGATCGAAATGATGGGAAGCTAAAGAAGTAATATAATCAGCCACTTCGTGGTGCATCAGCTTATTCCGGTAAACCCTGTCGGTTGTCAGCGCATCATAAACATCTGAAACAGCCACAATCCTTGCGGCCTTATATATATTGTCATTTTTCAGGTGATGCGGATACCCGCTTCCATCTGAACGTTCATGGTGGCTCAATGCGATGAGAGAAGCGGTCATATTGATTCCATGCGCATCCTTCAGGATTACAGAGCCATATATGGTATGCTTTTTAATCTCGTCAAACTCATCCACAGTGAGCCTGCCAGGTTTTTGCAAAATGTGCTGTGGAATTTTTACTTTACCGATATCATGCAGCATGGAACCTATACCAAGCTCACGAAGGCTGTCCCCGACATAGCCCATCCCTATGCCAATGACCAGTGAATAAATACAAACGTTGACACTGTGAGAAAATGTGTAATCATCCAACGATCGAATATCGCAAAGGGTGGCAATAATATCTTCATTGGCCAGAATACCTTCAATAAGCTTATCGACGATCTCCATGAGCTTTTTCCCATCTATGCTGGTTGTGATGGAAGTATTGACCATCGTTTCCTTGACAAGCTGTTTTGCCTCGAGAACAATTTCTTCCCGGATGAGCTCCTGCACATGAATGTTCCTGGAGATATCATCTTCGATGAAAATTTCCGTAATACCGTATAGCTGAAGCCTTTTGATGTGCTCTTCGTTCAGTTCTGTGCCGGCAGAAAGCAATATGGTTCCTTCCAGGGTAATGATTGATTTTGCTAGTGTTGCCCCCGCCTGAATGTGATCCAGGTTAATCCTTCGCACCTTGCGCAGCCTCCTAAGGTGAGATAAAAAATATAGAAACAAGAGCCGCATCTGTTGTGAAAAAACGCAGTATTCCGATGATTTGCCCAAACCCAATCAGCTCAGCTTATTGCACCGAAATAATATGCCTGCATGAAACATATATCAAGCTGCGGAAATCTCCACTAAAAATAATATAAAAAATGCATTATAGTGCATATCGATAGTTTTATCATGTGGTATTACATTTTTTCTTTGTTTTTCGAGTTGATCCTGCTTAAGTCATTATATCATCGTTCAAATTTTATGTCAATTTGCGCTGAGGCAGTGCCGTTGGTATCTGTTGGCCAGATACCAACGGTCCAAAAGCATTCCTGAATTGCTCGCAGAATACCCCCTTTGTGACCAACGGTGGGGTTTTTGTTCAATTCATAAAGTCAAACTGTTCTTTTCTATGCTCCTGTTTTTCCAGTGTATTTTCAAGAGTTTCCTTATCCATTTTCCGGGCGTTGTGATTCAGGTAACCATCCGTATATTCCATCCTTCTGCGCAGGTTTTCCTTTTGATCCTCTTGCTCATGCGCCCCGTATGCAATAATATTTTTCAGGTCGTCCATTTGTTCCAGTCTTTGCTGTTGAACCAGTTCACTGTGCTCCAGGTTATCCGGGTTGGAGATATCGGAGTGTTGCTCCAGATGTCTTTCGGTACGAACATACCGGTTATTGATGTTCATCAGTTCTTCAATTCGCCTTTCATTCGCCATTTTCAGCTCTTCCTTGCTGTCAGTTGCTTTTTTACCTGAAGAGTCGTTCATTGAATCCCCTCCTTTTTAAACTGCGTCATAGGTTCAATTAGGATTGTTCTGTTTGAATCCCAGTCAGTATTATGAGTTTTTTGAACAAATGACTAAAACACTGCAAAATATCATGTTCACATTTATTATGTCCAGGCAACGCAAAAATCAGAACGCAAAAAAACTCCCACCATTGCTGGTGGAAGTTTTTTCATCTCAAATTGATTATTCAGTCAGTAGTGGCTTTAAAACGGACAACACCTGATTTTTCAATAATTCCAGAGCTTTTTCAGATTCGATGAGGGTACAGCCTGTTACCCCGTAATAGATTTTTATTTTGGGTTCTGTCCCTGAAGGCCTTACACAAAACCAAAAGCCACTTTGGGTTTCATAATACAGCACGTTGGATTCGGGAAGCCCGGTAGGTTCTTCCTTTCCCGTTTCGACAACCGTGCGCATACCGCATTCATAATCACGTACAGCCCGTATTCTAATATTATCAAAAAGCTCTGCCTTTTTCTCCCTGAGCAGGCTCATAGCCTGTTGAATTTTTTCAAGCCCATCCTTCCCCTTCAAGGTGAAGGAGTCCAAGCCTTCTCTGGCGAACCCGTACTTTTCATATAATGCGGTCATGCCATCCTGCAGGGTCATTCCCCTGGACTTATACCATGCGTACATTTCCCCTATCAGCATCGCTGCAACCACTGCATCCTTGTCCCGCGCAAAGGTTCCTGCCAAGTATCCGTAGCTTTCCTCAAAGCCAAACAGATATTTCTCATTCCCTCTTTCCTCACGCAGAAGGATTTGCTCCCCAATAAACTTAAAGCCGGTTAAAACCTCTACAAGCTTCACATGGTATGCTTTTGCAATGTTCCTGGCAAGCTCGGTGGTCACGATGGTTTTTACAACAAAGCTATTAGCGGGAAGCTTTCCCTGTTGCTGCAGACTGTTCAGAATATATTCCATCATCAGACAACCGGTCTGATTACCATTCAGTGTAGCATACTCACCATTGTGGTTTCTAACAACCACCCCTATTCTGTCGCAATCGGGATCGGTTCCGATAATCAGCTCGGCGTCCTTTTGTTTGGCCATTTCAATAGCCAGCTCAAAAACTGCGCGTTCTTCGGGGTTTGGGTATTTTACAGTACTGAAATCAGGGTCGGGTAACTCCTGTTGTGGAACGACATAAACATGATTGAAACCAATTTCTTTTAATATCCGCCTTACCGGTTTATTTCCGGAACCATGGATAGGTGTGTAGATGATGGGACAGTCATCAAGAATGCTTTGATCCATACGGGTGATTGACAAGGTTTTTAATGCCGCCATATAAGCGTCATCCACCTGTTGACCGATCATCACCAAAAGCCCTGTTGCTATAGCCTTGTCAAGCTCCATCACCTCGATGGAGGTGATATCGGAAATAGCATCTACCTCGGCAAGAACAGCATTGGATAGTTCGAGCGGAAGCTGCCCGCCATCTTCGCCATATACCTTGTAGCCATTATATTCCTTTGGATTATGGCTGGCAGTAACAACAACGCCTGCATTGCAATGCAAATGCCTTACTGCGAAAGACAACTCGGGTGTGGGTCTTAATTCATCGAACAAATATGTTTTGATGCCATTGCGGGTAAAAACCCGTGCACTTTCTTCTGCAAATTCACGGGATTTATGCCTTGAGTCGTACGCAATAGCGATGGACAACGGAGTGGATTTCTGCTTTTTTAAAAAGTTTGCCAGCCCTTGAGAGGTCCTGCGCACCACATACTGGTTCATCCGGTTTGTCCCTGCACCGATCAAGCCCCGCAGACCGCCTGTTCCAAACTCCAAATCCCTGTAGAACCTTTCCTCGATTTCCTTGTGATCATTTGCTATTGCTGCAAGCTCAGACCTTGTCAGATCATCAAAATATGAATTCTCCAGCCAGTTTTTGAATTGTTCCATGGTACGCATAAAAATCACTCCCATTTTTCAATAAACTTCCGTTATCTGTATATTTCTGAAATGCGCTTGATTTCAAGCGCCCTGCCTGTCTTATCTTCAATTGTAACAATTACTGCATTCAGCATCATACGGCCTTCCGCCGGCTCAAAATGGCCGGGCAGACCGGTGATGAATTTTTGTATGATTTGAGCCTTATCAACACCGATAATTCCATCCATGGGGCCTGTCATGCCCACATCCGTAATGAAGGCGGTGCCGCCATTGAATATGCGTTCATCGGCAGTTTGAACATGAGTATGTGTACCGACGACAGCACTGACACGTCCATCCAGGTAATGGGCAAGAGCGATTTTCTCGCTGGTGGCTTCTGCGTGGATGTCGATTAAGATAGCCTGGCATTGCTGCTTCAAAACGGCAATTTCCCTGTCGGCCGCCTGAAACGGGCAATCACAGGGCATATCCATATATGTTCTGCCAAGCAGGTTCACAAGCCCCAGCCTTAAACCGTTCTTTTCGAGAACCATACGGCCTTTTCCCGGTACACCCTTTGGATAATTTGCCGGCCTGATTAATTTAGAACAAGAATCGATAAAATTTAGAATTTCCTTGCGGGCCCAGGTATGATTTCCCATGGTGATTGCATCGACACCGCAGTTAAAAATTTCATCGGCGGTATTAAAATTAATGCCCTTGCCTCCTGCGGCATTTTCTGCGTTTGCAATACAAAAGTCCCAGCCGTACAGGTCTTTTAAACCTTTTAGCTTTTCTGTCAATACCGTTCTTCCTGGCTTAGCAAAAACATCACCGATAAAAAAAACCTTCAATCTATACCGCCTTTCCAACGCAATGGCGAAGCGAATGATTTGTGGATACCCCCACCCTGAATTATTTCCCTGGTGGGTGATGTAAAAATAAAACGTTAAGAAGCGTAAAAACGCTTCTTAACGAATAAACAGATGTTTTGTTCAATTGTTCGGTTTCTACTTGGCGTAATCGATAGTTCGGGTTTCGCGGATCACATTCACCTTGATTTGTCCCGGGTAATCCAGCTCGCTTTCGATCCGCTTGCAGATGTCCCTTGCCACGATGACCATACCCTCATCATTTACATCCTCGGGTTTTACCATGATGCGCACTTCACGTCCTGCCTGAATCGCAAAGGACTTGTCGACGCCTGAGAAGGAATTTGCAATTTCCTCAAGCTTCTGCAACCTCTTGATATAAGATTCCAGCGTTTCCCTTCTGGCACCAGGGCGTGCTGCCGAAATGGAATCGGCGGCCTGAATGAGGATTGCGATGATGGATTTTGGCTCTTCATCGCCGTGATGCGCCATGATGGAGTCGATGATCACATCACTTTCATGATATTTTCTGCACAAATCAGCGCCAATGGTAACATGGGAGCCTTCCATTTCATGATCCACGGCTTTTCCGATGTCGTGAAGAAGACCGGCACGCTTTGCCAGCGTAATGTCTTCTCCCAGTTCACCTGCCATGAGGCCTGCCAGATGGGCAACCTCGATGGAGTGATTCAACACGTTCTGCCCGTAACTGGTTCTGTATTTCAGCTTACCAAGCAACCTGACCAGTTCGGGGTGCAAACCGTATACACCCGTTTCAAAGGTAGCACGATCTCCCTCTTCACGGATGGTGTTCTCAACCTCTTTTTTCGCTTTTTCCACCATCTCTTCAATGCGAGCCGGGTGGATTCTTCCATCGAGTATCAGCTTTTCAAGCGTAATACGGGCAACTTCCCTGCGAATAGGGTCAAAACCCGACAGAATGACGGCTTCCGGGGTATCATCAATGATCAAGTCGATGCCTGTCAGGGTTTCAAGCGTACGGATGTTACGTCCCTCACGCCCGATAATACGCCCCTTCATCTCATCATTCGGCAGCGACACCACGGAAACGGTTATGTCGGATGCATGGTCTGCCGCACATTTCTGGATTGCGGTGGACAAAATTTCCTTAGCTTTCCGGTTTGATTCCTCTTTTGCCTTCTCGTAAACGTCCTTCACCAGGATAGCCGCTTCATGCTTCACTTCGTCCTCAATGTTCTTCAGAAGGTATTCCTTAGCATCCTCAACAGACAGGCCTGATATGCTTTCAAGCTTTCCAAGCTCCTGCCTGTGCAGATCTTCGATCTCGTCCTGTCTTTCCTCGATTTCCTTGATCTGTTTGTTCAACCCTTCTTCTTTTCTTTCCAGGGTATCCATCTTCTTTTCCAAAGTTTCATCTTTTTGTTGAAGTCTTCTTTCGGTCCGTTGGATTTCTATCCTTCTTTCCTTCACTTCCTTTTCCAAATCCACTCTGCTTTTGTGAATTTCATCCCTGGCTTCAAAAAGTGCTTCTCTTTTCTTTCTTTCAGCAATTTTCTCAGCTTCACTTACAATACGTTGGCCTTCCTTTTCAGCACTGCCGATTTCGGCTTCTGCCACACGCTTTCTATGCTCAATTCCTTTACGGAACATAATAAGTGAACTGATAACAGCAATGATTATGCCTGCTCCCAGGCCAATCAACACATAGATTAAGATCTCCCTCACCTCCTTGTCTACTGTAACTTGCACTTTTATCTCATGTAACAACGTAAAGTATTCAATTAAGTATATTTCGCTGTTGAAAGAAATTATGCAAGGTACCTGTTTTTCTTTCACATGGTTTCATTTCATAGTAAAGCAAACAACGCAAAATCAAATATAGCATATGACAAAAAATGTCCATACTATCAACATTCTAATCGTTTTTAAATTACGTGTCAAGAAAGAGACGATTTTAATTTGAAGATAAAAGAATCATGAATCAGTGTTTCTTTAGCAGTATAGTTTTTTCCATGCCACACTAACTTTCCATGGTGATGATTTTGACATGGTTTGCCAGTTTCTGCAGTGTCTATGCAATTTTTACCAGGGTCCCGTATATTTTGTCTGCGGTCATGGGCTCGTAAAGATAATAGCCCTGGATTATAAAACAACGGGAATTCTTCAGGAAATCCAACTGTTCGAGAGTTTCAACCCCTTCTGCCAGAACATCGATGCCAAGGTTTTTTGCCAGTGTTATGATGCCATCAATAATAATTTCGTCTTTACGATTTACGGTAATTCCCTGCACAAAGCTCATGTCAATCTTCAACCGGTGCAGGGGAATCTGTTTCAGATAATTCAAAGAAGAATATTTCATTCCGAAATCATCCATAGCAATTTTTACGCCCATATCGTCCAGGCGCTGCAGTGTTTCCGAGATGGACCTGGTATCCTCCATCAGGATGCTTTCCGTGATTTCCAGTTCGAGATACCCCGGCTCCAACCCTGTTTCCTCAAGCGCTTGGGCAACCATCCCCACAAGATCATAATCCACAAATTGCCTCACTGACAGATTTACGGCTACAGGAACCCTTTGAAAGCCCTGATCGTGCCAGTGCTTCATCTGTTGACAGGCGTTTTTTAACACCCATTCTCCAATGGGCAGGATCAGACCGGTTTTTTCAGCAATGGAGATGAACTTTTCAGGAGCGATCTTGCCCAGTTCGGGGTGGTTCCAACGAATCAGCGCTTCAAAGCCCACAATCATTCCAGAGCTGATATCCACCTGTGGCTGATAGTACAGCTCGAATTCCCGGTGGCTTACTGCCTTATATAACTGGTTGGTCAGATTCATGATCTCCACCAGAGAGCTTTTCATGGCAGGAGTACAAACCTCATACTTGTTTTTTCCCTTATCCTTGGCCCGGTACATGGCAATATCTGCATTCTTTATCAGGGTTTCTGCATCCTCACCGTCCACCGGATAGATGGCAACCCCGATACTCGTAGTGACATATACTTCGTTGCCGGAAAGATTGAACTGACGGTAAAATGTTTCATTCAGCCTGGATGCAATTGCGTCAATCGAATCGGCCTCTCCTGTAACGAGAATCAGGAATTCATCCCCTCCTACCCGAGCGATGGAATCGCTGTTTCCAACCGTGGAGACAAGCCGCTGCGAAACCATTTTCAGCAGTTGATCTCCCTGTGCATGGCCCATCGTATCGTTGATGATCTTGAACGAATCCAGATCGAGATACAGGATGGCCAAGGAAAAATCCTGGGTCTGCTTTTCAGCAATCACTCGATTGACAGAATCTATAAACCTTTTTTTATTGGACAGCCCTGTAAGGTGATCATAATAGGCGAGCTTGCGAATCTCTTTTTCCATACCAATACGGGAGTCTATCTCAATTTTCAGGTCCTGATTGGCGGCATTCAATTCACGGGTTCTTTCAAGAACCTTTTGCTCCAATTGATCATGAGATGCCTGTAATTCTTTCTGGATTCTCTTGTTTTCTGACAGATCCTGAAAAATCAGCACCGTTCCATAGGGCTCATTCCATTCATCGAGCAGTGTTGAGGAAGAAAAAGATACTTCAAGCATCTGATTGTCCTTCCTAATGAGCATTAGTTCATTTGTACCGGGTTGATCAATAAAGTCGGGCATGTTTTTGACAACCAGCTCCAGCGGCTTTCCAGACAACTCTTCCCTGCTGTAGCCCAGCATCATTCTCGCCCCTTCATTGATATCCCTGATGAAATGGCTCCGGTCGGTAATGAGCATCCCTTCCTTCATGGTTTTCAACACGTCCGCAACAACATTCTGAGGATTCAGGTTCATCAGACGGTACCGTTTGATGGAATACCAGATACCATATACCGGGATCACAATAAAACAAACCGTTAATGCAGGTACGACTGGCTTTCCAAGAGCAGGAAGAATGATGTCGGTCAGCGATCCAAGTATTGAAACGGTGATGATTGTAACAACAAGGATTCTAGCCTGTTTTTTAACACGTTTCATTGGAGACTGTTTGCCCCAAAACCGAATTAGAAAAATACTTGCCAATATATAGGTCACGTAATACAGCGGCAGATAAAAATCCGCTAATATACCATTTCCACCGCTGTTCCAATAGACCCAGCCTTGTTTGACCCTGACAATCAAATCACTGGAAACCGGGGTGAAGATGTAATAGATGTAGATGGAAATCATGGCGGGCAGGTAAAAAAGACCCAGAAACCAGGGTTTACTCAACAACCTGTCTTTTTCGACCAGCACAAGAAGGAAATGAAGCATCAGACAGTAAAGAATACTCCAGAAAATAGTTGCAATCCGTCTGAAAACTGTAGCAGTTGCGGCATCGGAGGCAGCATTCATTAGCATCAGTATTGTAGACCACAAGGATAAATCCAGGCAAAAGAAGAAAAAAACCCGGTTCAGTTTGTTCTTAACATCATACATCAGTGAAAATGTACCGATAAAAACATAAAAAATACTTGTCAGTAAATATACAATCACCAGGAAGCTCATGAAACTGTAAACTCCTGTCCCGCAATGGCTATATCAATTTATACTTTCCCCTGGGAGGTATTTCTAAACCATAATATCTGCCATTACGACAATTTTTGCAGTTTTCTCTATTACCTTCATTATACATATTTTCTTTGTCATGTCCAACTAAAGTTTAACTGTTCAACGACTTTTTGGAGGCTTTGATCCGCTCCTGAAAGAAGCATTTCGCTTTTGCTTCCCTTTTTTTTGGAGAAGGGTTGAACTTTCTGCAAGAACAGTTTTCCCTTTCCTTGCATTATTTATATCCATCTTTTTGTGCGTTACTTTACGTTTTGTATCTGCACAAGATTTTTCAGACCGCGGGGAAAGCAGGAAACCAATTAACTCATCATTTTTTGTAAGCCGCAGTGCCTCTTTTACCAATGCATGATTGCCTGGCTTATAAAACTGCAACAGTGCCCTTTGCATGGCCATTTCCTTTTTACTTTTCGGAACATAAACCTCTTCTCCGGTTTCAGGATGAATTCCGGTGTAATACATACAGGTGGCCATGGTTCCCGGTGTAGGATAGAACTGTTGAACCTGATCAGGAACAAACCCCGTTTTTTTCATATATACAGCCAGTTCCACTGCGTCCTGCAAGGTGCTGCCAGGGTGTCCGGATATGAAATAGGGGACGAGGTATTGTTTCATATTGTTTTTTTGGTTCCATGCTTCATATTTCTGCCTGAACGCCTCATACACCTCGGGTCCGGGTTTGCGCATCAGCCTGAGTACCCGTTTTGATACATGCTCCGGGGCCACCTTCAGCTGCCCGCTGATATGGTTCTTGCACAGTTCATTGAAGAATTGGCTGTTGGTGTCCCGAAGCAAAAAGTCATATCGAATCCCGGATCGGATAAAAACCTTTTTTACGCCTGGGACCCCTTGCGCAGCCTTCAGGATGTCCAGGTACTCCTTATGATCTGTCTGCAAGTTTTTACACGGTTCGGGAAACATACATTCCCTGTCCCGGCAGGAACCATGAGTGGCCTGTTTTTTACAGGCCGGTTTTCTGAAATTGGCCGTAGGCCCTCCGATATCATGAATGTAACCCTTGAAATCCGGGTTTGCAGCCATGGATTCCACTTCACTGATAATGGAAGCTTTGCTTCGTGAACGAATAATCCTGCCCTGATGAAAGGTAATGGAGCAAAAGGCACAGCTGCCAAAACAACCGCGATGGCTGGTGATACTGAATTTTACTTCATCCAGCGCGGGCACTCCTCCTTTTTGAAGATAGGAAGGGTGCCAGGTACCTGTATAGCCAAGCGCATAAACCCTGTCCATCTCTTCAGTGGATATGGGTAACCGTGGAGGGTTCTGGACCAGAAGCCTTTTTCCGTGGGGCTGGATGATCGTACGCCCCCAGAAAGGATCCTGCTGCCTGTACTGCATCAAAAACGCCTGGGCAAATTTTCTTTTACTCGCCGTAACCTCTTCACAGGACGGAAGCACCAGCACCCTGTCAGTTTCACAGTTTTCTTGCTGAAGCGCCTGCTGCACATCGTTCGGCAGGTTTTCATCCGCCGCCGCCATATAGCAGGTTCCTCGAATTGCCTTTAGCTTATGGACAGGAACTCCTTTTTGCAAAAGGGTGGCTATTTCCAGAATTGTGTTTTCACCATCGCCATAGATCAGCAAATCGGCTGCGCAATCAGCCAGCACCGACGCTCTAACCTTGTTCTGCCAGAAATCATAATGGGCAAACCTGCGAAGGCTTGCCTCCATTCCGCCAAGAAGTATCGGAGTATTCGCAAAGGCTTCCCTGGCCTTGTTTGAATAGACAATCGCTGCCCTGTCGGGCCTGTGTCCCCCTTCACCCCCCGGTGAATAGCTGTCTTTTCTTCTTGGAAGGCCTGCTGCAGTATAATTGTTCACCATTGAATCCAATACCCCTGGAACGATTAAAACGCCAAGCTTAGGGGTTCCCATGCGCTTGAAGTCTTCAACATTGTTCCAGTCGGGCTGAGGAATGATTCCAACCCTGTAGCCCTCATGCTCGAGCAGCCTGCCAAGAATTGCGTGACCAAAGCTGGGATGATCCACATAGGCATCCCCGCTGACCAGCAGAAAATCAAGACTGTCCCAGCCTCGTTCATTCATTTCAGTTTGATTGACAGGTAAAAAATCGTTCATCCAATGTCCTTCCAGGAAAATGATTCAAGTAGAAGGTATGATTTAATTTATGTTTAAAACTGAAAATATTGAACTGACCTCTTACGATACCAGCAGATTCTTATACCCGGGATGATTCTGCAGCGTTTTGAAATCCAAATCCTTTTGCATCCGAACCAGGTAAACCGGATCCAGCGCAGCGACACGCTTGAGTAGATCCACTGCCACATCCTTTTCTCCCATCTGCGAGTATACCTTTGACAAACCATACATCAGCTCTGCATCATCGGGATAATTGTTCAGACCCTGCTTTAAGATGCGGATAGCTTTTGTATAATCACGGGTTTGCAGCAACGCGCCTGTATAATAGTTGATCAGAACCGGATCCTCCTGATTCAGTTCATAGGCCCTGTCGAAAGATGCCACCGCTTCTTCCTGGCGCTTGGCCATGTCCAGAACGATGCCACGGTTAAACCACAGCTGATAGGATTTATCATATTGAACAAGACCCTTGTCGAAAACCTGAACCGATTCCCGGTACTGCTTCATCTGTCCCAGCAAAACCCCAAGATGATTCACTGCGTCTTCCAGGTATTCATCCCCCTGCAGGGACTTAAATAAAACCTCTGCTGCTTTCTCCTTTTGTCCCATGTCATCCATCAGTGTACCAGCATTATACAGAAGAATGCTGCTTTGCGGATGTGTTGCAATCCCCGCTTCATAGGTTTTCAGGGCTTTTGTCTTTTCCCCGCGGGATTGCTGGGCTAATGCCAGTTGATGATAATTTGTGGGTTCAGTGGGCTCCAGCTCAACCAGCTCTGAAAAACACTCCTCCGCTTTTTCAAACTGCTTTTCCTTCAGCGCCGACTTACCCTTCCATTTCAGGGCTTCCAACTGTTTTTCATCGGCTTTTGCCACTTCATCCAGCACATCAAGTGCTTTCTTCGTTTCACCCTTCTGGTAATAAAGGCTTCCAAGCACAATCCTCATGCTGTTATCCCGCAGGTCAACCCGCCCTTTTTCAAGGTATTCGATGGCAGGCTCGCTCATTTCCATGGCCAGATAAGCGCGGGCCATATTTTTAAAGACCACCGTCAAATCCGGTTTTCTTTCCAATACCTTCTGGTAATGTCGAACGGCATGTTCATATTTTCCAAGGTGATACAGAGTATAGCCCAAATAGAAATGGATCATGGTTTCAAGTTCTTCCGGCGTGAACTTTTTTTGCTTGTTGTCTTCGTTTGCCTGATTCGAGGTACGTTTTTCCTTTTGAACGGATTTCAGGCCATTTTTCAGTAATTTATAAGCCTCGCGGTATCTCCCTATAAAGCAATGCAGATAACCCGCATTATAGGCAAGACCGGACGACACGGGCAGAATGGTTGAAAGCATCCTGTATTGTTCGGCTGCGGTTTCATACCTTTCCAGGTTGATCAGGCGTTGTGCAAGGATCAGTTGTTTTTTCACGTTTTCCAGAATTTGTTCGTCCCCAAGCGTGATGCTGCGGTATACATCCATGGCTTGAATCTCATTCTTCCACAGCTCGGCATTGGCTGTATAGCTTGTAACATTCCATATGCCTGATTTCTTCCTTTCCTTTTTTTCAAGGAAGGGCTCGCGAACCCCAGATTTCTTAAGCCTTTTAAAGAAAACGATATGATCAAACAGCACCACCGGCAGGGGCATAATTATACCTGTGAAGATAATCCCAAGCTCGACCACCGGGGTTGTGAAAACGTTTTCAAACAGAGAAAAAACCGTTACGGTTGCGGCCAATAACTGCAGGGTCAGAATCACAATGGCTCCCGGGCCGGGCCTTTTGACAAAACGATTCATGATATACAGCGCTAACAAACAAATTAAAACAGCCGTAAAAATCAGTGGAATATTCATCCCTGTCCTCCGTCTGGTTATCTGACTCAGCCTTGATCAAAGCTGCTCATCTTCATCTCTTCCCATTGTTCCCTGCTGATCAGTACCCTTCTTGGTTTACTGCCCTCAAACCCGCTGATGATTCCCCTTTCAGCAATCTGGTCGATCATGCGCCCGGCACGGGCATATCCCACCTTGAAACGCCTTTGGATCAACGAAACCGACGCCTGCCCGCAATCGATGAACATATCGATCACCTGGGGTAAAAGCTCATCGGCCTCCAGCTCCTGATCGTCGGAATCGGTGTTGGTTGTTGCAATTTTATCAAGGATTTCTTCATCATATTGTACCACAACCTGGCTTTTTACATACTCGACGACCTGTTCCACCTCTTTGTCGGACACAAAGGTTCCTTTTACGCGGATGGGTTTTTGCATCCCCACAGGGTAATACAGCATATCGCCCTTGCCCAGAAGCTTTTCTGCGCCAGCCATGTCCAGAATAGTTCTGGAGTCTACCTGTGAGGAAACTGCAAAGGCGATTCTTGAGGGGATATTGGCCTTGATTACACCGGTGATGACATTCACCGACGGCCGCTGTGTGGCGATAACAAGGTGCATTCCGGCAGCACGGGCCATCTGGGCAAGACGGCAGATGGAATCCTCTACGTCATGAGGTGCAACCATCATCAGGTCAGCCAGTTCATCGATGATGATGATGATCTGCGGCAGCTTGAACCCCTGCCCCGCAGCTTCAATATGTTGATTGTAACCGGCAAGATCGCGAACACCCGAATCTGCAAACAGCTTGTATCGCATAACCATTTCCTGTACGGCCCATTGCAGGGCGCCGGCGGCCTTGGATGGATCGGTAACCACAGGGATTAACAAATGCGGAATACCATTATAAACACCAAGCTCAACCACCTTCGGGTCGATCATCAAAAGTTTAACCTCTTCGGGGGTAGCCTTGTATAATATACTGCAAATAATGGAATTAATGCATACGCTTTTTCCGGAACCTGTAGCACCGGCAATGAGCAGATGGGGCATTTTCGCCAGATCGATGATAACGTTTTCACCGGAGATGTCCTTGCCAAGGCCTACTGCCATACGGGATTTATACTTCACGAAATCCGGGGTTTCAAGAACCTCGCGCAGCATGATGGGAGCAACTTCCTGGTTTGGCACTTCGATGCCTACGGCGGCCTTGCCCGGTATGGGTGCCTCGATACGAATTCCCTGTGTTGCCAAAGACAGTGCAATATCATCTACAAGGGCAACAATGCGGCTGACGCGGACACCGGGGCTGGGCGCAAGCTCATAACGCGTAAAGGCAGGCCCGATGGATACGTTGATGACCCTTGCTTCGATGCCAAAGCTTAAAAGGGTATCTTCCAGTTTCTTCACATTCTCAACCGCTGTGGCCTTTATTTTCCTGGTGTTCATCCCACCGTCGGCTGGAGCATTCATGCATGAAAAAGGAGGAAACTGGTATTCCCGATCCAGCATGGGCTTCACACGGACACTGCTGACAGGAATCTCTTCTTCGGGCAGCACCTGCTTTTTGGATTCTTTCTTTTCCTTCACCTGGATGGGTATCTGTTCCACAGGCACCGGTTTGGGGTCATTCTGTACTTCCCTGACCGGAACCTCGTTATTTGCGGGCTTTCTTTCCAGCGGAAAATCGATAATTTTCCCGCGCTCGGCCGTTCTGGGCGGCTCATGCCGCATGGAAGGCTCACTCGCAACTGGTGCCGGTTCATCCAACTCCTTTAAAAAAACCGGCTTATCAATATCTTCTCTTTCCCCGGGGTTGCTCTCCTTTGGAACATACAGCTGTTTCACGTGTCCAACTGTTGTGGCAACCATTTTTTTTACTGAAACTTCTGTAATCATTAAGGCCAGCACAATGCCAAACGCCCCGAGTACGATGATGGTGCCCGTTCTTTGAAGGATCATGCATAATGGAACACTTAAAAGCCCTCCCAGCAACCCACCGTTTATCGAATGGGGAGGCTTGACCACATTACGCCCCTCAGTAAAAAATTCCTTTAAATATTGCAGGAAGGACATGTTTACATAATTGTCCTTATCGTATGAGCCTGCATGAAAAATTGCCCCCACAACAACAAGCAGCAGAAAAACCTGAACAGCCTTATTCCCGATTTGAGGCCTTTGTGGATAAAAGATCAGAAGAATGCCATAAATAAGCAGGATTGGCGGCAGAAAATATGCGATGGAACCCAGTATCCCAGTAGATATGTACAGAATAATTTCACCCACGAGCCCTGTCAAATCCCTGACATAAATGCTTAAACCGCATAGAATGCTGAAAGCGATGATTAAAATACCAGCGAACTCTTTATGCTGCCTTTTCTTTTCCAGGCTTTTCACCCTGGTTTGTGTGACAACTTTTTTTGAATGAGTTTGGCCGCTTTTCACAGACTTTCTCGTATCTGTCCTTTTCACCGGTGCTTTTGAAGAATTTGATTTTTGGCTGTTATTTGCCCGGTGGCTTGTACTTTTCTTTTGTAACTTTTCACCCACGTTTGTTTCCCTCCAGACATTCCATTCATCCCTACTATACCATATCAAAGCGAGGTTGCAAACTGTGAAGCGTGAAAAACGTCACGCTGAACACAGATGATATATTTGCAAAAAGATTGTTTAAGTTACATCTTTTTGGAATAACCTTATCTCCATTATAATTTATTTTCAGAAATAAGGAGAATAAAAATTTTCAGGAAATGATCCTCAGGAACATTCAGCATTTACTCCAGCA
The DNA here is from genome assembly GCA_017995215.1 of Thermoclostridium sp. GTDB lineage: Bacteria > Bacillota > Clostridia > DSM-8532 > DSM-8532 > JAAYJG01. Next base: position 20,534 of record JAGOJH010000067.1, read on the forward strand.
TGGATATCAATGCTGCCATGACCTTCATCTTTGCTTCGGCATCCAGCTTAACTAGATTCACCTGATAAATGTTCCTTGAAAACCTTGAATATTGTGAGTTTTAAGAAGGATTTTTGATGATGAGTGTCGAATATATACAGTATAAAACAAATTTTACAAAAGGTGATGTATATGC
>JAGOJH010000068.1 GCA_017995215.1 Thermoclostridium sp.
ATGGCTGTTTAAGACAGATATTTTGATGATTCTACGATAAATTCATACATTTTTTTGCAAAATCCCCTTGATTTTTCGGGGGGGTATGATATGCTAAAGGAAATTTGACGTTTTTAGAGGTGCCCAGTAGTATTAGCAATTACATTGCGCTGCATTATGGCATCCACCGTAAAACAGGAAGTACGCAGTGAAACCTTAAGCGAATAATGTAAAGCAAAACAATAATGCTATAATCAATGTGCCAGGCTGCAGGACCACCTGCGAATGGATGGCATGTAAAGTGCCCGTTGATAAAGGAGAATTTCTATGGAATACGTTTTTAAAAAAATTATTGAAATTGATAATAGAGCAAAAGAAATCTATGAAGAAGCGGTTGCTGAAAAAGAGCAAATGAAGAACTTCCTTGCGCAGGATATCAGCAAGCGGGAGAACGAAATCAGAGAAATGAAGCAGGGAAAGATAGACCAACTCACATCCTCCGGGCAAAGGGGTGTTGATGAAAAACTGGAGTGGATTAACCGACAGATTCAGGAAAAACTCTTACAGCTTGAAAACGAAGCTTCAACAAACGCAAAGAAGTGGGAAGAATTTGTTTTTTCCAGGGTAATTGGTGATTGATATGCCTATGGCCGTAGCCGAGTACAGCGCACTTGCCGGAAAAACCCGGGCAATGTTCGGAAAATTGTTAACACCGGAAAACTACCGGGAGCTGATGCGCCAAAGAAGTGTGGGCGATGTTGCTGCCTGGCTGAAACAGAATACAAGCTATAAGGAAATTATATCCAGCCTGAATGAAAATGATATTCGCCGGGTTCCTTTCGAGAACATGCTTAAGAAAAGCCTGCTTAACGATTACCATAAGCTGTTCTGTTTTTCACAGGGTAATATTAAGGAGTTTTTAAGAGTTGCACTGCTAAAGTACGAAGTGGAAAGTGTGAAAAGGTTGTTCCGCATGCTGGAGATGGAACAAACCATTAACCTGGTGGAGGACTCATTGCTTTTTCTGTCAAAGTATGACACGCTGAACATCGCCAGGCTGGCAAAATCACGCAATTCCCATGAATTAATTACGAATCTGCAGGGCACCGGATACTATAACGTTCTCAGGCCTTTTCTTTCAGGGGACAAAAGCCATAACCTTTTTCACGTTGAGATGGCATTGGATATTTATTATCTGAATATTGTCCTTTCAAAGAAAAAAAAGCTTCTTCAGGGTTTGGATGCCAGTGTAGTGGAACGGTCCATCGGGACTGAGATCGATGTGATGAACCTGCTGTGGGTATACAGGGGCAGAATGATCTATAACCTGGATCGGAGTGTTATTTTAGGGTATTACATTCCACAGGGCTACAAGCTCTCCCAGGAACTGGTGTATGAGCTTGCAGACGCGAAGGACCCCGAGGCATTCAAGCATGTTATAGCCAGCACGAAGTATGGGGAGCTTTTTTTATCCGATAAACACATTTTTGCTGAAATCAGTTTTAATGAGTATATGTACAAGTTTCACCTGAGCAGTTTGCGAAAATACAGTTTTTCCATATCGAGTGCGGTGTCTTACCTGCACCTGAAGGAATATGAGTTGTCCAACATTATATCGATTCTCGAAGGCATACGTTATCATTTGCCGGTTGAGATGATTGCAAAATATATCATTGGCGTTCATGTATAATGAAAGCTTGTGTGAACCGGATGCACAAACAAACCAGGCGGTTGGCTTCAGAAAACACGGGTGCGAAATGGGTTTTGCAATCAGTCTGAAGCAGGTTAATGACAGGAAAGAGGTGGGGAAGCAGTGCCGGTTGAACGGATGAAGTATGTAAAAATCGTAGGTCCCATTGACCAGATGGACCAGTTTATCCTGCATTACGTTATAGATGGCAATATCCAGTTGGAGCATGCATTCAATCATGTTCGCAACCTGAAGGGTTTAACCCCTTTTATGGGAGAGAACCCTTTCGATCTAATTGTTAAAACACTGGAGAATTTGAACAAGGACATGAAGGCCAGTGTTCAGCCATGCTGTATTGAAGAACGCTGCAGTTATGCTCTTAAACCCATAGATACCCAGATGGCCATGAAAGGCCTTGAGGCGCTGGAAGAAAAGCTGGGAAGGTTTGAGAAGGAGCTTGCGAAAACCCAGGAAGAAATCGATGAAAACAAGCAAATTCTAAAGCAGTTGATTCCTCTGAAGGATCTTGAATTTAGAATGGATGCTCTGTTTCATCTTGAATATATGAAGTTTCGCTTTGGAAAGCTGCCAAAGGAAAGCTTTGAAAAGATGGAAATGGTGCTGCACAGCCAGGCGGTTATTGTTGTGCCTATATCAAGCGATGACAGGGATGTATGGGTATCCTGCTTTATGCCGGCAGTCGTATCGGTGAAGATCGACAATATTTTGTCCTCCTTCTATTTTGAGAGGATAAGAATATCCGGAAAGGTTCAGGGATATCCTGCGGATGAGATCGTTTCAATGGAACGCGAGATTCAAAAGCTGGAAGCGGACAAACTTCGCCTGCAGGAAGAGCGCAGAAACATCATTGAAGCTGAGAGCCTGGAATTCGGAAAAACATACAGCCAGGCCATATACATGCAGCAGGCCTACAATGCAAGGAAATTTGCCGCACATACCGAGGAAACCTTTTATCTTACGGGGTGGATGCCTGTAAAAGCCTACGAAGAGCTGGCTGCACAGCTAAAGCAAATGGAGGAGTTCACCCTGTCGGCAGAAGAACCGCAGGAGGTTCGTGACCTTAATCCTCCAACCATCTTACGCAACAACAGGTTTTTCAGACCTTTCGAGGCTATCGTCACCATGTATGGGATGCCGGCTCATAACGAGTTTGATCCCACCGTCCTGATCGCCATTACCTATATCCTGATGTTTGGCGCCATGTTTGGAGACGTTGGGCAGGGGGCTGTCATCGCGCTGGCCGGATTATACATGTTCTTTGGAAGAAAAAGCCGGCTTGGATGGGTTCTTGCCTGTGTTGGTGTTTCTTCGGTTTTATTCGGTTTTCTTTACGGCAGTTTTTTTGGGAATGAGCATATTCTAAAGGCTGTTTGGAAAGCGCCCATGGAAAACATCACCCAAATGCTGATTCTTGCGGTGGGGTATGGGGCTGTTATTATCGTTTTGTCCATCGTGATCAATATCATCAACAGCATCAAGGCCAAGGATTATGGACGTCTCATTTTTGACAGAAACGGCCTTGCCGGCCTGGTTTTTTATGCGGGAGCCCTGACGGCTGTTCTCGTCTCCCTTTCGGGCAAGGCACTGCCTGTTCCATTGGTTGCAGTGGTACTGCTGGTTCCTCTTCTTGCAATGCTGTTTAAGGAGAAACTGGAAAGGCTGCTTTTGAAAAAGCATCATGATCATGGCGGCAGCTTTGTAGAAGGCTTTTTTGAGGTTTTTGAATCGGTGCTGGGCTTTTTAAGCAACACTGTTTCCTTTGTCAGGGTATCGGCCTTTGCGTTAAGCCATGCGGGCCTATCGCTTGCCATCTGGACGCTGTACGGCATGGCTGGTGGTGTCGGCGGAAAGATCGTTGTTTTAATTATTGGAAACCTTCTGATCATTGGTCTGGAGGGGCTGATTGTCGGGATTCAATGTATGAGGCTTCAATTTTACGAAATGTTCAGCCGGTTTTTCTCGGGGGATGGCAGGGAGTTTAAACCCATCCGTGTTTGTGGAAAGACCGGACGACAATAAATGAGGAATGAATTCTTAGGTTTGGAGGAGCGGTTATGATTTTTGTACTGATTGTTTCAATCTTTTTGGTTCTGTGCATGATAGCCCTGGGTATCGCCTGCATTCGCAAGGGGCTGAAGGGAAAAAATGCAAGAAGGCTGATGGGAATTAATGTGACAGCCCTTTTTGGCCTGTTGATCGTCACCACCATTATGCTGATGCCGGTTTCGGTTTTGGCGGCAGACGGTGCGGAAGCTGCGGCAAGCGACGGCGGCGGGCTGAGATATCTGGCTGCGGCCCTGTCCACAGGCCTGGCTTCCATCGGTGCTGGAATCGCCGTGGCTTCAACGGGTTCAGCTGCTTTGGGTGCCATCAGTGAAGATTCCAAGCTTCTGGGTAAGACCCTGATCTTCGTCGGTCTTGCAGAAGGTATTGCAATTTACGGGCTGATTGTTACTATCCTGATTCTGAACGGCTAAGGCTATTGAATAAAAGTACACAATCGTATTGATAGAATTATACTTAAAGGCAGCGATATCATGAGAATGTTTTTAATCTGTGACAATATGGATACGAAGACAGGAATGAGACTGGCCGGGGTGGAAGGTGTCCTCGTCCATGGGCAGCAAGAGGTGCGCGATGCACTGGCTTCAGCCATGCAGGACAAGGATATCGGCATCATTCTGATCAATGAAAGCCTGGTGGAGCTTGTTCAGCCAGAGATATACAACATCAAGTTGAACTTCCAGACACCGCTTGTCGTTGAAATTCCAGGCAGACACGGCAGTAACAGAACAGGCGATGCGATAACCCGTCATGTGCGTGAAGCCATCGGGCTGAAGATTTGAGGAATGTTTATGGATATTGAAAGAATAGACTCAAAGCTGGATACGTTTGCGACGATGGTGATAAAGGATGCCACTCATAAGGCTGGAATGTTGCTGAACCAAGCCAGTGAGGAAAACCGTGAGAGCTTGGAGGACGCCGAGATTTCCTTTCTGCGGGATGCTTACTACAGCATCCATGAAGCCGTGAACAAGATTGAAAAGGAAAATAACGAGGTTTACTCTGCCAAGCTTTTTGAAGCGAAACAGCTTTTGTTTATAAAGAGGCAGCAGATCCTGGAGGCTGTTTTCAACGGGGTGAAGGACCGGCTTGAAAAATACCGCATGAGCGGGGAGTACACAGGCAGGCTGGAATCATTTTTATGTAAAGGGCTGAATGAAGTTGGGGCCGGTGAGGTTCAGGTGTTTGTTGACAGCATTGACCTGGCTTGTATTCAACAAATTCAAAAAAGATTAAACCAATCCTTCAGCATCAGGCAAAACGATGAACCTCTGATGGGAGGGTGTATTGTAGTAAACCAGACAACCGGGCTGATGGCCGATTATTCCTTTTCATCACGGTTGGAGCAGCAGCGGGAGGTTTTCCTTGAAAACTCCGGGATGAATATCAACCTTTAATAATTGAAGGGAGACCCATACCGTCTCCCGGAAAATGCAGGTGATTGAGATTGAGTGAAACAAACCAGGGAACAATTTATGGGATCAACGGCCCGGTCATCCGGGTGCGGGGAAACGACAGCCTGAAGATGCTGGAAATGGTTCTGGTAGGCCATGAAAAGCTGATCGGCGAGGTGATCCGGGTGGATCAGAATGAAACCATTGTTCAGGTTTATGAATATACTGCCGGCCTGAAACCGGGAGAGCCTGTCATATCTACCGGCAAGCCTTTAAGCGTGATGCTTGGACCGGGGATCATCGGGAATATTTTTGACGGCATTCAACGGCCTCTGGTGACGGTGCGGAAAACCTCCGGCGAGTTCATTCGCCGTGGGATGTCTGTGTCACAGCTGGATCTTGCAAAAAAATGGCCGGTGGAAATGCTCGTAAAGCCCGGAGATGTGGTTGGGCCGGGAACCAGGCTTGCCAAAGTGCCTGAAACGGATGCAGTGAACCATTATGTGATGGTTCCCCCCGATGTTCACGGTGAAGTTGTTGAAGCAGTGAAGAACGGGGAGTATACCCTTATTGATCCCATTGCTAAAATAAAGAACGGTACTGTTGAAAAAGATTTGACAATGCTGCAGGAGTGGCCTGTGCGCCAGCCCAGACCCTATAAAAGGAGAATGGAGCTGAATGAACCCCTGGTGACGGGCCAACGGGTTATCGATACGCTGTTTCCCGTGGCAAAGGGCGGCACAGCAGCCATCCCGGGCGGGTTTGGCACCGGAAAAACCATGACGCAGCATCAGCTGGCCAAGTGGTCTAATGCCGACATCATCGTGTATGTGGGCTGCGGCGAGCGAGGCAATGAAATCACAGAAGTACTGGAAGATTTTCCGAAGCTGATCGATCCCAGAACCGGCCAACCCCTGATGAACCGCACAGTGCTAATCGCCAACACCTCCAATATGCCGGTTGCTGCCAGAGAGGCATCAATTTACACCGGGATAACACTTGCTGAATATTACAGGGATATGGGTTATGATGTTGCACTGATGGCCGATTCCACATCCCGGTGGGCTGAGGCACTGAGAGAAATTTCGGGGCGCCTGGAGGAGATGCCGGCTGAAGAAGGCTTCCCGGCCTACCTGCCATCGCGCCTTTCGGAATTTTACGAAAGAGCCGGTAAAATCGAAAACCTGAACGAGACCAAAGGCTCCATCACCATCATCGGGGCGGTTTCACCCCAGGGGGGAGACTTTTCCGAGCCTGTTACACAAAACACAAAACGTTTTATCCGATGCTTCTGGGCACTGGACAAACAGCTGGCCTATACCCGACATTATCCGGCGGTTAACTGGAACACAAGCTACAGTGAGTACTTTGACGATTGCCAGGACTGGTACAGGGACAATACAAATAAAACCTTTATCGAAAAACGTGCTGAAATCATTCGCCTGTTGCAGGAAGAAAGTAAGCTTCTGGAAATTGTGAAGCTGATCGGCAGCGATATCCTTCCGGAAGAGCAAAAGCTGGTGCTTGAAATCGCAAAGGTCATCCGGCAGGGCTTTTTGCAGCAAAACGCCTATCATGACAATGACACTTATGTTCCGGTTATGAAACAGCTTGGAATGATGGAGATGATCCTGGTGCTGCATGAAGGTTCAAAGAAGCTGATAGCACAGAATATTCCTGTATCGGTGATCCGCGCAACCGGTATTTTTGAAGATCTCGTCCGCATGAAATATACCGTTGACAACCAAGGCCGACAATTCGAGATGCTGCGGGAAAAAATTCAACAGACACTGCAGCAAATTGACAGGGATTATCAGACGCGTGAAAGGAAGAGCCTGCAATGAGTGTGGAATATATTGGCCTGAAGGAAATTTCAGGGCCGTTGGTCGTTCTGGAGGGCGTTCAAAACGCTTCTGCTGAAGAGATGGTGGAAATCCGTTCAGGCAATGAAAAAAGGCTTGGCCGAATTGTTGAAATCCACGGAAATGTTTGTGTTGTTCAGGTTTTTGAGGGAACCAACGGCTTATCGTTGACCAATACCAAAACAAGGCTTACAGGGCATCCACTGGAAATCCCTCTGTCCAAAGAGCTTCTGGGAAGAGTGCTGAACGGTATCGGACAGCCCATCGATGGGTTCGGAGAGGTGTTCCCGGATCAGAAACGCGATGTGAACGGTCATGCGATCAATCCTGTAGCCCGCCGGTACCCCAGAAACTTCATCCAAACCGGAATATCTTCCATTGACGGTTTAATGACGCTGATCCGCGGACAAAAGCTGCCCATTTTCTCCGGAAGCGGTATCCCGCATAATCAGCTGGCCGTTCAGATCGTGCGCCAGGCCAGAATCGGCGAAAGCGATGAAAGCTTTGCAGTGGTGTTTGCAGCCATGGGGGTAAAGCACGATGTGGCAGAGTATTTTAAAACAAGCTTCCAGAAAAGCGGTGTGCTCGACCGCGTTGTTGTGTTTCTGAACCTGGCCAATGATCCCATTGTTGAAAGGGTGGTTACACCGAGGGCGGCACTGACTGCTGCTGAATATCTTGCTTTCGAGCACAACATGCATGTCCTCGTTATCCTCACCGATATGACCGCTTACGCCGAAGCTCTGCGTGAAATTTCATCGTCCAGGGGTGAAATCCCATCCAGAAAAGGGTTTCCGGGGTATCTATACAGCGATCTGGCCTCCATTTACGAAAGGGCGGGAATGCTGGAGGACAGAAAAGGCTCCATCACACAGATCCCCATCCTGACCATGCCAAATGATGACATCACCCACCCGGTGCCGGATCTCACCGGATATATCACCGAAGGGCAGATTGTATTGGACAGAGACTTAAACCAGAAGGGAATTTATCCGCCTATTTCGGTGCTTCCTTCCCTTTCCAGGCTGATGAAGGATGGCATAGGAGAAGGCTATACCCGTGAGGATCATTCCCACATTGCCAATCAGCTGTTTTCATCCTATGCCAGGGTACAGGAGGTAAAAGCACTGGCTTCTGTCATTGGTGAGGATGAATTAACCGACATGGATAAACGATACATGGAGTTTGGCCGGGCTTTCGAAAATGAATTTGTGACGCAACAGATGAACGAAGACAGGGATATGGACCATACACTGGATCTGGGCTGGGTGCTGCTTGGCATACTTCCCCGGGAGGAACTGGACAGGATACCGGGTGAAATGCTTGACAGGCATTACACCCCATACGAGGAAAACAGGGGAGGGCTGAAGACGTGGATATGACCCTTTTTCCCACAAAGGGAAACCTGATCCGCGCAAAAGGTACGCTCAGCCTTTCAAAGCAGGGCTATGAGCTGCTGGATAAAAAAAGAAACATCCTGGTTCGGGAAATGATGGCCTTGATTGAGCGGGCCAGCGTGATCCAGCAAAGGATAGACAGCCTGTATAAAGAGGCTTATGAAGCGCTGCAGTCGGCGAATATCAGCATCGGTATCGCCGAGGTGGAGCAGCTGGGCTTTGCGGTGCCCGAGGAACGCTCGGTAAAGGTGAAGGTCCGCTCTATCATGGGTGTGGAAATCCCCACAGTAGATATTGCTCCTTATGATTTAAAGCCCCGATATGGCTTTTCAAGAACAAACCTGGCGCTGGATATTGCTTATCAGCGTTTTGAACAGGTAAAGCATATGACGCTGGAATACGCGGAGGTGGAAAACGCGGTTTACCGGCTTGCTGTGAACATTCGTAAAACGCAAAAAAGAGCCAACGCCCTGAAGAATATCATGATTCCGCGCTATGAAAAGATCACCCGGGACATCCAGGATTTTCTGGATGAAAAAGATCGAGAAGAGTTTACCCGGCTGAAAGTGATCAAGAAAAGGAAGAATGGATGATGGATTATTTGGCTTCGGCTGTTGATGGCTCGATCAGCTTTTTGTCAATCCATTGAACGTTGTTGCGCGCAATATGAATGAGTACCTCTTGATTCTTTTCAATCAAGACAATTGCATCTCTGCCAAGAAACTTAATCTTCTGTCCCAGTTTCATACACGTATGTCTCCCAATTGAACTGAATGTTTAGTATGTTTCTCTCTATTTTTATTTAGAATATACCATATATTGTATTGTTTCCACATTACAATCATGTTACATTTTATCAATACATCATACTTCGTTAGTGAACCACCCGCAAGCTTTCCCGGGGTCTGGACAGTAACCTTTGCTACCCGTTATTCATCCTTCCTGCAATAGCCCTTGCCACATGAACCCCGCTGGCAGCTGCCTGGGACAAGCCGCGGGTAATACCGGCGCCGTCACCCACTGCAAAGAAATTGGTCAGGGGTGTCTCCAGATCACTGCTGAGCTCAAGCCTGGAGCTGTAGAACTTCACTTCCACGCCATATAACAGCGTATCGTGATTGGCTGTTCCCGGTGCGATATGATCCAGAACCCGAATCATTTCAATGATATTGTCCAAATGCCGTTTTGTCAGAACCAGGCTGAGATCCCCCGGGGTTGCCTTCAGCGTGGGTTTGGTAAAGCTTTGGCTGAGTCTGTGCTCATTGGTTCTTTTTCCCTTGATCAGATCTCCGAAACGCTGTACAAGCACTCCGCCGCCAAGCATGTTGGAAAGTGACGCGATGCGTTTACCATATTGATATGGTTCGTTGAAGGGCTTGGTGAAACGATTGCTCACCAGCAGCGCAAAATTCGTATTTTCGCTGCGAAGGTTTGCATTGGTATAGCTGTGGCCGTTCACAGTAATTATTCCATCTACATTTTCACTGACAACATGGCCATATGGGTTCATGCAGAAGGTCCGCACGATATCGCCGTATTGTTTGGTGCGGTACAGGAACTTGGATTCATAAACCACGTCGGTGATATGTTCGAAAACCTTTGCCGGCAGCTCGATGCGCACCCCGATATCCACCTGGTTATTGATCAGCTTCAACCCAAGGCCACGGCATTGCTCGGAAAACCACTCTGCACCGGAACGTCCCGGCGCAGCCACAAGGTATCTGCAGGAAACCGTCTGACCGTCATTCAGGGTTACCGTATAGCCTTCACCGGCCGTTTGAATGCTTTCAACTGCTGTGTTACAGACCAGATCTACCTTTTGGCTTAAATCATCAAACATTTTGGACAGGATTTCCCTGTTGTTTTCAGTGCCCAGGTGCTTTACCGAGGCCGAAAGAAGATGCAGGTCATAGCCGAGGGCAGCCCGTGCAATTTCGTGAGCCTGCTCGGTTTCGGTTGAGAAGCGTTTGTCGGTTGCGCCATATTTCATGTTCAGCTCATCGACATATTCAATCAGATCCATGATCTGTTCATCATCCAGGTAATCGTTCAACCATCCGCCAAAACGAGTGGTGAAATTATACTTTCCATCAGAGAAAGCCCCGGCACCCCCGAAACCGTTCATGATATCACAGCTTTTGCAGTGAACACAGGAAGGTACCTTCTTGCTGACAATGGGACAATTCCGGTTATAAATATTGTTTCCCTGCTCCAGCATCAGAATTTCCGCGCCGGGGATCAGCCTGGAAAGCTCAAAACCCGCGAATATACCCGATGTCCCGCAGCCAATCACAATTACATCATACATGGTCTTTCTCATGGTAAAACATCCTCTCTGTTACCTGACAAACAAAAGACCTGATTTCATTCAATCAGGCAAGTAATTATAATTATTATAATTATTCGCTCGAAGCCTCATGAGGCTTGTGCAGGGTGATGCTGAAAAAGCCTTGATCCATATTGAAGACACAGGTTTTATACAACAATTTATTATAGCATATCTGAATCAAGCTGCAAACCACCCATCGGGAAATTTCTTTGTTCTGCTGCCTGTAAAGTTACTGCTTACAGGTAAGCAGGCGCAGTCTGCTGAATGAAGTGAAGGAGCTCACATTGCTACTGACCCGATCCTTCGCTGTGCTCAGGATGATATCGCTACGCCAAGTACACAACGAAAAGAACCAAACGAAAAAGCAGCCTATACAGCTGCTTGCGGAATGAGGTCGATCTGTTCAAAGCAAATCCACAAAACATTTTTAAACGAAGTGTGGATGAGAACTTGATCGCCGCTGCAACACAATACGGTTGCTTCTTTGCCGTGCACCAGAATTTTTTCCCCTGTTTTCAAATTACTCGGCATACTTAACACTCCAATCCATTGGTTCTGTAAGGAGCGTCCATGCTCCCTGTACCGTATATATCGGAATGGTCGCTTATAATCTTTACAACTTTCATGAAGACCTGCATAAAGAGTCGAATCGCAGAGAGCAAAAAATATTGATAAAGGGGAGAATTATAATAAACCCCATACAAGATATTTGCGCAATAATCGCAGGATGTTTCAATTATTTTATGGAAAAAACAATTGAATTCCAAATCAAAATAGTATACACTGAGAGCAGTGTAACAAATTTTTCATAATTTTGGTCAGGAGGTTAATGATATGGGGAATTATGATGGTTATGGCGCCCTTGCAGCTCTCGCAGTGGTAGGTGTTATTGGCGCAATAGTTGGGATTGCATTTTACATCTTTTTTGCTTTTTCCTTGTTCAAGCTGGCTCAAAAAAGAGGGTTAGATATGCCTTGGCTGGCATGGATTCCAATTGCCCAGTTTTATCTCATTGGGAAAATGGTAAAAACAGTGAAAATCAGCACTTTCGAAGTGCCCAGCCTTGAAATCGTTTTGCCGGTAGCGATGCTTGCCAATGTTATCCTTGGGTCAATACCAGTCATTGGTTTCATTATTAACCTTGCAGCAATTGCTCTTATGTTATTATCTCTTTTCAACCTCTACAAGCAATATGTTCCAGAGCAGGCGGTTCTGTATACCGTTCTTAGTATTCTGGGAATTCCAGTACCGTTTTTCTTCTTAAAGTTCAGCAAGATGGATCCTATTACAATGCCTTAAGTACATACTGTATCCAAGAAATATTTACGGCGGGGAGGCTATCCCCGCCGTTTAATATTTTCACCGATGAGCTTAATGCTTGAGGTAAAAGCTAAAAAGCCCTGATATTTGTTTTATCAATTGAATTCATTCATGAACAGCGCACACTGCGTTGTATACTCCTTCAAGCTTTAAGCAACCTGGTTTTATCCCTGAACCTTTTTTATCTTGCTCATCAGCCAGTTCTCAATCTTATCGCCATACTTAACAGAACAGAAGATAAAGACGGCGGACACGATTCCGATCAACGTCCAGCCCCACCAGGGAATAGAGATGGCACCGGAGCCAACAAGGCTGGAAAAAGCCAGTCCAGGCGGGCGGGCAATGATAACGATCAGGAAAAAAGCTTTATACGAAATTCCGGTTAGCCCTGCAATGAAACAAAGAGCATCATCGGGGAAGAAAGGTACCAGAAAGAGCAGAAACAAATACAAAGTATATTTCTTGGAACCGCTATCCAAGTATTTATCGATAACCTGCGGCTTGACAAACCGCTCCACCAGAGGCCTGCCATAAAGGCGAACCAGCAAAAATGCGATGGAAGAGCCCAAGGTCAAAGCTGCAACAGTGATCAAAAAGCTTTTCCAAAAACCAAACAGGGCTCCGCCGACCAGGGCTGTAACATTGCCTGGAATAGGCGCGGCAATGACCTGAAGTGTTTGCAGCATGAAAAAGATAACTGGTGCAGTTGCACCAAAGCTTTCGACAAATTCCCGCATTTGTTCAGTAGAAGAAAATATTTGTCTTAATTCGCTGAAGCTATCTACACGTTGCATCACGAGATAGATGGGAATTCCCACAAGCAGCAGCGTGATCACGATAAAGATGATATTCAGCAGGGAGTTCTTTTTTTTCTCTGGTTTTTCTCTTTTTTGCATAGAGGTGTTCTATTCCTTTCATTTTTATTCATTCTAAGCGGAACGATGTCATCTTTAGCGCAGCGAAGGATCTATTCAACAGCAATGCGAGATTCCTCAATTCGCTCAGCAGACTGTGCCTGCTTATCTCTGAACAGCAACACTTCCTTTCAAAGAGCGTTCTACGCCCTAAGAAAAAAAGTGGTAAGGAGATCTTATTTATGCTACAATCTATAGAAGGCATCTGCAAGCAGTATAAACGGACCTGCTTATGCTTAAAATACGGATTATCCATTTTCTTGTCTGAGTATAACATAATGACAAGCTATTTAGTAGCAGAGTTTTGAATATGCACCCTGCAGCTTTGAGAATGGTTTGTCCAAAGAAAGATCCTTGGATGGTGACTATGAAAAAGGTCCTGATGATTGCGCACCAGTTTCCTCCAATCGGAGGCTCAGGTGTGCAGCGTACAGTGAAATTTATAAAATACCTGCCCGAGTTTGGTTGGAAAGGCAGTGTTTTTACCCGCCAGGCTAAAAAGGCACAATTGACCGACAGCACGCTCAGTTCAGATATCCCCCAGGACACTCAGGTTTATCGAAGTGCAGCATGGGATCTGTCTGAATGGCCATTCCCCCTGAACCTGGCTGGAAAATTTATTCGACGAAAAATACTTGTTCCCGACGGAGAACGCCTTTGGGGGCTGTTTGCGCGCAGACAAGCCATCCACGCGGCTCGAACCGGTGGGTATGACATGCTTTACTCAACTTCGCAGCCTTTCAGCACGCATCTTCTGGCGATGGAAGTGAAAAAAGAGCTGCCTTCCCTTCCTTGGGTGGTGGATCTGCGGGATGAATGGACCAATAATTCATTTGTAAGGGCATACGGTTATAGCCCCGCCAGAATCAGGCAGGAGAAAGCCATGGAAAGGCAAGCCTTTGAAATGGCCGACGCCGTCGTGATTAACACGCCCTTCATGCGTGATAATTCAGTGCGGGACTATCCCTGGCTGAAGGACAAATTCCATGTCATACCCAATGGGTTTGACCTTGAGGATTTTGCCGGGCTTGAGCAGGGAAGAAAAAATGACAGGTTTACGCTTACCTATACCGGGCTTATTTATGGGAATACCAGCCCGGAAACGGTTTTTAAGGCAGTCTCAGGGCTTATTCGCGAAGGCTGCATTCAGCCGGGTGAGTTTCGGCTGCGTTTTATTGGCCGGTATAAACCCGATCTGCTCGAGGGAATGGCCAGAGAGCATCAGCTCGGGCAGGTGATTGAGGTGTTGCCCTACATGCCACATCGGGAAAGCATACAAAACCTGTTGTGGTCTGATTCGGTATTGCTGCTTCTTGGGGAGGATACCGAAGCAATCTATACCGGAAAGCTGATGGAATACATTAATACGGGCAAGCCAATTCTGGCTTCGATCCCTTCAAAGGGTGCTGCAGCAAGCCTGATCCAGGAAACAAAAACAGGCTTCGTAGCACATTGCGGCGATGTTACTGCAACGGCAGAGCACATTCTTTCAATGGTTAAAAACTGGCGACAGGGAAAAGCGCTGTTCCAGCCCGATCTGAGCAAAGTCGCCCGATATGAAAGGAAAGAGCTAACGAAGAATTTGGCTGAGGTGTTTAATGGACTGTGTGAAAGAAAGCCTGGGAAATAGGTCCTCTGATTTTAAAATATTAGGGCTGTAATCAATTCACTGCAACATTTTAATCCGATAAAGGGTCTTATGTGAGAATGAGAATCTGCCGGTTGTAAAAAGATACATGTGCCGGTGTGCCATAAGGAAAGTATGAATAGGAAAGGATGCTTCAACCATGAAAATCATTAATGAAAAGGGAAAGCTTTTCGGAATCATCAACATCATTGACCTTGCTCTGCTGCTTGTTATTGCAGCACTTGCCGTCGGAGCGCTGCTTTATATGAAAAGGGAAGGCGGCCCTGTCGCAGAGTTACAAACAAAGGACTTTTATGTAACCATTTTTTGCAAGGAAAACCGACCCGAGGTGACAGATGCAATCAAAGTGGGTGACAAGCTGTATTTTGGCAATGCATATACCAACCTGGAGATTACAGACGTAAAAGCCGAACCGGCAAAAATGGATGTTCCGATGCCTGATGGAACACTTGTGGCAGCAGACCATCCAGTACTGAAGGATATCTATGTAACCGTAAAAATCATCGGTGATCCCATCGATCCCAATGATCCCATGGTCTATTATGGGGCTACTCATGCGACAGTCGGTAAAAACGTCACAGTAAAGACCACCACGGTTGAGATCCCTGGAGTGATCATAAAGGTTGAAGAATAGGAGTGGTTTCTGGTGAAGTATTTAAAGGAAAGCCTGGTATATCGAATGATTTACAGGCTGTTCGTCTTCTATCAGGACAGCGGCTTAAAAAAGCTTTTGGCCTTTCTTTCCGAAGCCTGCCGAAACAGCCTTCCGGGCAAATGGGTGAAAAACACCATGGCACGTGAGAGTGCCTTTCATAACTCGAGGGTTTTCAGCTTTTTGCGGAAGATACTGAAGGTATTGGATCGATGGTTTATGAAGCTGTCAAAGACCATTGAAGGCTGGTCTGAAACAAGCCTTATTGTTAAGGGGTTCCGGATTGCAGCAAAGGCTTCGAAGGAAAAACTGTTTGCACTAGCTTTCCCGGTTTTTGGGATAGGCTATCTTGCCGGCAGAATTCTTCAGGGAAAGCTGATGATCCGGGATGTGTTCCTGCTGGGCCTGTTGTTTATCTTCGCAGGCGTTGCCCTGATAGACAGGGAAAAACGGAAAGCCATATGGAAAAACAGCCTGGCATACCGGCTGTCTACTATAATTTTGGAATAAGGTGCAATGATGAGTAAAGTGAAATGGATACTCCTTTTTACAGCAATACTGCTTGTGGGTGTTCTGGCTTCCACGCTAAGCGTTGTGCCGCTGCTGGCGGTTGTTACGCTTGCTGTCGCCGCTGCCGTTCTGGTCATGGATTATGAAAAGGCAACCCTTTTGGTAGCGCTGTACACCGCGGTTGAGTTTTTATTGCGGCAGGTTCTGGGGAGGCCGATTTCCCAATTGCTTTCCCTGTTCGGAAAAAATGCATATTTTGATTTCATCGCTGTGAAATCAGTTTCTTCTCTGGCGATCTCATCCTATTGGGATGAACTGGCCATGCTCGCATGCTTTGGAATATGGTTTTATAAATGGTTGCGACACCGTCAGGAAAAACCGCTGCGCAAAACCCCGCTGGATGTTTCATTAATCCTTTTTATGGGCGTGGGGCTGGTGCTTCTGTTTGCGGTGGCGCCGGATATGACTATCGGAGTTGAAGGACTTCGTGTCGTCATTCAATACATGCTGTGGTTCTTTGTTGTGACCCAGCTGCTCAGAAGCCCGGAGGGCGCAAAAAGGCTTTTAAACATTCTGGTGCTTACGGGCTTTATGGTTGCCCTGTACGGGGTTTATCAGTTTGCTATTGCAGTAAACGTGCCCGCCCATTGGACCGATTTGAAGGAAGGTTATGTGCGTACCCGTGTGTTTTCCATCTTTACAACCCCCAATATGCTTGCCGGCTATCTAACCCTGTTAATTCCCATCGCGGTGGGTTTATTCATGGCCGATAAAAGCAAGCCCAGGAAGGTTTACTATGCTGGCGCCGTTGCAATCATGAGCCTGTGTCTTCTGTTTACCATGGCTCGTCAGGGATGGATTGTCTTCGGCATTTCTTTGATTGTGTATGTATGGTTTAAGAACAAAAAGCTTCTTCTCCCTGCTTTGCTGGGGGTTGTGGCATTGTTTGTATTCTGCATATTCTTCCTGCCATCGGTGTCCAGCCGAATTTTATATTTGCTTTCTCCCGATTACATTGCGTCGAGCATGAAGGGCGGCAGGATATTGCGCTGGACAGAAGCCCTGAATTTGTTTGGGCAGAATTTCTGGACCGGAATGGGGTTGGGACAATATGGCGGTTCGGTGGCATTAAGCCATAAGCTGAACAACAGCCCGTCCCTGGACAATTATTACTTGAAGACGGCAGTGGAGATGGGGATATTTGGCATATCGGCATTGCTGATGCTCATTTACAGCTTAATCGCATGGTGTGCACGTGGTGTGGCTAAAATACAGGATCATGCACAAAAAGATTGGTCCATTGGCATTCTGGCAGGCCTGGTGGGTGTCATTTTATTCAATTTCACCGAGAACATGCTCGAGATTCCGTTAATATCATCCTATTTCTGGATGGCGGCAGGTGTCGTCATGTTCCTGGCATACGGGCAGCCGGTTACCCGGGATTTACAGCAGGGGCAGGAAGGACAGGGTTAGATCCATTGCTTCCCGAACCTTCTCTTCCAGCAGGGGCTTCATGTTAGCCAGTTCTTGGCTGATTTCATTTGCGTTTGCCCAAACTTCGCGGGTTTTACACAGCAAATCTTCCATTGAGAATTTATCATTCCAGTGAACAAAAGGCTGTTGAATAGAGTGCATAAAGTAGTTTATTTTTGGTTCATAAGCGAGCCCGACCATGGGAATCCCCAAATTTAAAGCATAAATAAGGGAATGCAGCCTCATGCCGATCACCATGGATACATTGCCCAGAATGGAAAGCGTCTCATCCACCGTGTATTGCTTTGTTAAGAGGTAGCCTTTATGCTTCATGTTCATTAAAACCTTTTTTGCATAGCGAACATCTGCCGGATGCTGCATTGCAATAAATACAGGGACGGCGTGAAAATCGGTAACGATTTTATCTGCATAAGCTGCCAGTATTTTTTCTGAATGCTTCACCTTTTTCCATCTGCGCAGGCACAACGCGAAAAGCTTTTCTGAGGCAGGCACACCTGCTTCTTTCAGAATATCAGCCCCTGCCTGTGGGCTGCAGGGCTTCAAGGCCAGGGCCGGGTCCGCCGTTACACGGGTGACGGGTTTGGTGACCTCCAGCGATTTCAGCTCTTCAAATGCGTTTGAATCCCTCAGCGTAATTGCGTCCAGACGGTTTAATATGCGTGAAGCAACCTTGCGGTTCATTTTACGGGTCAGTGGGCCAAGGCCGTTGGCCAGGAGCACCACATGGGCACCTTTTTTAACAGCCAGATGAAGCATGTAAAGGTAATACCAAAGAGAACGACTGCTGGTGTCATCCTGAATCAGGGTGCCGCCGCCTGCGATAAATACGCGAGTACCAGCCAGTAAGGCTGGAATTTTAAAAAGGTTAAAGCGATGAATGGACTGAACCCTGTACAGGCTGCGTGTTTCGGCAGGGTCGTTGGACATGACGACCGTGGAAAGGCCTTTGTGGTTCGTCTGCAGGTGATCGATAAAGGATTTCAGGATGGCATCATCGCCGCTGTTGCGGTAACCATAGTAACCGAGCATGACGATGTCATGTGTTTTTCCGTCTTTAAGGAACCGCTCTTCTCGTGAAAGAATGGTGTGATAGATATTCAACTGGGTTTGTGTCATGGATTTCAGGGAAAAATGATCCCGGGCGGTTTCAAAAAGCTTTTCCCCGATCTGTTTCCTTTGGGACGGATCCTTTAGCAGCGTAAGCAGGTGACCAGCCAAAGCGTCACTGTCACCGGGGGTATAAAGATAACCATTTTCACCCTGAACAAAAAGATCTTCCAGACCTCCAACCCTGCTGGAGACAGTGGCCTTTTTCATTCGGGCGCCTTCCAGAATGGCATAGGGAAAGCTTTCACTGTAGGACGCCATGACATTGATATCGATTACATCCAGAAAAGAAAAGGGCTCTTCGACCATGCCGAGGAAGAACACGTTTTTCCGGATGCCCAGCTGGTCTGCACGTTTTTCAAGAGAGCGCCTTAATTCATCACCATCTCCGGCAAGCAGAAACTTTGTGTTCGGAAATACCTTAAGGACCTTTGCTGCAGCGTCAAGAAATACCGTATGGCCCTTAACCGGGTGAAGCCGGGCAAGAATTCCGATGGAAATATCTCCTGGCTGCAGTGTTACTCCATATTTCTTCAAGAACTCATCCCGAGGCAGCAAGGAGATGGAATCATCAAAAGGGATGCCGTTGTATACGGGCTGAATACGATCTGCCGGAAAGCCGCGCTTGATCAGCATATCCTTAAAGTTCTGCGAAACAGAGATGTAATAATCTACCAACCGCAGAGCGATAGTATTAATTAAACCGAAGGTATACATTTTCAGCACACTGTGCAGGTAATCCAAACGGTAGTCGCTGTGTACGGTTGTGACAATGGGGATTCCCGTTTTCTTTTTGACAAAGATGCCGACCATATTCGCTTTCGCGCCATGGGTATGGATAATGTTATATTCACCGGCGAAAACAAGGTCAATGATCGTGCGAATATCTTTCATTATATTTCCGGATCGGACAACCTCAACATCAATTCCCATGTCCGCCGCATCATCGGAAAACTGACCTGCCCGCAGGCTGATAAGCTTTACGTGAATGTGATTTCCCAATTGCTTTACCAGTGAAAGAACATGAGTTTTTGCTCCTCCGCTATCCCCACCGCCGATGATATGCAATACCTTCATTTATAACTCCTGAAACAATAAAAAAATATTTCCGGCCTTTTCTGTCCCCGGAATAATCCATTATACCGCATCCGAATTCTGGTTTCAATGATAAACACGTGGTGAAAAGTAACGTCGAGAGTAACGACGGTTCTATTCGGCACAGTTGCTCCGTCAAAAAGAACCGTCCCTGTGATTACCCTTGACAAAGAATTACTTCGGGTGTAGAATTAAATTAATTCGACGGAGGAAGTAAATTGGAGCTGAATCAAAACAACCTGGAGGAAACCCTTTTTGAATATGTGGAACAGTTTCGGGTTCTGATCGAACCGGAAACCTGGGGCAACATCCTGTCGGAGTGCTCAAAGAATGAAATGCTGGTGCTGCTGCTTTTATACCGCAAGGGTGAGAGCAATATGTCCCAGATAGCCGAGTATCTGAATGTTCCGTTGAATACCGCCACGGGTATCATCAGCCGGATGGAAAATAAAAGGATGGTCGACAGGAACCGCCATCCCGAGGATAAACGGGTGGTGACCATCGCCCTGACTGACGGCGGAAACCGGCAAATGGCCGAGATTATCAAAGGCTTTACCTATTACGGCCAGCAAATGATGACTGTTTTAACACAGGAGGAGCTGAAGCTGCTGGGCCGTGTTCTGGATAAGGTGATCAACCTGCTGAAGGAAGTAAAGCTGCAGGGCACACAGGAACCGCCCCAAAGGATAAGGAAGATCACCATTGAATAGGTTTGAACAAATGCGAACGAAGGGTTCGCTTTCTCAACATCAAATACTTCGGCAAAGGAACTATTCGAGCGATGAATAAATCGTGACCACGCATTCCAGGCAAAGCAGTCGGAAAATGCAGCAATAAACAGAATTAACAGATGTAACAACAGATGAAACAGAACTGAAGGCAAGACTCTTGGAAGGCAGGAAACGAACAACTCAGTGAACTTAACCGAACAAACGGAGGGAATGATCATGACCCGCGTATTAATTTTTACCGGTAAGGGCGGTGTCGGCAAGACAAGTGTTGCTGCTGCCCATGCCAGAAACTCAGCCAACGAGGGCAAAAAGACCCTCATCGTCAGTACCGACATGGCCCACAATCTCAGTGACATATTTGAAATACCCATTGGTAAAACCATTCAGGAGGTAGCTACCAATCTCGGTGCGCTTGAGATTGATCCGAATT
>JAGOJH010000001.1 GCA_017995215.1 Thermoclostridium sp.
TAAAAGGCCTTCCATAGGGAATGCGGGATTCATTGGAATAGCCCAGAGCATGAGCAACGCCTGAGTCAGGCACTCCTGCAACCATATCCACATCCACATCGTCATTGCGGGCCATGAGCGCGCCATTGCGATTGCGCATTGTTTCAACATTCACGCCTTCATAAGAGGAAGAGGGATATCCAAAATAAACCCAGAGAAATGCGCAGATTTTCATTTCCTTACGCGGTGGAGAAATGCTTTCAATGCCGTTGGGGCTAATTAAAACGATTTCTCCGGGGCCAAGCTCATATTTCATTTGGTAGCCGAGGTTTGCGAAAGCACAGGATTCAAAGGAAACACTGTATGCGCCTTCCTTTTCACCAATGATCAACGGGGTTCTGCCATAACGATCTCTGGCGGCATAAATCCCATCTTTGGTAAGAAGCAGCATTGTACAGGAGCCTTCAATCATTTCCTGGGCTTTCAGAATGCCCGCCTTAAACGATTCCTCGTGGTCTATCAGTGCAGAAACGGCCTCTGTAGGGTTGATTTCTCCCTTGCTCATTTCAAGAAAGTGCATGAAGTTGTTGTTCAGAGTGATATCCACTAATGCCTTCAGGTTGTTGATCCGTCCCACCGTTGTGATGGCATAGTGACCCAGGCGGGAGCGGATGGTCAGAGGCTGAGGCTCGTCATCGCTGATGCAGCCAATCCCCATGTTGCCTTTCATTGAAGAAAGATCCACTTCGAATTTGGAGCGGAACTGTACGTTTTCAATATTATGAATAGACCTTGAAAATCCGTTTCCAGTCCAGACTGCCATTCCTCCACGGCTTGTACCAAGATGTGAATGGTAATCGGTACCGAAATACAGATCGGTTACACAGCTGCTTTTTGATACTACTCCAAATAATCCACCCAATGGTATTACTCCTCTCACAGGTAAGGGGACAAGCCCGGGTTGCATGGGAGAGCAGTCAGGTTGCATAGGCGAGCAGTAAGCTTTAGCTTACGACCAGCCAAGCTTTAGCTTACGGTCAGCAGCTGGTTCTCGGATCTGACTCTTTGCGGAATGTCCCATTTAATCCAGGGCTCAGGTTTACAATCGTTCGTTATTTTATATCCCTGTGGTATTCCTGCAGGGATTTTACCTTGTCTTCCTTCACATGGTCCTTGCGATAGGCTGCAATTCCTTTGGCGCTTGCCAAAGCAGCCGTAATCGTTGTGATGTAAGGTATCTTCAGCTTAATCGCCGTCTTGCGGATATAGGAATCATCATACTGGCTCTGTTTGCCCACGGGGGTATTGACAACCAGTTGGATCTCCCTGTTTAAAATACTGTCTGCAATGTTCGGGCGGCCTTCAAACATCTTGTTCACCCGCTCGCACGCAATTCCATTTTTCTTCAGGAAATTATAAGTGCCTTCTGTAGCCTTGATCTGGAAATTCTGCTGTGCAAACAACTGTGCTATTTCCAAAAGATTGGGCTTATCCTGATCCGCTACGCTAATCAAAACACAGCCACTTTCCGGCAAAGCCGCCTGTGTTGCTTCTTCAGCCTTGTAAAAGGCAAGACCAAAGGAATTTGCCATGCCCAGAACCTCGCCGGTGGAGCGCATTTCTGGCCCCAGTACCGGGTCTACCTCATGGAACATGTTAAATGGGAAAACCGCTTCCTTAACACCGTAATGCGGAATGTTCCTTGTTTTCAACCGGCCAACCGGCGAGGGTGTTCCGGTAACCTCACTAAGGACGATTTCGGTGGCGATTTTAGCCATCTGAATGTCACAAACCTTTGAAACCAGCGGCACAGTTCTTGATGCCCGGGGGTTTGCTTCCAAAACATAAACGATATCGTCACAGATTGCATACTGCATATTCATCAAGCCTACAACCTTCAGTTCATTGGCGATTTTCCGGGTATATTCGCAAATGGTGTCCAGATGCTTCTGGCCAATGCTGATGGGGGGGATGACACAGGCTGAGTCTCCGGAGTGGATTCCAGCCAGTTCAATATGCTCCATCACCGCCGGCACAAAGGTCATTTTCCCGTCGGAGAGGGCATCGGCCTCCGCTTCAATAGCGTTTTCGAGGAATTTATCGATTAGCAGCGGGCGGTCGGGCGTAACGCCGACAGCCGCGTCAATATACCTGCACAGCATTTCTTCATCGTAGATCACTTCCATGCCGCGCCCACCAAGCACATAGGAGGGACGGATCATCAACGGGTAGCCTATGTCCCCGGCAATCACAAGCGCTTCTTCCAGCGTGCTGGTCATGGCGGATTTGGGCATTGGAATGTCCAGCTGCTCCATCAGTTTGCGGAACAGATCGCGGTCTTCTGCCATATCAATGGTTTGCGGGGTGGTGCCCAGAATTCTGACACCGGCTTTGGCAAGCTCACCGGCGATATTCAGCGGTGTCTGCCCACCAAACTGGATGATCACGCCGATTGGGTTTTCCTTATGGTAAATGCTCAGTACATCTTCTACAGTTAAAGGCTCGAAATAAAGCTTATCCGAGGTGTCATAATCGGTTGAAACCGTTTCAGGGTTACAGTTTACAATAATCGTCTCATACCCCAAATCCTTCAGGGAAAAAGCAGCATGAACACAGCAGTAATCAAATTCGATGCCCTGTCCGATACGGTTTGGGCCTCCGCCAAGAATCATGACCTTCTTTTGATTGCTCGAATGGGTTTTATCCGGGGCGTTATAGGTTGAGAAATAGTAAGCAGCGTTGTCAACTCCGCTGACCGGAACCGGTTCCCAGCCCTCTGAAATACCAAGTGCGGTGCGGCGGCTGCGAATCTGTTCTTCCGGAATGCTTATAAGCTTTGAAAGGTACTTGTCGGCAAAGCCGTCCAGTTTCGCCTGTTTTAACAAGGCATCGGGCAGCATGGAACCCCTGTACTTCAGAATTTCCTCTTCAAGCTCTACAAGCTCTTTCATCTGCTCGATGAACCAGGCTTTGATGTGGGTAATGCGATGCAGCTCGTCAACCGAAGCCCCCTTGCGCAATGCTTCGTATAGAATGAACTGACGCTCGCTGGAAGGTTCTATTAGAAGATCCAGTAGATCCTTCAGTTCCAGCTTGTTGAAATTCTTTGCAAAACCAAGCCCGTACCGACCAATTTCCAAAGAACGAATAGCCTTGTGGAAGGCTTCCTTGTAGGTTTTGCCGATGCTCATGACTTCACCGACGGCCTTCATTTGGGTTCCCAGCTTATCCTGGGCACCCTTAAATTTCTCAAAGGCCCAGCGGGGGAACTTTACCACCACATAGTCCCCGGAAGGGGTATATTTATCCAGTGTTCCGTCTCTCCAATAGGGGATTTCATCCAGAGTCAACCCGGCTGCCAGCATGGCGGAGATCAACGCTATGGGAAAACCGGTGGCTTTCGAGGCCAGCGCCGAGGAGCGGGAGGTGCGGGGATTGATTTCAATAATGACCACCCTGCCGGTTTTTGGATCATGTGCCAACTGTACATTGGTACCGCCGATAACCTCAATCGCTTCTACGATTTTATAGGCGTACTGCTGCAGGCGCTTTTGAAGCTCTTCGCTGATGGTCAGCATAGGTGCGGTGCAGATGGAGTCTCCGGTGTGAACACCCATTGGGTCAATATTCTCTATGAAGCAAACTGTAATCATGTTGTTGTTCGCGTCGCGGACAACTTCAACCTCCAGCTCTTCCCAGCCGAGAACCGATTCTTCAACCAGAACCTGCCCCACGAGGCTGGCTGAGATACCGCGGTTTGCTACAACCCGCAGCTCTTCAATATTATATACCAGCCCGCCGCCGGTGCCGCCCATGGTGTACGCCGGGCGGATGACTACGGGGAAACCCAGCTCCAATGCAATCTTTTCAGCTTCATCCACGGTGTAAGCCGGGCTGGAGCGGGGCATATCGATACCAAGCTTGCGCATGGTTTCCTTAAAGGCAATTCTGTCCTCACCGCGCTCGATGGCATCCACCTGAACACCGATGACCTCGACACCGTATTTTTCAAGCACACCTGCCTTGGAAAGCTCCAGGCACAGGTTTAATGCGGACTGGCCACCCAGGTTCGGCAGAAGCGCATCCGGGCGCTCTTTGTCAATGATCTGGGAGACTCTTTCTACGTTTAGCGGTTCGATGTAGGTTGCATCGGCAATTCCGGGGTCCGTCATGATGGTGGCGGGGTTGGAATTGACCAGTACAATTTCGTAACCAAGCTTTCTTAAGGCCTTGCAGGCCTGAGTGCCGGAATAATCAAATTCACAGGCCTGACCAATAATGATGGGGCCGGAGCCGATGATCAGTATTTTGTGTATGTCGGTGCGTTTTGGCATAATTTTGCTCCTAACGATGATGATTCATGCATGATGCGCAGGCCGAGTGTATAAATATGCAGAATAAGAAACCGTATTATGGAAATCCATGCATAAAACAAAAAGATCTTCGTGTTTCATGCATAAGTATTCCGAATTATGCAGCAAGACCATGCATTGTTTATTATTATATATGATGTTTAGCATCTGTAAACAGTTTTTTATAAATATTTATTCGGTTATGGCTGCCCGTACCTTTTCCAGATATTCGTCCAGGTCTCCGCTGACCTGAATATCTGGTCTGATACAGCTGTTCACAAGATTTTCATCCTGTACATCCCAGTAGAAGTTCACCAGCATCACAGCAACCTTGTCCTTCCTGGAATCGAAAACAGTTTGCCCGACGCCCTTGCCGAAGGTAGGTTCTCCTACGACCGTAACATCGTCCAGGTACGTCTTCAGCCCAAGGGCCAGCATTTCAGAACTGGATGCGGTATACCCGTTGGTCAGAAGAAATATGTCTTTAAACCTGACCGCATCTTCGTCAGAGTACCAGGAAGAGTTTGTCCCGTCCCGGTAAACCAGGTTTCCAATGCTGCAGCTGTGCAGCAGATAATCCATCATTTCAGCGCAGCTTTCCATCAATCCTCCGCCATTGTCACGAAGGTCGATCACAAGAACGCTGTTTTCTTTGTCTGGAAGCTCTTCGGCGATTTCAATGAATTCATTGGCGGTGTTATAGCCGAAGAAATCGATGTCAAAGTAGTGCACCGGTTGCCCTGTTTCCTGCAGAACCTTCTTGTAGAATACTGTTTGTTCTTCTTCCAGATCCCAGTACAGGTCATATTCCTCACCACTAAAGCAAAAGGTAAAAATGTCTTCCTCCAATCGGATGCTTTCGATAAATTCATATACACCCGCAGCATCAGCATTGGTCTGCCTGAATTGGTTCAATCGGGAGTCCAGGTTTTTAATCTGGCCGGAATACAGGTAATTTTGCTCAACAAAGTCGGCGATACGATCGGATAAAGGCTTCTTAGTATTTGCAATTTCCTCTTTCAGCAAAAGGCATGTTTCGTTTTCCGGTTCAAGTGCAAGAGCACTTTCAATAGCTGTCTCAGCAAACTCAAACTGTTGGTCGTAATAATACCACATTGCAATTTCATAATAGAAGTAAACGGGGTTCTCTTCATGCTCTGCAGCCTTTTTGTAGTTTTCCACAGCTTTTTCGATCTCCTGCAGCCTTGCCCAGCTGTCCGCGATATAGCCGTAGATATCCGGATCGGACGGAAATCTGTTCACAATGCTCTGTCCATATTCAAGGCACTTTCTGAAAAGCCCGCTGTTATAAAGAGCCCACATGCTGTTCACATGCCCTGTAACATAATCCGGATCTACCTGTACCGATTGCTGAAAATATTCAAAAGCCTTGCGGTATCGTGTTTCCCAGCCGTGAATATTCCCCAGGGCGGTGATGGCTTCGGGATTATCCGGCTCCAGCGTGATAGCTTTTTCCGCGGTTTCCAAAGCTGACTGGGTATCTTCCATCGCAAGGTAATTGTAGACGTTTTGAATATGGGGATACGCATTGTCCGGGGAGAGCTGTGCCTGCTGGTTATAAGCCCGAATGGATTCGGAATAATTTCCAAGGCGGTAATGAATATCCCCAAGCATGGAATAAAAATCATCGTCAGTTTGAAGTTTCTCGGCTTTTTTCAGCGTTTCCAGGGCTTGTTCGTATTGCTCCTGGAATTTTTCAATCTCCGCTTGCAGCTTGTAAGCTTGGAACTGAATACGCTGCATGGTTTCAGTATCGTACCGATGACGCTTTTTTTGAGTAGCGAGCGAATTCAACTCAGACACCTTTTCCAGGGCTTTCTCGGGATTATTGGAATACAACCAGGAATAAGCCAGAAAACTGAGTGCATCTTCGTCATCAGGAATGATTTCAATGTATTTGTCAAATTGCTGAATGGCCTTCTCATAGTCTTCAAGACAATAGCAGGCATAGCCATGCCCGTAAATGCTGTCAAGATTTGAATCGTCTTTGTCCAGCGCATTGATATAAGTATCCCGGGCCTCGGAGTATTTTCCCAAAGACAGAAGGACGTTCCCATGATGGGTTATTTCCATTGCGCTGTTGGGCCTTAAATCCATGGATTTCAGACTGAATTCATAGGATTTTTCATATTGCTCCAAATTGTACAAAGCCCAGGACATGTTTTGTAAGGCATCATCATTTCGCGAGTCCCGGCGAAGAATCCCTTCAAGAAGAACAAGCGCTTCTTCTTCACGCTCAAGATAGACCAAAGCAAGTGCTTTATTATTCAGTGCTTCCGCATTATCCGGACTCTTCTTCACCATGTTTTCAGCCAACTCGAGGGCCCCCGGGTAATCCTCGCTGTCGATAAGCGAGTTAAAGGCGACCATATCGTTGGAATGGTTAAAAGCCAAAAGCCCCACAATGGTTACCAGAAGAAATGATGCAATAATAAGCTTAATGCCAACAGATTTCAAACCGTCACTCCTTGATACAAGTTATACGTCCCCGTTGTAGCTGACCAGGGTGGCGCTTGAAACGCCTTCAAGTGCAGAGATTTCCTGAATAAACGAGGTATCCGCGTTTTTAACCTTTACTTCCCAGGTGGCTTCGATGCTTCCTTTTACAACTGTTTTGGTTTTCAACCTTTTTCCAGGAAGGTTCTTAATCATATTTTCAACATCGCCCTGTGTTTTGTCCTCATAATTCAAAACCAGCAGATAAACCTCGGCATTACTGCCACGGATAAAGCTGAAGGCAACGACCACCACAGCGATAACCAGCGTTCCCACGATGGACAGCGTATAAAACCCGGCACCTGTGGTGATTCCCACCGATATGGCCCAGAACATGTAGCCGATGTCCAAGGGCTCTTTAATCGCCGAGCGGAAACGGACAATACTTAATGCACCTACCATACCCAAAGACAGCATCAGGTTCGAGGTGATGGGTATGATGATCAGGGCGGTAACCATGGCTGTCAGCACCAGGGAAAAATTAAAGCTTCGGCTGTAAACCACACCCTGAAAGGCTTTCTTATAAACGTAAAAAATCAGAAAACCCAGTGCCAGCGCCAACAACAGGGTTATCATGATGCGGCCTACATTAATGGATAAGCTGCCTGCACCGCCCATATCCTCCAGGAACCTTTTTCTGATCAAATCGCTGAAATTTAATGTGTCATCCATTCCATTCACCTCAACTGAAAGTTCTTGACAGTACATATTTTGAGATCGAATCCCTTTCACCCTTCACACCGGAAACAAGCTTCTGAATGCTGTGGGGAAGGAATTGATCAAACTTAACTTCCATAATCATCATACCTCGACCCATGATCTCCACCATCGGAAACAAGGGATTGAAAAACTCGGTTGACAGAAGGCCGGTTTTCAGTTTCATATCGAAGGTCACCCGAACGTTACCCACCGGGTGCACATAGGCTTCCCGAATATAATCGACCAGCACCACCGGGCGCAGCAGCGCAGTTTTCATCTGAACATACAAGCCGCGCTGGAGCTCACTTTGGGAGTCCTTTAAAAAGTCACAGTCCCCTGCTATGACCTTTTTGCAAAAAAACCGTGTTACACGCTCGGATTCCTTCAGGGTATACTGGCCGCTCTTGCCCTTTTTCTCCAGCTTCACCAGGGAGTCCCGATGGTTGTAAAGACGCAGCCTGTACTTTTTTCTTTTCTCCACACCGCTGATCTTGTCGTGTAACGCACTGTTATAAATATCGTCAAAATAGAGGCTGCGGATCAAATACTGATTGTCCGGGCCTGAAAAGGGGTCGGGAACCATCACCTGGCCCAGCTTTCTGCGTAAGACCAAATACTGGTCGGTACTGATATAAAACTTTAATTCATGGCGATAAACCTTTTCCGTTGCAATCATGTCCTTTTCGTTATCTTTACCGGGGCACAGCTCGTTGTTTCCCCGGTGTTCTCTGCTTGCTTACCTTCCAATCCCATAGTCGCAAATGTCTTCAGCCGGGGTTTGATTCTTTATTTTTCAGTTAAAACCCATATTCCTTCATCTGCTGGTCGGACAGGTTAAAATACTGTTGAATATGTTTTTTTACATTCTCCGGCCTTTTCACGAAAAAATCCTTCAGCCTGTTAACCCGGTTTTTCCAGGCGCTTACTGAGCCCTTCCATTTTGTATAGTTGCGTTCCATTTCAGGCTCTATCTCTGCAGCAAGTTCATCAACTAAATCGCAGCAGCGCTGCGGTTCAAAAGTGGTTTTCATGTGGGTTGCCAGGGTTCTTAAGAACTGATCCCGAAATTCCCGGTTTTGTAAAAGGCCCATGGGTATGAGTGTGGAAAACATATCATCCGAGCCTGTCCCATTAGGGTTGAAGAGCTCTTTGACCATGTTCAGATCGGGAAAATAGAAACCCATGTCAAAATCAAACAGAATCCACCGCCACCTGGAGCCTTCCTTTCTTTCGCGCCAGAACTTGATGTTCCCGTTGTCTTCATTGGCCCCATAGACCACTGCAACCTGATAATCAATATAGTTGTCAATGTCCATTTTGGTTTTTACATATTCGTAATGGGCGGTTACGCTTAAATCGTGGCTTTCGATATAATCCCGCAACGCCTGATACTCTTTCTTGTCTCCCTGGTGAACTCGCCAGTCTCCCTCCATAATATCCAGGTTTTCAATATCGATTTCCGGATGGTTCGAATGCAGGAAGTGCCTGTCGGTAGATTCCCGCAGCGTATAAAAGCCCCAGTATTCACCGTTCAGGTAAAGCACTGCCGGACGGTATGCCTGATAGTCCAGGCCGGATTCCTTCATCAATTGGGATACCAGAACATCCCGCAGCTTGGAGTTTGCGTTGTCCTGGCCGGAATTCCTCAGAACGAGAGATTGATAATGGCTGTATGGCTTTTCATCAAACACCTTGTAGTTGATGAACTCGCTGCCATATTTTTTTCGGGCGTCTATCCCAAATGACTTCTGATCCAGGGCCTGTGTATATTCACCACGAATGGAGATCCCCGCGTCCATGCTGAACCCGGGACTGCCATCGTTCTCGAAAAATTCGATATGAGCGGGCTTCTCCCAATCCTGCCAGAAATTTGCCCCATGAAAGGGATAGACATCTTCATACGGTTTCCCATAGGCATAAATGCCAGTTTCTTCACTCCACAGATTTTCAGGGTTCGTGGAGATACAAACCGTAGCCAGGTTGCTCCCGGGTTCCAGGATATAGGTGTTTGTAACGATGGGGCTGGGCAGGAACCCCTTCTGACAGGCAACAGCCCTTACAACAGTAGTTTTATCAAGCTTCAGAGGGCCGGATATGACAGGGGAGGAAAGTGTGGGCTCTGAGCCGTCGGTGGTATAATGGACAGCAGCAGTATTCTGCGGTGTTTGAATTGTCAAGGTAAATGGAGGCGTATAATAACCCCCACTTACAGAAAATTCAGGGCTTTTCGTATAAGCTTCAAAGCGACCGGCTGGATCATTCGCCCGACCCGGGGTTGGCATGGAAAAATAGAAATAGCCCTCTTCCTGGTCCAGGCTGCCATAAGAAACACCCGCAGTCAGCTCTGGAATACATAGCTTTTGCACAATGGTTCCCGTTGTGTCGGAAAGATAGAGCATGTCCCCCGAAGCACTGAGGGAAAAGCTGGCATGCATATAAATTTTGCCCTGGGGGTGGAAGGCATCGTAGTTGGAGGACAGGAACACGAGGGCATAGCCTCCCGGTTCAAGTGTTAAGCTGGGAAACCGCCACTTTTGGATTTCGTCCCCATCATCTGAAAGCCAATAGTTTTCAAGATTCAGAGGCTTATCAGTCTCATTTTTGATCTCTGCCCAATCATAAAAATTGCTGTTTTCATCTGGAATTGTGTTATCATTTTTTGACATCACTTCCGTCAGGAGCAGAGGTGATGAAAGGTGACTTCCCTTCAGAAATCCTGCATACCCTTCAGCGGAGTTTTCATAGCCGGGAGTGGGCTGTTCGGATATCTCCCACTCGCCGAAGGTTGTCCGTGCAAGAGAAGCATCGGATGAAAACTTTCGTATTTCTGCATAATCCAGTATTTTACCCCTTGGGTTGGTGAAATACAGATGGTCGGAGGTTTTATTGATCTTAAAATTGGTGTGCAGGTTCAAAGCCGGATCGATACGGTTCTTCCCTGAACAGAATATGAGCAGGTTTTCACCCGGGGCAAGGGAGCTTGCCGGAATGCACCATGCAAAAAGATTATCTTTATCGTTCGAAAGGGCGTAACCGGTTAAATTTATCACCGAGCTACCCGTATTTACAATTTCAAGCCAGTCGGAGTAATCTCCGTCTTCGTCCTGCAGCACTGAGATATTGTCTGCCATTACTTCATTCAACTGCAGCGAGTCTGAAGCCCAACGGGTTGCTTCAAAATCGGCGGCCCCCGTTTCCGTATTCGGGAAACCTGGAGAAGACAGAGGCAACTGGGACCATTCGTCAGGTTTTTCGCCAAGCCTTCCGTAGGAGCAATTGGTTTCGCAAGCCGGGATCTCCACTTCATCGATGGTTTCGCCCTGGGGATCGGATAGAATCAGCTCTTCTCCTTTTGACCGGATACTAAAGCTGGCATGCAGTTCTTTCCCGGTAAACTTGTTTTTTCCGGAAGCAAAAATAACCAGAAAAGACCTGGCGGGAATGGTTACGTCCGGGAAAAGCCATTTTCCGGGCTTGGAGGTATCGTCGGAAAGGCCATAGCCCATTAGCCTGACAGGGATGCTGGAAGTATTGTAAAGCTCGATCCAATCGGGCGTATCACCCTCCTGGTCGATTAAAACAGACTGGTTTACCGGCATGACCTCGTTGATGAGCAAGGTGGGCATTGAAACAGAAGAAAAAACAGGCTGATTCATGTCGTCAATGATGACTAAAAACATAACTGTAACCAGTAATAAAACTGTTATGGTGATCAGTAGATTTCTTTTCGACATTTCCCTTTTCCATTCTATTTAAACAAACAAATTACTTTCTATACTATAGCACAAAGGAAATTTGAGTACAATTATAGCTGGATGGAATTTTATCGACAGAAGAGAAACCAAAGGAGACAGGTCCCTTAGTCAAATTTGACCAGGGAACCTGTCCCCTCCGGTTTAAAGCTCGTGTTATTTTAGTTTTTTGTAACTTCGGCATAAGCCCATTCCAGCCATTCACAAAGAATCGCCAGATCAGAGCTTTCAACTGTAGCACCGCACCATATCCTAATTCCGTTTGGTGCATCCTTGTAAGAGGCGATATCATAGCCCACGCCTTCCTTTGCCAACATCTGCACCAGGATTTTCAGCTTATCTTCGTGCAGATCTGCCATCAGGCAGACACTGGTGTTGGAACGGAATGCCTTTTCCTTCGCGAGGAAATTGATCCAGGGGGTTCTTTGAACAAAGGCTTCGATTACGGCAAGGTTGGCCTGGCTTCTCGCCATTAATCCTTCAAGGCCGCCGATGGACTCTGCCCATGACAGCGCATCAAGGTAATCTTCATTTGCAAGCATGGACGGGGTATTAATGGTAGAACCCTCGAAGAGGGATTCTGTGATCTTTCCCTTGCTTTTCATTCTGAAAATTTTAGGAAGCGGCCATGCCGGAACATAGCTCTCGATTCGCTCTACAGCGCGGGGTGAGAGGATTAGCATACCATGAGCGCCTTCGCCCCCGAGAACCTTCTGCCAGGAGAAGGTAGCTGCATCAATTTTGCTCCATGGAATGTCCATTGCGAAAACAGCTGAGGTAGCGTCGCATAGTGTCAACCCTTTTCTGTCATCGGGAATCCAATTTCCGTCCGGTATCATGACACCGCTGGTCGTTCCGTTCCATGTAAACACTACGTCGCGGTTAAAATCTACCTGGGACAGATCGGGAAGCTCACCATAACCGGCTGAGAATTCACGTACATCGGCAAGGCGCAGTTCCTTTTTGATGTCGCCAGCCCAGCCCAGACCAAAGGATTCAAACCAAATGACATCCACGCCTCTTTCACCGAGGACATTCCACATCAGCATTTCAAATGCTCCCGTATCGGATGCAGGCACAATACCTACACGATAATCATCGGGAAGCTTCAGAATGCTTTTGGTTTTCTGAATGGATTCCAGCAGCTTGTTTTTTCCCAGACTGCTCCGGTGAGATCTGCCAAGGGGGGCGCCAGAAAGCTTTTCAAGGGAGTAACCGGGGCGCTTCGCGCAGGGACCGGAAGAAAAACATGGGTTTACAGGTTTGTTAACAGGTTTCAATACAATCACTCCTCACTTAAAATTTTAGGAATTTATTCGATGATTCTTTAATAAAAAACCTCTCGCTCCCGGAAAATCATCAGGGACGAGAGGAACTACCCGCGGTACCACCCACATTAGTTGGCCTTGCCAACTCGCTTTATGCACTGTAACCGGTGCGGCGGTTTGGTTCTTCACCAACGTTTCAGGGGTGGAATGAGAGGCTTTGCCCGGTTGATTCGCAGCGATCATCAACTTTCTGATTCAGGGCTTGCCATTTTCCCCATCATCAACTTGCATCATGAATTTTAATCTATTCTATTCTAATCCCATCAACATTTCAAGAGGGTTTGTTAAATTTTTTTCAATCTTTTTCATCCTGATCCTGCTGAAATTTCGCTAGGAAACTGGCAGTTTCATCATATTGTCGTGACAGGATATCAATGAACTCTACAACAGCATCATCCTTCAGCAAGCGGGGAAATGCGTCATACAACGCTTCAATGAATTCTTCCTCCACAGGGTTTTCACGAGGACTATAAACAATCGGGCAGATGCCAAGGCTGCGTAAATCCAGCCTGAACTCGGTACGTCCCATATCATTCAGATAGGGGATAATTGGGAAAATTCTGCAGGATAAGGGTCGGCATTCTCTTGGACACTCCCCCCTGCAAACAAAAAACTTGATTTGATAACCGTCTGATAACACAATATGACTGTTATGGATTTGAAACCAGTCGCCGTTCATGCTTTCATACAAGTATTCTTCACCCGGGAACAGCAGCATTCCGTCGTTCTCGGTGCCAGCGCAGCATTTTTTATCGCACAGCTTGCCACAGTCACCCATCAGCGGGGTAGGGTCATCAAGTTTTCTCCATACTTTCTGGTAAAGCTTTATATATTTTGCCTTATTGATTGGCATTGACTTGTCCATCCCTTTTTACTCGCCCCTGGCAGGCTTATGAGTGCAGAGGCAGCTTATGGTGCAGGGGCTGATTGCTTTGCGGGTACCCATAAAGCTGCAGTCTATTGTTGTTCAGAGTGCTCATGATTTTCAGGCTTATTGTTATCCAGCGCGCTCAAGGCCTGTAACCTTTCGTCCCTGTTATCTTCCTTTGGAATGCTCTTGTTGTCTTTTCCCTTTTTCTGACCGTCCTTATAATAAGAATAGATGATAGATTCAAACAACCTGCCGGGTACCAGTTTTTTCAACAGTACCGACAGCTTCTGAACAAATTTCCCTGTCAGATAGCGCAGCCTTGGCTGCTTGCTTTGAACAATTCTGCCAATAAGCCTGGCCAGCTTTTCAGGCTCGCCGCCATTGGCTTCATCAAATTCAATTTTAGAGGTGACCTTCAGGAACAAATCTCTGTAAGGCGAGGACAGCAGGTTTGCTGCCGCGGCATGAGGCCTGTATAGTTTCGAACCCGACTTGTGATCGGTTGGTTCGACCAGGCTTACCTTAATGCCATAGTTTCTTGTTTCCATGCGAAGTGCTTCCGTAAAGCCCTCTATGGCAAATTTCGACGCCGAGTAAGCGCTTTGGAAGGGGATGGAAATCAGACCCATGATGGAACTGAAATTGATGATCTGACCTTCATTTCGGTTTCTCATATAGGGCAGCACCGCCTTACAGGTTCTAACAACCCCGCAGGTGTTTGTCAGCAGTACTTTTTCAAACTCCTCATAGGTGGTATCCTCGACAGAGCCTAAAACCAGAATTGCCGCACAATTGATCAGTACATCAATGCGACCTTCTGTTTCAATGATCTTTTCAGTGAGGGCAGTTATTCCTGTCTGATCGGTTACGTCGAGGTACACTTTTTTCAAATTGCCCTCGTTCGGTGTTTCATCCCTGTAGGATCGCGCACCGGCGTAAACAATGTTTCCCGCTTCCGCCAGGTGCGTAGCAACAGCCAGCCCCAAGCCTGAGGAAGCCCCCGTTACAAGAATGATTTTGCTGCCCTGCTTCATTTATACAACCCCTTCTGTGGCTGGGTAATTCAGCCGTTATTCGCCGGAACAGACCGAAGAATGAAAACTCCTTGTCAATTCCCTGAACCCATTCTAATACAGTTTGCTGAAAAAATCAAAAATAAGTGGATATTTTAAGAAAGTGTGATACAATAAGTTTGTAAAAATTCGTTTTAGGTGCTATGACCTGGTACTAAATCAGGATTATACATTAATGCCCCTTTGATACAGTGAACAAGACAAGGAGAGGTTACGTATGGATCTGTTTGAAAAATGTTCTAGCTTCACGGCTGCGAAGGAAGCAATGGCAGCAGGCATATACCCTTATTTTCACTACCTGGAAACCGGACAGGATACAGAAGTGGTGATGGAGGGTCATCCGATCATCATGATTGGATCTAACAATTATCAGGGGCTGGCATCCGATCCTCGCGTTATAGAGGCGGCAAAGGAAGCGGTACTGAAATATGGCTCGGGCTGTTCAGGCTCACGCTTTTTAAACGGGACGCTGAAACTGCATCTCGATCTTG
Organism: Thermoclostridium sp.; assembly: GCA_017995215.1. GTDB lineage: Bacteria > Bacillota > Clostridia > DSM-8532 > DSM-8532 > JAAYJG01. Next base: position 15,063 of record JAGOJH010000001.1, read on the forward strand.
AAGAAAAACTGGCCAAGTTTTTAAATAAGGAAGCGGTTATCACCTTCAGCACCGGGTTTCAGAGCAACCTGGGTATTATCTCGGCTATAGCCGGCAGAAATGATTATATTGTCTGCGACAAGGAAAACCATGCCAGCATTTATGATGCCTGCAGGTTAAGCTATGCGAAGATGGTTCGTTATGAGCACAGCGACATGGCCGATCTGGAAAAGGTTCTTTCAGAAATTCCTGAAAACAAGGGAATTCTGATTGTCACCGACGGTGTTTTCAGCATGGGTGGTGATATCTGCAAGCTGCCGGAAATTGTAAGGCTGGCCGAAAGGTTTGGCGCAAGGGTCATGGTTGACGATGCGCACGGCCTTGGGGTTATTGGTGAACGCGGACGCGGCACAGCCGAATATTTCGATCTGGAAGACAAAGTGGACATCATCATGGGTACCTTCAGCAAGTCTCTTGCCAGCCTGGGGGGATATATGGCCGCCAGTGAGGACGTTATCCACTATGTAAAGCATAATTCCCGCCCGTTTATTTTCAGTGCATCCATCCCGCCATCAAATGCGGCAGCAGCGCTGAAAGCCCTTGAAGTGATCCAGCAGGAGCCTCAGCGCGTGAAGAACCTGCTGCATATTGCCGATTATATGCGCAATGGGCTTCGGAAAATGGGTATACCCATTCTGGAATCCACGACGCCGATTATTCCCATTATGACCTATGATAACGACAGAACCTTTATAGCAACCAAGATGCTTTTTGAAGGCGGTGTTTATGTGAATCCTGTCATTGTTCCGGCTGTAGCGCCCGGGCAATGTCTGCTGCGCACCAGCTACACCGCAACCCATACCGAAGATCAAATGGACAGGGCAATGAAGGTAATTGGCCAGGTGTTTGCAGCTCTGCCGCCACGCAGCGAGTAAAGCAAGCCAGGTTTTGTTTTGGGGAAACAACCGTCCGGTCTCATGCTCGCATGGGTACGGGCGGTTTTATTTATTTCGGAAAAGCATTTCTTTTAAACAGAGGCTAATGGGGGATGACCTCGATCTCAATGGACTTATCCTTCAGCAGGGTACGCAGCTGCTTGTAGAACTTGCTTTCCTGCTCGTTGGATGACTGCCCCAGGACAATCAGATCGATATGGTGCTCTTTTGCAAAAGCAGCGATGGTTTCGGAAATGTTATCTGCCCTTAGCATGGTCATTTCAGCATCATTCAGCTTTGAGATTCTGAACAGGTAGTCCAGCGCTTCGCTTTCCCGGCTGTTGTCCAGAATGTTCCAGGAGTTTTTAGCCACATGCAGCACATGCAGGGTGCCCTGAGCCGTTTTCCTGCCAGAAGCTGCCTTAATAAGGCGCTCACAGGTTTTTTGCTTGGTAACGCAAGCCAATACATTTTGGTATATGTTCAAGATTGATTTACCTCATTTTCTGTTTGGTTCCATTCGTTTCTATAATCACATTATACCAGAAATCACCCCGATATGTCTGAACGGATTGTAAATTGTTTGGGATGAAAACATGGCTTTCTATTTCCATCCTTATCGCAATTGTCGCAATTGAAAGCAATAACTGTTTTTGCTATAATACTATTGTTCTTTCCGGATCGATCGCATGGTGTAAAATCGGGGGTGCTGCGTTGGTCTTTTCAAGCTTGATTTTTCTTTATTGTTTTCTGCCATTAAACCTGTTACTGTATGTATTTGTTAAAAACAACCACTATCGCAGTGTAATCCTTGTAACGTTCTCATTGGCCTTTTATGCCTGGGGTGAACCAAGATGGGTTGCGCTTTTGATATTCAGCGCCCTGGTAGACTATTTCAACAGCCTTATCATCGAAAAACACAGGGGAACATGGAAAGCGAAGCTTGCGCTTGTTTTGTCCATCGTGATCAACCTTTCGCTGCTGTTTTTCTTTAAGTACTCAGGTTTTTTTACCCAAAACCTGAACCTGCTTCTGGGAACAAACATGCCTGCCGGCAATTTCAGCCTGCCTATCGGGATATCTTTTTACACCTTTCAGACCCTTTCCTATACCATCGATGTTTACCGCAATGAAACAAAAGCCCAGCCTTCATTTTTGAAGTTCATGCTTTTCGTTTCTCTTTTTCATCAGCTTGTTGCCGGCCCCATTGTACGTTATAGTGATATTGCCGCAGAAATTGACAACAGAACGGTCAGTTTTTCGGACATATCCTGTGGAATTAACCGCTTTGTAATAGGCCTGGCCAAAAAGGTTCTGCTGGCCAACACCGCAGGAGAACTTGCCGGTTCTTTTCTGGACGGAAATATGGATAAGCTGACCGCCGGCGGTGCCTGGTTTGGAATTATCCTGTTCTCACTGCAAATCTATTTTGATTTTGCCGGTTATTCTGATATGGCCATTGGAATGGGGCGTATGATCGGCTTTCACTATAAGGAAAATTTCAACTATCCCTATATCGCAAAATCCGTTACCGACTTCTGGCGCAGATGGCATATTTCGCTGGGCAGCTTTTTCCGTGATTACTTGTACATACCCCTTGGCGGGAATAAAAAGCATCATATCCGAAATTTACTCATTGTATGGTTTCTAACGGGCCTGTGGCATGGAGCCAGCTGGAATTTTGTTTTATGGGGCCTGTTTTATGGGGTTTTGATCATAGCCGAAAAGTTGTTCCTGGAAAAATGGTTGAAAAAGCTTCCGGACTTTTTTTCCCATGCCTGGCTGCTGTTGGCTGTTGTAGTTGGATGGGTGTTATTCTACTTTACTAAGCTTGGAGATGCAGTGCGCTACCTGGGTATCATGTTTGGAGCGGGTAACAATGGTTTTCTCAGCCTTGAGGACAAGATTGTGATCACAAACAATATCCTGTTTGTAATTGTGACAATGATTGCATGCACACCGCTTGTGTCAAAATTGTGGGAGAGGGTTCAAAAACGGACGGAAAGCTGGAAATATGGGGGTTGGATACCGGCATTGGGCCACCCCGTCGTCAATCTGGTTTTGCTGGTTTTATCCACGGCATTCCTTGTTGGAAAGTCCTATAATCCGTTTTTGTATTTCAGGTTTTAGCAGGATGAAGCGATTGTTCAGATGGGTGCGAAATATCACAAAGCATAAGCAAATCATCAATATTGCTGTTTTTGCGCTCTGCCTGATTTTGGGTGGTATGATGAATTTGTTTTCAAAGGATCAGACTGTATCCGAGCAGGAAAACAGGTTGCTGGCGCAGATGCCAAAGTTTCGGCGGGAATCGTTTTTAAGCGGGGAATATTTCACCTCAGTTGAGAACTACTTTGCCGATCAGTTTTTCGCAAGGGATTTTTTTGCCGGCATTAGTAACGATGTCCAGTCCCTGATGGGGTTCCCAGGGGCACAGGAGGTTCAACTGGTTGCTTCCGATGGGTTTAATTCATTTGAAGAGCATGTTGCCATTGAGCCGGTTGAATCGACTCTTGAAGCAATTGTTAACCCAGGTGCGGCAGCACCCAGTAATCAGGGTACGTCCGATAATCCTATCGAATCAGCAGACGACAAACCAGGTGTGGCAACTATAGATAACTCGCCTGCATCATTGCCCGCTCAAACAGATGTGGCAGTACAGGTCAATCCGACCGAACCGTCTCCCGCGCAGCCGAACGAGACTGTGTTGGGTAGTTCCACTGCAACAAAGCCCACGCAACCAGGCACAGCAGTACCGGACAGTTCAACTGATTCATCCCCTGTTCAGCCTGAAACCACTCCTTCACCGACAAGCAAACCAGCACGGGATGATCATGGAAAAACCATCGGAAAGGTCTTGATCTATAAGGATGCGGCATATGCGCTGTTTCCGTTCAGCCAGGATTCGGCCAATTACTATGTAAAAACCCTCAACCAGTTCCAGCAGCAGGCAGGAGACGGAGTGAAGGTTTATTCCATGCTTGCACCAACCAGTATGGAGTTTCTGAAGGAAGATAAATTCCAGGAGCTGACCGATTCACAAAAGGACACGATAGAATATGTGAATGCAAGGCTGAAGGGGGTTGTTCCCGTTGATGCCTACACCTCAATAAATGAGCACAGCGACGAATATGTCTATTTCAGAACCGACCATCATTGGACTGCATTAGGGGCTTACTATGCCTATACCGGCTTCGTGCAGGCTGCCGGGCTGGAGCCCGTCCCCCTAACCAGGTATGAGACTGATGTCATTGAAGGCTATATAGGCTCCATGTATGAGACCACCGGCAGCAGCAACCTGAAACGCAACCCCGATACCATCACTGTATATAAACCCTTCATAAAGAATGAATATAATATTTATTACGGCTCGGCGATTAAAATGAAGGTTATTGACATGTCCCATGCCGATAAAAAGATCAAATACCGCGTTTTTTTAAGCGGTGACAGGCCTCTGGGAATCATAAAAACCGATGTGGCCAACGGAAAGAAAATCCTGGTCATCAAGGATTCCTATGGCAATGCAATGGTTCCTTTCCTGCTGCCGCATTATGAAGAAATATACATTGTTGATCCAAGGCAATACGAGAAGAATATTTTCAGCCTGATTCAGAATAACAGTATCCAGGAGGTACTTTTCCTGAATTATGTTCCCATTTTAAGCTACTACGGATACATCGATCTGATCGTAAAGGTGATGGAAGCAGAAGTGAAATAAAACAGGATGACATCGCTGAGCTCCCCTGAACAGTAACTGCGTGAAGGGGCATATCCACTTTTAAAAAAAGTTTGACGTCATATCGGCAATATGATAAAATTACACTAATCCAAATCTTTAGCAGGATTTTATTTCCAGTTAGACATCATCAAAGGGAATAATTCCGCTAAAGTGAATAGAATAAGCCGAGTTCATTTATATGAAGCGGGGGACCCAACCACGGGGCGAATTCCATCAGGATAGGATAACTCTTTCAATCCGAGCCCGTCAGCTAACCTCGTAGGCTGTGAAAGAGGAGTATAGTGCCTTTAACCATGGATATACTCCATGGTTTTTTTGTTCCATTTTTAAAGCACTCATTTTTTTCTTTCACAAATAATATTACAGGTTTATTGCCTTTTTAGTTTAACAAAAGGCACTTGGTGGCGCATAAACGAAAGCAGGAAACCACTGCAAAGAGGTTACCATTTTTTTGGGGGAGAGGAGCTATAAACATGAACGTAAAAAAAAGAAAAAACAATTTACTGATCAATGAATATGCAATGATGGCGGAGGAATGCAGCAAAATAGATCCCGAGCTTTACACCAAATATGAAGTGAAAAAAGGGCTTCGTGACATCAATGGAAAGGGTGTTCTGGCCGGACTTACAGAAATCGGAGAAGTTAGTGCTACCAGCTTTGAAGGGGGAGAAGCAGTTCCTGCACCAGGGCGGCTGATATACCGAGGAATGGATATCCATGACATTGTAAACGGGTTTATCAGTGAGAAAAGATACGGCTTTGAAGAAACCGCGTATTTGCTGATGTTTGGAAAGCTGCCCAACCATTCCGAATTAAAAGCTTTTGAAGGGCTGCTCACTGAATTCAGATGCCTTCCCCGAACCTTTGTTGAAGATGCGGTAATGAAGCTTCCAAGCAATGATGTCATGAACCTTCTGTCCAGAAGCGTGCTGAGCTTATATTGCTATGACAACCATGCAGATGATGTTTCCATTGAAAATGTTGTGCGGCAATGCCTGCAGCTTATCGCACAGCTGCCCTCGCTGGCTGTATACGGGTATCAGGTCTTAACCCATTATTATCAGCAAAAAAGCCTGGTCATTCACGCGACGAAGCCTGAATACAGCACTGCTGAGAACATCCTGCATCTGCTCAGGCCCGATTCAAAATTTACCCGGCTGGAAGCCATTTTACTGGACCTGGCTTTGGTGCTTCATGCAGAGCATGGTGGAGGAAACAACTCCACATTTGCCAACCATGTGATCACCTCTACCGGTACAGACACCTATTCAGCCATGGCATCTTCATTATGTGCGCTGAAGGGTCCGCGCCACGGCGGCGCCAATGTGAAGGTGGTCCAGATGTTTGAAGACATGAAGCGGGAAGTGAAGGACTGGGAAAGCGATACACAAATTCGTGATTACCTTGCCAAGATTATAAACAAGGAAGCCTTTGACAGGGCAGGCCTGATTTATGGGGTAGGCCACGCAGTATATTCCATTTCCGATCCCCGTGCGATTATTTTCAGGGGGTATGCGAAAGAGCTGGCCCAGGAAAAGGGCTTTGAACATGAATTTAACCTATATGAGCGGGTGGAGAGGCTTGCGCCCCAGGTTATCGCAGAACGAAGGAAAATGTACAAGGGCGTCAGCATCAATGTAGACTTCTATTCCGGCCTTGTTTACAGGATGCTGAACATTCCGGAAGAGCTATTTACGCCTTTGTTTGCCATCTCCAGAATTGTGGGCTGGAGTGCACACCGCATCGAGGAACTGGTGAACAATGGAAAAATCATCCGCCCCGCATACAAAAGTATTGCCCCGCGTCGGGAATATGTTCCGTTATGCCATAGGCCGGAACAGGTTGCAAGCACTTCATCTGCATCCTGAGTGATCTAATTGTGGCGGCTGGATGCTAAATGTCTAAAACAGTGTGAAAGGCATATTTCACAATGGATGAGTTCCAAAATAACAGGACGGCAGGGGTTTACCCTGCCGTTTCAGCTTAAATATTCACTTGACGCATTCACTCCCGAGGGTTACCATAGATTATGCCAACAAAAACATATCCATTTAATTCCATATCTTATCTCGTCAAAAAGGAAATCCAGTGATAGAAAGGAAACGGAGAGATTATGATTTCGTCGTTAAAGGATCTTCAGTGGAAGGACTATCCTCAATTTGGCAGTAAAGCAGCTAACCTTGGTGAACTAATCAATATAGGAATGGATGTCCCAGAGGGTTTTGCGCTGTCTTTCGAATTTTTCGAAGATTACCATTATTCCAAAGTAAATTTGAGATAAAACATATTTATTTCAAATCCTTTTTCGCAGCAACGTGTGTATTGGGTGTAATCCTGTACAGGGGGGCTTTTTGAATACCAATCAGATACATAATTTTGTTGAACCCTTCAGCCAATATTGTATAATATAACTATCGAACCAAAATTGACGGGATTGACCATATGCGGGGTGTTGAACTTGGAACAAAGCTATTGTCTGATACTTGCCGGCGGCGGCACGAGGGGAGCCTATCAGGTTGGTGCCTGGAAAGCCCTTCGGGAATTGGGGATTACCATATCTGCCGTGGCGGGAACCTCCATCGGGGCTATTAATGCAGCTTTCGTTGTTCAGGGGGAAGCTGAAAGAATGGAACGGCTTTATGATGACATTGAACTTGGAGACGTCATTGAAACAAATGCAGAAATTGTACAAAATAAAAATCTTTTTAATATTGAGAATATCCTTCGGGTTGCCCGGGATTTCATCAAACAAAAGGGTTTCGATAACGAGCCGCTTAAAAAATTACTGGAGCAGAACCTGGATGTCCATAAAATTTACGATTCCCCTGTCGACTTTGGGATGGTCACCTATTCGATAAAAAACAACAAGCCCATGGAGATCTTCAGGGAAGACATCCCAGAAGAGGAGTTTATCAATTATCTGCTTGCATCTGCCTGTTTTCCCATTTACAAAGCACAGAAGATCGGAGATAACACATTTCTGGATGGTGGCCTGTACGACAATATGCCCATCAATTTGATGATTAAAAAGGGCTACAAACGGTTTATTGTCATCGAACTTCCGGGGCGGAACGTAAGAAAAAGCCTCATCAGCAAAGATGTCAGCATCAAACTGATACGACCGGATGAACCCCTGGGAGGAGTTTTTGAATTTAACCGGGACAGAATTAAAAAGAACACAAAGCTGGGGTACCTAGATACACTGCGTGCATTCTGTGCTTTGCAAGGCCACAGGTATTATTTCAGAACACAGGATTTCGCAGGGCTGCTGTCTCGCTTCACGCTACAAACCATTGAGGGTCTGGAATTTGCAGCACGTGTTTACAATATGGACCGGTATCAAATTTATGAAACCGACCGTTTTCTCACAGAACTTTTGCAAAAGCATCGGAAGGCAGAAGAGCAATATCAGGCAGTTAAAAATATGGTGGGAATCACTACGATGATCAAGGAATATACAAAATTAAAAAGCCTTCTCAGTGATGATTTGATTATATGCTTTTTCACTGAGAAACTCGCGGAGGAACCATATTTCAACGGTATGGGAGAAAACATGCCACTTTCGGATTACATTGCAGCAGCAAGGTCTATTATAGAGATTTCGGCTGTCGAGACGGAGGAAAATAATCTTACATAAAGAACCAGCCCCCAGGGCGAATGCCCACTGGAACTCAACCTGCAATCGACTCGTGAAATATGTGTTCACCTGATAAAAAATCAGGTATGGATTCATCTTTGTTTATTACAGAGAAGAGCATAAGTAAAAGCCATTTTTATCGAGGAGGTTCAATATGGAGAACCAGTTTAAAAACCAAGAAAGAACCGGTGTGCGGGTCAGTCTTGCTATCATGATTTTTGGAGCAGCAGTCATTGTTTTACCTTTTCTGGGCAGGCTGGATATGTTTCAGTATGGGTACGGCATGATCTTCATCGGCGGGTTTTTTGCTCTGATGGGCTTGATAAGTTACCTGATCTTCCGCAAGCGCGCTCTTGTAATGCAGAAAATCCTCACCGGGAATATTATCGCCCGTTGGCAGTATGACCCCGCCAAATGGGCTGAGATGGTGAATGAGGAAGTATCAGATACGGCAGGCCTGAAAATCATGGGCATATCTGTAGGAAGTCTGTTTCTGGTCATAGGTGTTATTTTCATGCTGTTTGTCCGTGAGGATAATACAGTTTTTCTGGGCATTATGATGGCCTTTGCCGTTCTATTCTATTGCATTGGTTTTCTTTCTTACTCGGTTCATAAAAAAAGATTACTGAAAGCCCCCGCTGAAGCCATTATTGCCCGTGACGGTGTTTACTACATGGGTACGCTCACCGATTGGAACGGGGTGACTTCTATTTTGGAAGCAGTTGGTTTTCACCCGAAGAAAACAGACCTGCTGGTATTCAGCTACCGTCAGCTTTCAGGCACAAGAATTCCCCGAATGAGACGCTCCACTCTTTGCATCCCCATACCGTCGGGGATGGAGGCCGACGCAGGCGCAGTGGTTGATTTCTTCAGCAAACCCTTCAATAAAGATCTATATCAGGAAATGAACCAGGATGAAGGGGAGCAGGCGGATGTTAAAAAGTAAAAACCCCCGGAAATCAGGTTTCCGAGGTTTTGCTTTCTTACTCCCACTCAATCGTGGCACAGGGCTTGGGGCTTAAGTCATAACAGACACGGTTCACATTCGGGACTTCCGCAAGAATTCTGTCGGTAATCCTTAAAAGTACGGGCCACTCTATCTGCTCGATGGTTGCTGTCATCGCATCTATAGTGTTGACCGCCCGGATAATGACCGGGTACTCATAACATCTCTCATCGTTTTTCACACCCACCGACTTGAAATCCGGAATGATGGTGAAGTATTGCCAAACCTTTTTGTCCAGGCCGGCATTATGAAATTCCTGGCGCAGAATGGCATCGGATTCCCTCAGGGATTCCAGCCGCCCCCTTGTAATAGCGCCCAGACAGCGCACCCCCAGACCAGGCCCCGGGAACGGTTGCCTGTAAACCATGGATTCGGGCAGGCCAAGCTCCAGCCCGCATGCCCTAACCTCGTCCTTAAACAGATAATAAAGCGGTTCAACGAGGGAGAACTGCAAATCATCAGGCAAACCCCCGACATTATGGTGCGATTTTACCATCTTGGCTGTTTTGGTTCCGCTTTCAACGATATCCGGGTAAATGGTTCCCTGGGCTAAAAAGCTGATTCCATCAAGCTTGCGGGCTTCTTCCTCAAATACGCGTATAAACTCGCTGCCGATGATTTTTCTTTTTTGTTCAGGGTCGGCTACATTTTCAAGCTTTGTCAGGAAACGTTCAGAGGCATCTACATAAACCAAATTGGCATCCAATTGTTCCTTAAAAACCTGGATTACCTGCTCGGATTCACCTTTGCGCATCAGGCCGTGATTCACATGCACGCATACCAGCTGTTTGCCGATTGCCCTGATCAACATTGCAGCGACAACAGAACTGTCAACACCGCCGGATAATGCGAGCAAAACCTTTTTATCGCCAATCTGCTTTCTGATCAGTTCAACCTGATCTTCCACGAAATTCTTCATGTTCCAGTTTGGTTCGGCCTTACAGGTTGAAAACAGGAATGATTGCAGGGTGCTTTTCAGTTCATTTTCTTTTTCAGGCCAGCTTTCAAGCCTGTTTTCACACAAAGCTGCATCGTGGCTTACTGACAGGAGAGGGTAACCTGCATCATACAGCTCAGGATGAACGTCAATCTTAACCCCGTCAACGAAATTATTTTCTCCGCCGTTCAGAATTATCCCCTTCACATTTGGAAGCTGGTGCAGTTTCTGCACGGTGATGTCATGGGGGTGAATTTCACTGTATACTCCAAGAGCGCGTACTGCCCTGGCAATGGCGGTATTCATGCGACTACCGAGATCTATAATGACAATCATATCCTGTTTCATAAATCCCTCCGAAATATTTTTCTTTCGATTATAACACTAATCTATTGCTACGGAAAGTTATATTTGTGTTCCCTCTGGCTTGTTGCGTAAAATCAATCAATTAGTCCTTTTATACCAAAAAATAACTTGAACGCTTGCAGATAAAATGATAAAATATTCGCCATAGAGAGAATTCAGTTTGATGTCTACTGGTTGTAACCATTTCTGGTTTGTCCGTATACATCATATTAAAGGCTGAATATTGGAGAAACCAGTAACGGAGGAACCATTTCCGGGGCGAATCTGCTGTTTTTACACGGCACGTAGGGTTTCCTGCTACCCAAGCCCGTCAGCTAACTCCGTAAGCCTAACAGGGGGTAAAATGAATAGAAGGGTTTTATTGCGACAAAGCTCCGAGGCTTTGGCTGCAGTAGTGATTGTCATAACCATTGTAGTATATGGTTTTGCATTAATATCAGGTATTACCAATCCTCAGCCCGAAACAGTTGCAGCATCACTCACCGGTAGTGGTTTGCAGACAGAAGCATCTGTTCAATCAGGCGAGCAATTGTCCAGCAGAATTTCACAAAATACATCTCAAAACGAAATAGAATTATCAAATAAAACAAATACAGTGGCTGAAGCCTCAACCGCAAGCCCGAACCAGGCATCTGCTCAGAGTTCGCGCCCCATTGAAGGTGTGAACGCATCAGCGGCAACACAAACCACGAGCGCATCCCCCGGCCAGAACGCACCTTTGCTAGCGCAGACCGACAACACTTCCTCCGGTCAGCAGCCAAGCTCACTGGCGTCAGCGCAGACTACAAACACACCCATCAGTTCAACCCCTGCTTCAGCTGAAGATGAAAGCGCCCAAAATGCACCGGCAGTCATTGCTTCAATCAATAACCAGTATGCAAACACCGCAGCTGTTCTTGCTGCCGATGCAGGTGAAAAGTTCGCCCTTGAACAAAAAGCCCGGGAACCTGTGTTCAAATACGTCCAGATCGATGAACTGAATGTCCGCAGCGGCCCTGGTTCCGACAATGAAAAACTGGCAGAGCTGGGGAAGGGCACCCGCATTCAGGTGCTACAGCAGGCAAATGACAAATGGCTGGAAGTGATCACCCCCGACAAACAGAAGGGGTATGTCTACGCCGAATACACCGCCGATACAAAACCTCCGGTATATAAATACGTTTCCGTCGACAAGGTAAATCTACGGGATGGTGCCGGCTCCGATACGGAAAAGCTGGGCACATTGTATCAGGGAACTCGCATTCAGGTCATAGAGGTGCTGGATAAGTGGATCAATATCATCACCTCGGATGATGTGAAGGGGTATGTGTATGCCGAATATGTTTCCGATAAGGCACCCGTTGTTTACAAATATGTCAATTCCACCACACTGAATTTAAGAAAAGGCCCGGATGCCGAAACGAAAAAGCTTGCAACGCTGAAAGCCGGGGATAAGGTCCAGTTTCTTGAAACCAAGGGTGAATGGTCCAGAATTAAGACCAGCGGCGATGTTGAAGGCTATGTGAAAACGAAATATGTCGTGAACAGCCAAAAGCTGGTTTCCCGTGCTGAAATCCCGCCCCAGCCGCACAATTCCGACCTGGCCACAAAGGTTCTGGAATATGCACAGAAATTTGTTGGGGTTAAATATGTATATGGCGGAAAATCTCCGAAGGGCTTTGATTGCTCGGGCTTTACCCAATATGTATTCGAGCATTTTGATATTGAGGTGCCGCGTTCTGCTGCAGAGTATTATGGCGTTGGCACAAAGGTATCCCGCAGCGATATCAAACCCGGAGATCTTTTGCTGCTCGACCGGTACTGGGATAATGAGCTGGGGCATGTGGGTATCTACATAGGCGACGATAAGTTTATTCACGCTTCTTCGAGAAAGGCCAAGATTGTGATCGCGTCACTTTCAGACTACACAAAATACAGCGGAACCCTTCTGGGTATCCGCAGAGTTATAAAGTAAGACAAATATATTGAATAACAAAAACCTCCGGCGCTTTTCCGGAGGTTTTTTAGTGGATTTAAAAATATTCATTCACATTTTTCGTATGCAGGAATATTTTAGTAAATCACGCATGGCAGATATCTTCCTGCACTGATTCCCGTCCTTTACAGGCCCATCATCTCATAGGTGAGATTACGAACCTTCGGATGGATGACATTATAAGCATAACCACAGTTTAAAACATGCTGGGCATAAAAGAGGGCTAAATGATTTTCCGTGTCAATCAGCGCGAAGGCTCCGGCGGCACCGTCCCAGCCAAACTCGCCCAAGGGGCTTCGGGCACCCGAGCTCTGTCGTTCTATGAGGGTGCGCACACCCAGTGCATAGCTGTAACCATACCTGCACCATGCATCAAAATCCTTTTTGGATTCCCCTTTCAGCTGGTCCTTGCGCATCAGGTTGATACTGTCCATGGAAAGCACCCTGTAACCATCGGCACTGACACCTTCATTACACATGGCGTCGAGAAACAGAATGTAGTCATCGACGGTTGAAATCAAGCCTGCGCCTGCACTCTGAAAATTTCTGGTCAAGGCATAACGGTTTTTGTTTGGTACCGATGTGGATGTTTTTGATTCCATATGGTACTCAAACTGACCGGCCAGGTTTGCCTTTCTTTCCAGTGTCAATTCAAACCCCGTATTCTTCATGCCCAGGGGATTAAACAGATGCTCTTCGAAGTATTTGCCTAACTGCTGCCCTGAAACCACTTCAATGACTGCCCCCAGCACATCGTGGCTGAGACTGTATTGAAAACGGGTGCCCGGTTCAAAATCAAGAGGCTCATTGGCCAAAGCCGCAACAACCTGCCTTGTGGTAGCCTCATACTCGGAAGCTCCCAGAATCTTCAGGATGGACGGTGCATCGAGGTTATAGTTCAAACCGCTTTGCATGGACAACAGGTGACGAACCGTAATTGGTTTTTTTGCAGGTCGAACCCCCGAACCCTCCTTTACCTTCATCGTCATAAATTCCGGCAGGTATTCGGAAACCGGAGTGTCCAGGCCGATGCGCCCCTGTTCAATTAGCTGCATCACTGCTGTACAGGTAAACAGCTTTGTTGCGGAATACAGCCAATAGGTGTTTGTTTGCGCTAACGGCTTTTTGCTGACTATGTCGGCATACCCCATCATATGACGAAAAACAGGCTTGTGATTGTAATATACTGCACAGTCGCAGCCCGGTATGCCGCATTCCTCCAAGGAATTCAGGTAATTGATTAAAATCTCTTTATTCATAACTCTACACCTTTCCAATGGTCCATTCATTTTTGATTGTATACTAAAAAAGTTCCCAATTCCATAGCAGAATTTTAATGTAAATAAAACGCCTGCATTTGCATGCAATCGCTTCCCTTGTTATAATAATAATGACGATACCTACCGAGAAAAGGAAGTATATATGGAAAAACGCAGAATCATGACAATTGCTGTACTGACCCTCCTGTTCGCCACCGTTGCCTTCATCTGGGGAAATTCTATGAAGAGCATGGCACAATCTCAACAGATGAGCCAGACTTTCATGAAAATCATCGTGCCGTTCCTGGAGTTCTTTCTTGGCCAGGGGAACGTTACCGAACACATCGTCCGAAAGCTTGCACACTTCACTGAATTTGGCATGCTGGGGGTAGAATTGGCATTATTGCTCATCCTCTATCGCCCGATACGGCTGCAATCCATCCTAAATGGCCTGTTTACCGGCCTCGTAATCGCTCTTTCCGATGAAACCATTCAAATATTCTTTAAACGAGGACCACAGATACAGGATGTGTGGCTGGATTTTACCGGTGTGGCAGCAGGCCTTTTTCTGGTTCTTCTCATTTATCTTCTGATTGTCCGCATTCAAAAAACCCATGGGTCCTCTCGCATAAAATCAAAAAGTGGTGAAATAGCGAGATAATTAACGAAAAACTTAGCAATACTCATCTATTCACTATTCACCGAAAAGAGTTCATGAATACATATGAAAAGTTCACATGAACGGTATTTACAATCAACAGAACCTAGTATATAATAGATTCAAGTTCGGAAACAACGAACCAGGAAGTGAAGTGGAAGGGAGGTATCCTATGAAACCACCTGCTTATTTTCCAGGGACAACGGTTCAAATTTCATCGACAGGGCTGCTTGAGGGGATTTTCAATGTAACCAATGGGATTACTCTGTCGCAGGTGTGTGAAATTACAGGGCTTGAGGCCAGTACCATTCAAAACTGGATCAAGAGGGGTTATGTGAGCCCGCCGGTTAACCGGAAGTACTCCAAGAACCATTTGGGACGTATTATTCTGATTAGTTTGTTTAGAGGCACCTTCGTGATTGAAAGGGTTGCCAGCCTGATAAGCTATGTTAACGGCGACCTGTTAGATCGTTCCGACGACATTATGGATGACAGCGATATATACCAATGCCTTTGTGATGTTTTAATCACTTCAGACAATAAGGTGGATGTGCATGGCAGCCATTTGCAGCAGAAACTTGATGAGCGTCTGAAAACCTTTCAAGAGCCCTTTCCAGGTGCAAAGAATCGGTTAAGGTTAATTCTCGAAGCATTGGTTTACGCTTGCTTATCAGCTGAATACATAAAGGCGGCAAACCATCTGACAAAAAACATTTAGTCACACTGCCCGGAATAATATATTCATAGAAAGATGCCGGCGTCCAAAGCTGGTAATCCCCGTGGCACAATAATCATTACACTGGTACGTTTATGGCTTTCCAGGCCGAATGTATGGTGTGGAATAAAGCAGAAAGGAGAATTATATGGAATGGTGGAATTCTTTAACTGATTTGCAAAGAGTGCTTGCATCTATTGCCGCACCGGCAACGCTTTTCATGGTTCTTCAGTTTGCCCTGATGCTGTTTGGTTTTATCCAGGTGGGCGAAGCCGATTCACCTGACGGGGCAGATCATGGCGATTTGAATTTGCATGATGGGATGGACGGACACGACATTGCAGATGGTCATGTCCACGACGTTTTCAGCGGTGAAGGGCACGACATAGCGGACAGCCATGTCCACGAAGTCTTCAGCGGTGACAGCCATGATATGACGGACGTCCATCAGGATATTGACCACGACACCGTTCATGGAGTTGCCCATGGAATTGAACATGGCCATGCTCACGGTCATCACACTGAACACAGCCATGATAAGGGTGATGCGCTGCGTCTGTTTACTGTCAGAGGAATTGTCGCATTTTTATCTGTAGGTGGATGGATGGGTGTTGTGGCCATTGACTGGAACTTCCCCGGTATCCTGGCGGTTATTCTGGCAGTTGCAGTGGGTTGGCTGGCCTTGTGGTTTGTCGCATGGATCATCCGCGCTTTTGTCAGAATGCAGCAAAGCGGCAATGTTAGAATGGAGAATGCTGTGGGCAAGGAAGGCGATGTTTACCTGACGATACCCGTAAACGGGCATGGGAAAGTGAATGTGATTGTTCAGGATCGCTTATGTGAAATGGATGCAGTTTCAAAAGCCGACCGTCCTATTAAAACAGGCGAGAAGATTACAGTTTTGGCAATCGCATCCGAAGGAGTGCTTCTGGTTGCGCCGAAAGAAGCTTCACAGCAGAAAGAATCGGCATAATTAGTTTCCATGAACCGGAAAATTAACTAGTAACCTTACAAAACTATCGTATAGAAATGAAAACAGAAAGCTTGCATCCATATGATTGTTCTGCATAACTGGCAGTCAGCCGTCATGCACGAATAGTAAACGCAAGCTTATATCAGGTCAAAAATCCCCCCACGGGGTTTTTAAATAATGTGTAGGAGGTCATTATAAAATGCCAAGTGAATTCATTCTTACCGCAGTTATCGTTATCCTGGTTTTTTCAACCCTGATGTTCATTATCTCCCGGTACAAGAGGTGCCCGTCCGACCGTGTCATGGTTATCTACGGTAATGTAGGCTCGTCAAAAGATGGCACAGCCCTTTCGGCGAAATGTATCCATGGTGGCGCCGGGTTTATATGGCCGGTCATCCAGGCTTACGAATTTTTAGACCTGACACCGATGTCCATCAGCGTTGACCTGAAGAGCGCACTTAGCCGCCAGAATATCCGTATTGACGTTCCGTCAAGCTTTACAGTGGGTATTTCCACTGAAGCCGGTGTCATGCAGAACGCAGCAGAAAGGTTATTGGGCCTGAAGCTTGCTCAAATTCAAGACCTTGCCAAAGACATCATTTTTGGTCAGCTGCGTCTGGTTATCGCCACGATGGATATTGAGGAAATCAACACCGACAGGGATAAGTTCCTGGATGCCGTATCCAGCAACGTGGAAACTGAATTGAAGAAAATTGGTCTTCGCCTGATCAACGTAAACGTTACTGACATCAGTGACGAATCTGGCTATATCGTTGCTCTTGGTAGAGAAGCCGCTGCAAAAGCCATCAATGACGCAAAGCGGACAGTTGCAGAAAAGGAAAGAGACGGTGCTATTGGTGAGGCAAATGCCCGACGTGACCAGAGAATCCAGGTGGCTTCCGCCGATGCCGAAGCCATTAAGGGTGAAAACGAATCCAAGGCCCAGGTGGCCATGTCTAACGCTGTACGCCGTGAACGCGAAGCAGAGGCCTTGAAGATTGCTACCTCATCTGAGAAGATCCAGACAGCGAAGGCGTTAATGGAAGCCTATGTTGCCGAGCAGGAAGCAGAGCTTGCCCGTGCCGCCCGTGAAAAAGCCACCCAGGAAGCAGACGTCCTGGTGAGTGCTGAAATTGAAAAGAAGAGGCTTGAACTGGAAGCAGAGGCACAGGCCGAGCAGATCAGACGCCTGGCAAAAGGTGATGCCGACGCTATTTACCTGAAGATGGAGGCTGAAGCCCGCGGTACACAGGAAGTCCTGACCAAACAAGCCATGGGTTATGCTCAGCTGGTTCAGGCAGCCGGCGGTGATGCTGTGAATGCTACACGCATGCTGCTTGCAGACAAGATGGAAGAGCTGATGAAGGTTCAGGTTGAAGCCATTAAGAACATCAAGATCGACAAAGTAACTGTATGGGATGGTATGGGCGGTAAGGAAGGAACGACGGCGACTGCCGGTTTCCTTTCCGGAATGCTGAAATCCATTCCTCCGATGAACGAGATGTTTAAGATGGCCGGCATGGAATTACCTGAAATCCTGGGTAAAAATGCTGAAAAGTCAACATCCGCAGAGCCTGCGGCCAATGAAACCAAAGCTCAATAAATTTGTTTTTAAGTTTTCCATAATATAATACCATAATATCACCTTCGAACTCACGAGACCATTCGTGGGTTCTTTTTTATGGCGGGAGTTCGGCAAGGTTTATGGCACAAGCGCTTTCCTCTTTATTATCTGCCTTCCTGGCTCTGTTTGTTGTTTCTACTTAACCGTTTGGTGGTAAGGTATGGAAGATGTACTTTTCCTTGCTGAAAGATGTCTGCCTGTGCACATCAGTATGTTGTTTATTCTGTGCATGCAGTGGTAAAAATGAAACAACTAAGCCTGACTTCTTGAAGAATAGATTGAATAAAGGTTTTGAACAATCACAGTATCAGTGTGCAGGTAAACCATCCTTTGCTTGCAGCATCTTCAGGCAGGTACTCCAGGGAGGGTTCATTGCATCTTGGGAGAAGGTGTTTTTTTGGATAAAATTTTGAAGATGCGCCGAAATGTTCCGTCTGTTCTGAAAGCAATAGATGCATCAAACGATGAAAAGCAGATTGAGTTGTATGAAAACATTCTGACAGCATTGTTCGCGTCACCAGTACTGGTAGTTGGTATAATAACACACATCATCATCAGAAACCTTTTATGGCACCAGCCTATCCAGGACACATTATACAGCAGTATCTTTTACCTTTCAATTGCGGCGTTGTTTGAACTGGTTACAAGAGTACAAATTAAACCACGTCACATGACACATTTTGTTTCCATACTGATCAACCTTTGGTTCCTTTATACAATTGATCATTTCTTTATTAATGTAACCCCAGCCGTTTTAACCATGGGCTTTATTCAAATCATCCTCGCTCTTAGCCGAACGAACCGCATTATGCTTTACTATGTAGGTGCAAGCTTAATTATTTCGGGTATAAATTTAAGGATCTTTCATTTTGGTAAGTCTGTTTTGATGAATCAGGCTTACTTTACCGTTCAGTTTGGATTGTTTTTTGTCCTCTTCATTGCTGCAGCCATTGTGATGAAGACAAACGAAAACCGGTTTTTAAAAGAAAGAAAGATGTTTTTAGAAGCCATGCACCAAAAAGAGGAAATTCTTTCGCTTTATGAGGAAGTTTCTGCAACAGAGGAAGAGCTTCGCGGCCAGAATGAACAGCTGAAAGAATACAATGAGCAGATGTATGAGAAGGAAGTAAAGCTGAACTATATCTCTTATTTCGATCCGCTGACAGGTCTGCCCAACCGGGAAATGATCCTTGTACGGCTTCAGTCAATGCTGCGTTTGAACCAAAAGAAAAATCCAGTGTATATTGTCTTTTTTGATGTTGATAATTTCAAGCATATCAATGATACCCAGGGATATCGTGCAGGGGATGAACTGTTGAATAAGGTTACAGAAATCCTGAATCGAAGCATGGCTGAGGAAGATCTGGCAGGAAGGCTGGGTGGAGATGAGTTTGCGCTGCTGATTCAGAGGCCCATGGATGAGAACAGTGCTTTTCGCTTCATCGACCAAATCCGCCGGTGCATTTCCGAAATAGAAATTTCGGAAGCCCCTAATATCAGCCCCTCTGCAAGCTTTGGTGTGTCAGTGTACCCCTTCGACGGCGAAGAGGAGATTGAACTGATGAGATGCGCTGATACTGCCATGTTTAAAGCAAAGGAAAAAGGAAGAAACAACATACAGTTTTATAGAGGAGATATGAAGGAAGAGATCCTTCGAAAAATTGAACTGGAGAAACAATTAGCAGAAGCTGTGAAAAACGTTGAATTCCTTCTGTATTTCCAACCTCAGTTTTCGCTGGATGACAGCAACAGCATCCGTGGTTTTGAAGCCCTCATCCGATGGAAATCCTCCCGGGGCATTATCAGCCCGATGGATTTTATACCGTTGGCTGAAAAATCAGGTTTAATTATTCCCATTGGGAAATGGGTGATGCTAACCGCGTGCCAGATGTTTCAAGAGCTTTGCGCACATTATGATCTGGATGCTCTGATATCAGTAAACATATCGGCGGTGCAGATGAGAGATAAGGGTTTTGTTCAGCTGGTAAAGGACGTTTTAAGAGAAACACAGATGGAACCGTACAGGCTTGAATTCGAGATTACGGAATCCATGCTGATTGAATCCCCGAAAGAAACGGTGGAACTGTTGAAAGAACTGAAAACATTGGGTATTCATATTTCGCTGGATGACTTTGGGACCGGTTATTCTTCCCTGAATTATCTGAAGATGCTTCCCATCGATACGCTGAAGATTGATAAAGCTTTTGTAGATGACATTGCTGCCGAGGCATATTCCAAAAACCTTCTCGGAGATATGATACATATGGCACATCACCTGAACCTTTCTGTGATTGCCGAGGGTGTGGAAACGGAAGAGCAGCTGGAGTTCCTCAAAGCTACCGGCTGTGATTATGCCCAGGGATACCTTCTGAGCAGACCGAAAGAGATGAGTTCTATTCAGGAACTGCTGGCTAAGAGAAAAGAAGGCACGAAACAAGCAGAACAGGGGATTGCATAGTGTCTTTTCAGGCAAGTGCCAAAAACGTATGATGCGGTTACCGATGAATTAAGGAGGCCAAAAGCATATGCCGGTAGATGTGCCTGTTTGTATTGTTGTAAGCCATCAGGCGACATTATTGTTCAATATAGCGCGATGGAGAGTGAAGCATGAAGCAAATAAATCGCCAGATTCGATTAACAATTTTAGTTTTCCTTGTGATCATATCTCTTTTTATTTTTCTGGGCATATACAAACCCCTTTCAACACAGCTTGAACGCGTGACAGTGGAGAATTATCGGCAGATCACACATAACAAGCATCAGGTGTTTGAAACGTTTTTGATGAGTGTGCGGTATAATGCAGCTTCTCTTTCAAGCCGGACGGTCATCCGGGATATGTTGGCCGACTATTTGGACGGAAAAGTAACCTTTGACGAATTAGAGCAGTTTACCATTCCGCGGTATAATGACGGTGTTGCGGTGTTTGACCAGCTAAGATCTGCCGCAAGGGTTGCGCAAGGCGGCCTTGTGATACATTCCATCGGACCTGATGCAAATATTGCAGATCTCATTGCATGGGATGAAACAGAACTTACCATCAAGTATATTTCTGATGAAAGGCTTATTATTGTACAATCCCCGGTAAAAAAAGGTGACAGGCTCCTGGCCTGGGATGTGATTATTACGGATGCCAATTCAGCTATTTCCGATATTGAAGCCGGAGGATACCGAATGGACATCCTTCAGGATAAGCGAGCACATGAAGTAACCAGAGGTAACGGAGAAATCATATCTTACATGGGATGTGAAGCATTTGATGGAACGATGGTCATCAGCGCACATGAATCTGATATCTTTGGCACTGTTCAAAAATTAACGGCAAACATCAATATCCGATACTTTCTGGTGCTAGTTGTCATGTTTTTGATCATTCAGTTTTTCATTGTGCGTTACATAAGAGGGTTTATTAAAACACAACAGGAACTGAAAGCTGCTGCCGAATTAAGGGAAAAAGAGAGGAACCTCTTAACAGTAGAGATGAACAAGGGCTTTTTACTGCTAAAGGTTCACGATAACAGTACAGCCGCGCCCGAGCTTTATGAAATTGTGGAGGCAAATCGCACTTTTGAATCGATGATCCATCAGCAGGTTCAACGGCTTATTGGAAAAAATCTCTCGCGGATTGAAACCCTGAAACAAATACAGCTTGAGCAAATTATCAATGAAATAGCACACAACGGTTCTGATGAGCCCACAGCGTTTTATATCAAGGAACTGAACTGCTGGTGGCAGCTGTCGGCTTATTCTCCGCGGGAGGGATATCTGGCTGTAATATGCGAAGATATTACCGAGAAAATAAACACCGAAGCAAAGCTAAAAGACAGCGAAGAGCTGATGAGAATGACCCTTGATGTAACCGGAGAAGGTGTATGGGACTGGCGTCTTGAAGAGGATATCATTTACCACAACAGAAGATGGTGTGAGCTTTTAGGGTTGGATGAAAGCTATATTAAGGGCAGACTGGAGGAGTTCGCATTTCACCTCCACCCGGAGGACCGTGAAAAGGTGATTGCGTTGATCAACGAAGCAGTAGAGACCGAGGGAGAATATTTTAGTGAGCATCGGATGGTTCGCAAGGATAGCAGCGTGATCTGGGTTGAAGATCGGGGTGCTGTTGTGAAAAGAACAGAAGGAAAAGCACAGCGTATGATAGGAAGCATGTCGGACATCACTCAGCGAAAAAAAGCGCAGCTGGATTTGTTTTTGGAAAAGGAGCTTTTCCAATCCACGCTGTTATCCGTAGGCGATGGGATCATTTCGACAGATGTAAATGGACGGATTAGGGTTCTTAATCCGGCAGCGGAATTATTGACAGGATGGAATCAAGAGGAAGCTATCAGCAGAGATGTCGGGGAAGTCCTTAAGATGGTGGACAATAAAACTGGAGAATCCATCTATTGGAAAAATGAGGACCTTTATGAAAACCAGATGCAAAATGAGACGGATACCGGAGTACAACTCATTTCGCTTTCCGGGGAGAAACTGATGATACTCTACCGTATAGCCCCCATCCACCTTCCAGGGGGTGAAATTACAGGGTATGTAATTGTTTTCCGCGACGTTACCGAGCTGCTTGAAAAACAACAAAAGATTGAATACCTGAGCTTCCATGATGAGCTGACGGGGCTGTATAACCGTCGCTACATGGAAGATTCAATGCTTCGGCTGAATACTGCCCGTAACCTGCCCTATACCATTGTGATGCTTGATTTGAATAACTTGAAGTTAATGAATGATATTTTTGGTCACGAGATGGGGGATCGCTTACTGAAGAGTGCTGCGGATTTCTTAAGGAGTACCTTCAGGGCTGACGATATCATTTGCCGTATTGGCGGAGATGAATTCTGCATCCTCATGCCCAAAACAACCATGGAGGCGGCAGAAACAATTAAACAAAGGATTCTGAACGAATCACCCCGTTGGTTGGTGGGGCCGTTATGGTTAAGTATTGCTGTGGGTTATGCGATAAAAACAGAAAATACCCAAAAAATTGAGGATGTTTTTCATGAGGCAGATCTGAATATGTATCAAAACAAGCAGGAGTGCAGATCGCAGGTAAAGAGCAGAACCATCGACAGTTTTCTGCAGGAAAACTACACGAAGCTTAGTATAGAGAAAGAGCATGACTACCAGGTGAGCATTCTTGCATCGGCATTGTATGAAAAGCTTGGAAAAACCCAAACGGAGGTTAGTGATTTCCGAAAAGCCGTCCAGGTTCATGATATTGGCAAGATCACCATACCCGATGAAGTCATTAATAAGATGGAACAACTGACTGCGGAGGACTGGGAAAGGATAAAGCGCCACTCACTGGCAGGCTACCAGGTTATTAAAGTTCTGAAGGAACACGAAGCATATGCGGATGCAATTCTCTACCATCATGAACGAGTGGACGGAAAAGGCTACCCTGAAGGGCTTGTGGGTGACGCGATTCCACTGGAATCAAGAGTAATTGCAATAGCGGATGCTTATGAGGCCATGACAGCCGGTCGCATTTATAGAAAAGCCATGAGCAGGGAAGAGGCTGTTACTGAATTGCGCAACAACGCAGGTACGCAGTTTGACGCATCCATGGTTGACATTTTCATCGATAAAGTATTGCCTGGGGTTTCATAATGAGGGGTAACGAGGGACAAGGAACCTGTCCCCTCCGTCCAGTTACCATAAAGTTGTCACCAAAATTCGTCAAAACCATATGCTGGTATTACAACAAGCCAGTACAAAGCTTTAGACGAACGGAGGTGCTTGATATGCCTGATGGATTTTACAGTCCGTACGATTACGGACGAAGATTTCGCCCAAGGTTTAGACGTAGATTTATAAGACCACCGATTATACCGTTTTTCTTTTTCTTCAGACGTAGATTTTTCTACTAAATAGTGACAAAGCCAGAGGGGACAGAGGCAGTTGCAGGAATTGCATTGTATCTGGTGATTAAGTTTACAGTTTTATGTATAGTGGGCGTACCGGTATGTTTTGTGATATCCCATTACGTGTTAAGAAGAATTCCTTTACTTAACAAGTTACTATAACGCCCACCCTCTGGCTTCTTCTGCCCCGCCCGTTGTCCCAGTCTTACTGTCGATAGACAGTAACCTCGGGGTATATGGATGAAGGTACATCGAGCAGCGTGGAAGCCTTTCCTTTCAAATGTTTATCAAAGAAGTCCAGAATATAATGGTTCATGATATTAACCTGACGCTGCGCACGAATGCTTCCTAAGAACCCGGAAAGCTTACCCACCGCGGGAATCAACGAATTCAAATCGGAGAAATTCATATGCTCTGCACCGTTAATCTGCACCACGGTGAAATTTTTTTCAGTATCACAATAACCCGTTTGTATTAAAGTCTTTCCCTCACCGCCCTGGGTCAGGATCATGAACGGCTGGGTAATTTCCCTGTCCGGTGCATCCCCAAAGGGTGAGCCATCCATGTTGATAAAAGCCTTTATACGCTCATCCTCCAGACAAAGCTGCCCTGATGCGGCCCCACCGAACGAGTGGCCAAAAGCCCCCATGTTCAATACATCCAGTTTTCCAACGAAGATGCTTTTTTCTCTGCCATCGTTCATTTCAATGATCTTATCTGCGATAAAGTGCATATCTTCACTCCAGCCTCTCAGGCTGTCATTGTTTATAACTGCGTTCCTGAGAATCGCTTTATGGAAGTCACCGCTTTTAGTATCTGTAACGGTTTGTTTGGCTACCTCAACGGCCTTTGCTGTATCTTCAGAAAGCGCCTGCCTCTGTTGTTCACTATAGGGCACGATGCTTCCGTCAGGATATATGCAGGCAAAGTCCTCATAGGGATGTCCCACCGCAAAAACAATATAGCCCCGACTTGCCAGCTCCTCCATCTGAATAACATTTTGTCCGTTGAACATGGCTCCGCCACCGGAAAAGAGGACGACCGGGTATTTATCTTCCGCATCAGAAACGTCCACATCCAAGTTACTGTGTGTATTTACAAGTGAGAAATAACCGAGCAGATCCGGCAGGTTGCGATACTTTGTGAAAAGGCCCATAGCCTCTTCGCTGCTAATCCAGCGGGCAACTTGTTTCCCTCCGGTGTTGGAGGAAGCAGGATACCAAACCTGGACAGGTATGTTCCGATTATCTGCAGCTTGTGTAAATAGCTCTTCCCTCGACAAGTCAATAAAGGACATGAGCGTGGTCCCCACCGGATAGGAGCCTCTTGGAGCGGGCAGTTGAACCACTGGGAAAAGTAACAGTATGAGGAGCGAGGGGATTGTAAAAAGTATTAAGAGAAACACGCCGAACCGCTTCATGGTTTTCTTGGCCTTGATGCCAGGCGCGTATTCTTTGACAAGGGTTGCGACAAGCAATACGATAGTCAGAAAAAAGGCCGGTACCAGCTGAAGGCGGTATCCTTCAAACAAAATGCTGAGAAAACCGGCCAAAACAACAAAACCCACAACATATAAGCCTGCATTGCGCTTTTTTAACAAACCCAGGCTAAAACCAATGACAGAAAACAACAATAGAACAAGAAACAGGGTTTCAAACACTCTCATTATGAATCATCCTTTCTTTTCTCCAAATTAACAGGCTGGTCTTATACGAACCTGTATTTAACCTTAAGAGAACATTAAAATGATTGCAGTACTGCGCTAAGAAGGGTTTCGACAGGTACAATTGAATTGATGCAAAGCAGGAAAGTACCGCACCACCCGGGTTTCACCAGGTCAAATTGGATGGTTGTTAAAAAGGAAAGCACCACACCACGCGGGTCTCACTCCGTACACACTGACTATATACGTTCCCCCGACGCTTCCATCACAGGTGAGAATCGGTTATGTCAATCAACTATGCCGATATGGTATAATGAACAAAAACGAAGGTGGTTCTGGATGAATCAGGTAAAGGACAAGAAAATTCTATTGGTAGAAGATGAACCGGAGCTTCTTAAAATGTTGGAAACCATTTTGAAAAAGGATGGCTTTCATCAGATTTTCGGCGCTTCAACCGCCCGGGAAGCGTTGTCGCTGGCCGCGAAATGCAGACCGGATGCAGCAGTTCTGGATGTGATGCTTCCCGATGGCGACGGGTTTTCGCTGCTGGGAGAAATAAAAAAAATGCGGGACATCCCGGTTCTGTTTCTTACCGCAAGGGGAGAGGCGGAGGATAAGATTCTGGGCCTTGGTCTGGGCGCCGATGATTATATCGTAAAGCCCTTCCATCCAAGAGAATTTACCCTGCGCCTGGCTGCTGTGTTAAAACGTACCTATGTCAATACGATTCAGAATGAAATACCCGTCATGTATCTTCCCGGATGCGTGATCGATCTGGCCAAAGCCGAGGTAACCAAGGGCGAGGAAACGTTCCCGCTTACCGCGAAGGAGCACGCAATCCTGACTGTTCTGTGCCGCAACGCCAACAGAGTTGTTACCACGGACACACTTTGCCAATCTGCCTGGGCGGATGATTCCTACGGATATGAGAACACACTGATGGTGCATATTCGCCATATCCGCGAAAAAATAGAGAACAACCCATCTGAGCCGGCCGCACTGCTTACAGTGAAAGGGCTTGGCTACAAGCTGGTTGTATGACAGGGAGCCTTGTATGAAAAACAAATCAATCCGGATTACCTTCAGATATGCTTTGGTTATCATCGCTGTTGCTGTCCTTGTGCTGATACTGAACTATTCTCTGTTTCTTCTGCTTATAAAGGATAATTCCTTGTTCCAGGAGCCCACAAAAACAGTTAAACTGATAGCTCAGGAGTTCAACGAATCAGAAACAGGGCTAACACCGCAAACCATTCAAATGATTCAACAGAATCATTTGTGGGTCCAGTTGATTGATCTGCAGGGAGACGTCATTTCTTCCTGCAATGCACCTGAAGACCTTGTGGAAAAATATACCCTGAAAGATATTGCAGTTTTGTCTAAAAGCTATTTAAACGGGTATCCGGTGTACCTGTGGGAAAGCGGAGAAAACTTTGTGATGCTGGGTTACCCCAGAAACTCAATGGTGAAATATAACTGGTCTTTCCCTAACCGTTCCACGGGCTCATTTCCAACGACACTGCTGCTCATTGCAAGCGTGAACCTGGCAGTGATCATCATATTGTCGATCTTCTTTAGCAGACGAATCACAAAACCCATCTCCAATATCGCAGAAGGAATTACCTTGCTAAAAGAGGAAAAGGATGTGGAACTGCATGAAGGAGATGTGTTTGAAGACCTGGCAAACAGTATAAACCATACCTCCAGACTGATTCGAGAAAAGAACGAGAAAATCAAGCTTAAGGATACGGCAGTATCCAATTGGTTAACGGGAATATCCCATGATATTCGAACGCCCTTGTCCATGGTTCTCGGCTATGCCGGACTGATGGAAGAGGACAAAGCTTTACCGGACGAAACCAGAGCCCAGGCAAAAATTATCACTGAGAATACGGTAAGAATTAAAAACCTGATTGAAAACCTAAATCTGGCCCATAGCCTGCAGCATCAGTTGATGCCGATTAACCTTAAACCTGTAAAGCTTGCGAACATTGCCCGAAAAGCATTGACAGAATGTGTGAATACCGGCATCCTGCAAAACCATTCTTACGAAATCTGTATCGAAGATGAACAGGTATCAGCTTTATTGGATGAAACCCTGTTCCTGAGGGCTTTGACCAATCTCATAACAAACAGTGTCAAACATAACCGGGAAGGGTGTGGTTTTACCATTGCGGTTCCGCCTGCAAAAGATGGGCAAGCCTGTGTGGTGATTTCCGATACCGGCGCAGGAATACCTGCAGATATCATTGAAAGGCTGAACCAGCAGGATTATTTAAATGCCTGGGCAAAGCAAACCCATGGCCTGGGACTGATCATTGCAAAGAGCATTATTGAGATTCATCACGGGCAACTAACCCTTGAAAGTGAAAGCGGTAAGGGTACTGTGATAACAATTAGGCTTTTTACTTTTCGTTCAATAGTGATGAACTAACCAGCACTTGTGGAGGGGGCAAAAGAATAGCTTGTTTTCATCGAGTTAAGGCAGGATAAAGCAGTGGATAGATTCTTCAAAAAGAATACCCATACGAAAATGCGAATTTCAGAACAATATTTTGAATGCCAAAATTGCGGTCATCAAAGAGTACTGGAGAATCAAACAAGTTGTACAGTTTGCGGGATTACTTTTAAGGAAAAGCAAAAAGCCCCTTTTAACATGTTTTTCTGAGCTGTACTCTTTATAGATATATCTATAACAAATATATCTTTATTC
This sequence comes from Thermoclostridium sp., assembly GCA_017995215.1. Taxonomy (GTDB): domain Bacteria; phylum Bacillota; class Clostridia; order DSM-8532; family DSM-8532; genus JAAYJG01. Next base: position 43,112 of record JAGOJH010000001.1, read on the forward strand.
ATTTAGAAATGCCCTTATCATTTCATAAGACGTGTTGCATAGCAGTTCTTCATGCTTTACTTCCGTTAGGGGAGCAACCTTAACATTTTGAATCTTATCAGCAAACCTCATAGTTCCTTCTGGTAAAATGGTTGTATCCTCCAACGAGTAGATGATCAGCACGGGTTCTTCAATGGAATCGGCATAATCAATCAGATCCAGATTAAAACCGCACAAAGCTCCGTAAAACACCCGCTCAAAAGCTAATTTGAACTTATTCGGTTTACCTTCTCTCTCAGCACGCGCCTCGCTAGCGTTGCACCGGTTGTTCCAATATTTATCATACGGGGCTAACAGAGCAAGAGAGGCTAATTCTCTTTGAGATGCAAGATAAGATGCCGGTCCTGTTCCAATACTATATCCGATGACTGTGATATTGGACTTATCGACAAAATCCCATTGAATTGCCGTATCATATGTAATAAGCGCTAATTCCTTCATAGATGCTTCACAGACAAAACCATCACTGAAGCCATAGCTTGGATAATCCGTACACATGAAATGGCTGCCAGGAAAGTATTCTGAAAGAATTCCTTCTTCCCAGAATCTCCATACGGTTTCTGAAGCACATTCGCCCGCTCCGTTAAAGAAAATGACGAGCGGTGCTTTTTCATCCGAATGCTTGTATAACCACCCGCTTGCGTTCCCGTTCATGGAAGGTATCGATAACTGTTCAAAGATTTCATTTTCTGAAACGAACCTCTCGCTGGCCAGATCTCTGACCATTCCAATAGGGGTGCTTGTAATGTAAAAAACAAGCGAACAATAAATCACAAACATTGTAACCAGAAAAAGAGCAGCCATTTTCACAAGCATTCCTTTTTCCTTATTGAATCTGCGTTGCACAAAAAAGAAAATAAAAAAAATCAGAGGCAAACAAAAGTAAATGAAACGGTATCTTCTTTGGTATTCCACAATGCAGCCAACTAGAGAGGCTGCAGATAAAATCAGTAAAATCCAATCTCCAGTTTTGAACTTTTTCATGTAGTTTCTCCTCTTAGCTAAGCTTCTTTAACTCGTTTGTTACTGCTCCAGGCAAGAAGGCGCAGTATGCCATCCTGAACGCAATAAAGGCTCTCACATTACTCATGACAAGATCCTTCGCTGTGATCAAGATGACATTGCTGCTTTAAGGATAAACACACACCTCTGTAACTAAAGAACTTACTAAAAGTGTGGGGGGAACAGTAACATAAGACCTACTGACCACCGTTAAGCTTTATCAGCCTGTATATGACGGTTGCCGCCTGTTCTCTGGTGGTTGTCCCGCCGGGATCAAACATTCCGTTATTGCCTTGCATTAATCCGTTATTTGCCGCTAATATGACATAGCCTCTGTATTTTGACAAAATGGCGATGTCATCCGTATAATAAGAGCCCATCAACGTGACCTGCGAAGCCGTTTCCGCCGTCAACTCGTCTATACCTGTGGATCTCATCAGAAGAAGTGCCATTTCTTCCCTTGTCAGCACTCGGTCGGGTTCAAAACCGAACACCCCATATTCCCGCGGGGAAATCAGGTTATAGTAAACGGCCGCCTCTACATACTTGTATGACCATCTGCTTGCCGGCACATCGGGAAAGCTTTGGGTGCCGGAGGGAATACTGCTGACATCAATTCCGCTCGCTTCCAGCAGCATCTTTATAAACTGCTCCCGGGTGACCAGGTCTTTCGGTTTGAATTGGCCGTTTCCCGTACCGTTGATGATTCCATACCGGGAAAGCTCCGTGATATATTCCTTTGCCCAGCTGTTTGAAACGTCTATAAAATTGATGACGGAATTTTTTTGCACAGGTAGTTTTTTCGCCTGGACAAACAGATAAACATTCAAAAAGCCCGAGGATACATCGCCGCTGTTATTATTGTTGTTGCTGTTACTGTTATTGCCTTGATAAACAACTGCTCCAAAGGTCATTGTACTGTCTGCGTCCCACGGACGCCCCTCATAAACATTTTTCAGCTTGTTGAAGATAACAGGATAAACATCCTGGGGGTGCATCGAGTCCGGCGCCTCGGCAATGAGCGTTTTTGACAGGGTAATTTGCGGATAATAACTATATTGCACATTTTTTGTATAAATCCCTGTGAGAATTTTTTTGCTTTCCTGCGACAAATATCCCGTGTTCGTTAAATCCATCTTCGGCAAAAGGCCTTTATCCACCAGGGCAGACAGGACGGGACTATCGTCGGAGAACAAATCATAGGCTTCATAATATTTATCATAATATTCACCGGCTTGAACATCCATCCCGGCATTTTTATTGATGATATCCATAAAATCGTCAGTATGATCCAATATGAGCCCAATTTCCTGCTGTATGTTTTCAGCAGAATGATCACTGAGGGTGGCCGGAAGATTGTCAATCTTGCCGTTTTCCTTTAAAAAGGTGAATAAATTCGCTCTGACTGCGTTAAAGTCACTGATGATGCCGGATATCTGATCCATATTATTGAATCTTCCAAGCTGCATATAGGTATTCAGATAGGAGATATATCTGAGTAAAACGCTTTGCGCTTTTTCCTCCTTCTCTATCCAACCCTCATTCAGATAGGCCGTATATTCGCCTTCATCAAAGGCCTTTACCTCCGATAGAAGAGTAACGGCCCTGTCGTATGTCTGGTTTGCGATCTCCATTCTGTCCTCACGGTAATCTTCAAGCATGGCAATCTGGTCCCGGCACTCGTCCATATACTGCTGACGATCCCGGATAATCGCGTAAGCGTTTTCCAGGCTTGCCAGCCGGTTTTCAACGCCCTCCATATCGTCAAGGGCGTTGTAGGGGAGAGAGCCGGACATCACAGCCTTGTTATAGCTATCCAAAACCGACTCGTAAGCCATCCTGCAATTGTAATAGGTGCTTTCCGTGCTGAGAAATTCTTGATAAACCCGTTCCATGGCGGACAGCTTCTCTCTCCAGTTTGTAAGGATTCTGTCAAAATCCTCAATGTAAAAGTTGTATGACAGGTCAATACTGAAATTGCCGTAAAGTGTCAACGCTGTCTCTTCGTCTATCCCGTTCAGCTGGGTGAGAATGCTGCTGATACTGGCGGCGCAGGCCTCTCCGTTCGTCCTTAGGATATTGTCGGTCTCGGCAAACTGCTGCTTTACGACATCAGAGTTGAGATAGTCATAGTCACTCTGACTCAAGCTGTTACCGATTGCAGCATTCGCCTCGCCGTATTCTGCGGCCGATATGGCATAGCTTCTCAACAGGTAATTGTTGCTGACGATGGCACTGGCTCCGCCAGAATAGACCGCTTTCGGTGAAAGATCAATATTGACCTCAGATACGCCCGTTGAAGGGTTATAGTCTACCTGCCTGGACAACATCACCGTCTTGTTTCCATCGAATATTCTGAACAACGCGGTAAATTTGGATGGGATGTCCGAATAACGACTGATCAGCTCTGATGTGCTCCCGAGGATGGATTCCATCTGGACGCCCGCCAGCTGCGCGAGACCGTTTATATTGATCCTGACCTCTGTATTCTGTGTCCCGGTGACTGTAATTTTTCCAAAATCATATTCTCTCCAGTTCATCCCGGAGCCCTGCTTTGATTTTTCAAGCATCGTCCTTAAGTTGACTCTTCCAAGAGAACGTTCGCCGAATTCGGGAGATTTTGCCTTGAGCTCATATTCCCTGCCGGTCTGGAAATAGCTTTTGTCAAATTCATTCAGCTTGATGGAATAATCAAAAACACCGCTGCCGTCGAGGTTTTTAACAAGTGTGAGCTCATTTGGATCATCCACCGGCGTTATAAAAACTTCACCATTCGCGAAGGGCTTGTTGTTTTCAAGGTATACTACGGCCTTTAATCCGAAGTAGCTGTTGTTTATCCGTTCTTCCGTGACCGCAGCCTTGATGAACAGAAGCTGATTCAAGCCTTCTACGACCGCATCGTATTCAAAGTCCTGAAACATTCTGGCAAAGATCATCTCATCGGTATAATTCGAATCCTTGATCGCTTCCATATACCTTGTGCTTCTCATGCCGACAATTTTCTCATAGAAGCTGATATTTTGATTTTTAACGGCTTCGCCAATCAGTATTTTCTTGTAATGATCCTTGTATTGAGAATACATGCCGGGATTATTGACGATCTGTTCTTCAAAGATTCTGTTATATTTGGCTGCGCCAGCCTGTCCGGATTTAATCCAGTTCAGGATTTCCTCTTTTGTATAACGGGACTCATTTCCCTTCACGGCCTTATATCGCTCCGTAAAGTATGCGCGATAAGCGTTTTGCACTGCATTGCCGGTAAAGACACTGATATAGCTGCCAACGCCGTTAACCGCCTTTTTGATATAATCAAGGGCCTTCGCGATCGGGTTGATTGCGCTGAGAGCATCCCACAAAACCTCACCGATGGCTTCAAGCCCTTTTTCCACATTGCCGTCGAGCAGCTGCTCAAGGGCATCAAGCATCTTCAGAGCCGGAATTCTGTCCGCCAGCAGATCCCTGAGCTTGCTACGGTTCGGATCATCCTGGCTTACCCCCATGGCGTCAAGGATTTCCTCAATCTCCTGTAAGCTTCCGTTACTGTACATTGTCCGGACATCCTCAGCTTGTACAGGCTGAATAAGAATCAGACACAAGCTGGTTGAAATGATTGAAAGAACCAGAATCATACACATGAGCCGTTTAAAAAAAGTCATAGGCTTTCCCCCCGTTTTCTTCTTATGGAATGCCCCTGTAGCTGAATTGTTTTTTGTCACGTTCCGGGGGGCAAATAACAGATGAGGTGCTTTTACAGGCCGGAGTATGAAAAACTGTTCAGCATGCAGTCATTTTGGTTTTCCCAGAAAAATTTTCAGATATCAATATTTACCCGGTATTGATATAATAAAAACCAATATTCACGAGATCTGTCAATAATATTTGCTTTGAAATGAAAGAGGACAGGGCGGTTGCTTCAGCACATTTTTGATGGGGGTGAGGGTCTTGTACATGCACCAATACCAGTTTTTTCATCGCAAATATGCATGTAAAACGTTTGTTAAGAAAGCCATTACTTACCATTGGGAAAATATTGATGTCAATTTCCACAAAAAAAATCAGCCGGTTTTGTGATTTTTGTGCTTTTCGTTGCAATTTATTGCTTTTTCTCTTGACAAAACACGCCGAATGTTTAAGAATAAGTATAAGGATTTACTAAATCATAAATCCATAAATCAGAGAAAGGGGATCCAATAATGAAAAACAAGAAAATGCTTGCACTACTGATGGTTGTTGTCATGGCCGTAGCCGTATTAACGGCATGTCAGCCAATAAGTACTCCGTCAGGCCCAGCAGCTCCTACCAAGGCTCCTTCAACACCTTCTACACCGTCTACACCTGATAAGACACCGACCGAGGCAGCAGTCGAACCAGCAAAGAAACTTGACCCAATCACCTTCACAATGTTTGTTGCCGGCCCTGGGGATGTTCCTCCGAAAGACAATAAAGTTATCAAGAAGCTCCAGGAAATCACCGGTGTCACCATTGATTATGAGTTCCTTGTAGGTGACATGGAACAAAAAGTTGGTATCATGATCGCCAGCGGCGATTATCCCGATTTGATCGGTGCAGGACAAGCTCGCGGAAGGTTCTTGAATGCAGGCTCCTTCGTAGCTCTTGACGCTTATCTTCCCAGGTACAAGAATCTGTTCAAGCACTACGAACCATACCAGAAGAGACTTCGCGACATTTCTGAAGATAAGAAAATATACATATTGGACATCTGGAGCCGTCAGTACTGGCTCAATGATGGACAAGATGACTTCTACCAGGGCGATTACAACGGCCCCGCTTTCTGGATTCAGAAAGACGTTCTCGCTTGGGACAACTATTCACAACCCACCACATTGGATGAATTCTTTGATCTGTTGGAACGTTATGCCAAAGCTAACCCCACCATCGATGGACAACCCGTTCTGCCGTTCGAAGTTCACTCACAAGACTGGCGTTCCTTCTGCCTGAAAAATGCTCCTCAGCATTTAATCGGCGGACGTAACGAAGGTGACGTTGTTGTTAAACCCGGCACCCTTGAAGTTGAAATCTATCAGAACAAAGATTATGCCAAGACCTATTATGGAAAGCTTAACGAAGTATTAAAAAAAGGTTTGATCGACCCAGAAACATTTACCAGAAATTATGACCAATACCTGTCCGTTATTTCTACCGGCCGTGTACTGGCAATGTTCGACCAACAATGGAACTTCAGTCAAGGCGAAAACGTATTGGTTTCCGAAGGTAAAATCAACAGAACTTATGTGCCCCTCGGCATCAGCCTTGATGGCAAACCCGTTCCTTACAACAGACAAAGGAACGAAGGAATCATCGGCGGCAACGGCATGGGTATCAGCGTAAAATGTAAAGACGTTGAGCGCGCAATGCTGTTCATGGATCAACTGCTTGAAGAAGATGTACATCGTCTGATGTACTGGGGTATCGAAGGCGAAGATTACTATGTTGAAAACGGACGCCTGAGACGTACTCCGGAACAGAAAGCAAACTTTGACAACCCAGACTGGCGTCTTGCTAATTCCGGACAAGTTATCGGTGATCAATTCCCGAAACTGGAAGGTCGTTACAGCGACGGTAACTCCTGCAGCGCTGGAACACAACCAGAGGAAAGACTGGCTAACCAGTTCGAGTACGACAAAGAATTCTACCAGAAGTATGGTTTCTACACCAAATCCGACTTCCTGCCTTTGATGGATCATCCTGGCTATCCTGAGGTATGGTCAATGCTGTCAACAATGGAAGAAGACAATATTGCCAGACCGATATTTGATCAGATTACCGATCTCCAAAACCGCTATCTGCCAGGCGTAATCATGTCAGATAATTTTGATGCAGCTTGGGCTGAATATGTGAAGAGATACGATAGTGTTGACTATCCGGCTCTGGAAGCAGAAATTGAAAGACAGATTCAAATGCGTAAGACCAAATAAGATTAATAACCTGCTCTTCTTTCAAACTGATTGGTTAGGAAGAGGCGGCCGCAAAGCCGGTCGCCTCTTTTTCATCATAAATCGGTTGAGAATCAGGGCTAAGGGGATAGCGATATGGCAACTAAAACGTTAGGTCCGAAAAAAAGTTTTAAGGAAGAAGTGCGTAAACAAAAGACGTTGATCTTCATTGCAGCACCGTATTTTGTGTACTTCCTTGTTTTCTCATATTTGCCGCTATGGGGTCTTACCATGGCGTTCCAGAACTATAAACCCGCAAGATCCTTTTTTGAACAGGAATGGGTTGGGTTCAGGCATTTTGAAAACCTGTTCAAAGACCCCGATTTTTATCGAGTAATGAAAAACACCCTGGGAATGAGCATCATCAACCTGGTGCTCAGCTTTGTCACGGCTATAGCGTTTGCACTGCTTTTAAACGAACTTACAGGGAAATTCTACAGGTTTAAGCGGCTCGTGCAAACAGTATCATATATGCCCCACTTCCTTTCCTGGATTATCGTTTGTGGTCTTGTTTCAAATGTTCTTGCCATGGACGGAGGAGTCATCAACGAGTTATTGGTATCCACAGGGCTCGTAACAGAGAAAATACATTTTATGGGCGAACCGAAGTATTTCTGGTGGATTGTCGGCTTTACAAATGTATGGAAATCAATGGGATGGAACAGTATCATTTACTTGTCGGCTATCACTTCTATAGACCCAGCGCTTTATGAGGCTGCAGCTATAGACGGGTATGGCCGTTTCGGCAGAATGTGGCATATAACCCTTCCGGGTATAAAATCAACCATTATCGTTCTTCTTATACTAAACGCAGGCTGGATCCTGAATGCTGGTTTTGAAATTCAGTATATTCTGGGTTCAAACGGTCTGGTACTTGATGTTTCGGAAACCATCGATATTTTTGTACTTAAAAGAGGCTTCGGGCGAGCTGGCGGTTTTGCCTTCGGAACTGCAGCCGGTATGTTCAAAACCGTAGTTAGCGCTGTAATATTAATACTGTGCAATAAAATCGCCGGTTGGATAGGCGAAGAAAAATTGATTTAGTAAAACGTTTTCATAGCGCTATTCGACTTGGAGGTATTTGGAAATGAGAAAATCATTTGGTGATAAAATTATTGATGTGGTCATTGTGTTCGTTATGGTGATAATCGTTATTGTCATGCTTTATCCGCTGTGGAACACTTTGATAACATCGTTCAACGAAGCAAGGGATTCCATAAAAGGGCCGCTCTTCCTGTGGCCCAGAAGTTGGACGCTTTTTAACTATCAAAGCATATTTAAAACAGACAAAATTTTTAACGCTTTTGTCATATCGGTATCACGTACAGTTATCACAACTGCGTTGAACGTTTTGCTCTCGGGTTTGCTCGCATACGTCTTAAGCCGTAAGGAGTTCGTTTTCAATAAATTCCTGACCACAATGATGGTAATGACGATGTATATTAACGCAGGTCTGATACCACAGTATTTCCTTTACCGAAGCCTGGGGTTGATCGACAGCTTCTGGGTCTATGTACTACCCTCGCTGGTTGGGGCGTTCAACGTAATCGTCATACGCACCTATATCAACTCATTACCTGCGTCTCTTGTGGAATCGGCAAAAATTGACGGTGCCCCTGAAATGACGATATATTTTAAAATTATTTTTCCGCTTTGCTTGCCGGTTATGGCAACTGTTGCCCTGTGGGTTGCAGTGGGTTCGTGGAACTCATGGTTCGACTCTTTCATTTTTGCGCCAAAGCAGGATCTAAGTACCCTTCAATACGAAATGATGAAGATATTGTCCTCATCCATGCAGTCAGGGGTTAAACAACCGGATTATCTAGCAGCATCACAACAAGAACGCAACATGGTAACTCCGAATTCATTGCGTGCAGCCATGACGATGGTAGCGACTGTACCCATCCTCATGGTTTATCCCTCCGTTCAAAAGTATTTTGTAACTGTTAACATTGGTAGCGTGAAAGAGTAGTCTAAACTATACAATGATAAACTTAAGCCATAAAACCTACAATAATAAAATGAACGCCATCCGGGCAGAGAAGTTTACCTGGATGGCGTTTTTACTATTTTCACTGGCATTCAGAGCATTAAGTGGGGAAGACAGGCGTTACATAGCATAGGGTTCATACTTAAGAAAATGGTGGTTACAGGCTGTCACAACCCCGTGCCACCGGTACTCGTGTTAAAACCTGCTACACTCTGCCTGCGTCTACTTTCACGAAGCAATCCCCTATTTCTTCGAAGGCTTCCTCCAGTGTCACGCCGAATTCATCCCTGAGGATTCTCTCAAGCTCTCCTGGTTCAATGCCCAGCGGGCCCTGCTCACCAAGACCTACCTTGTTCATCAGCTCAATCATCGTGCGGGTGCGCATGGGGATTTCATAGCTTCCGTTATTGGCTTTTGCTGCAACCGCACGGGGAAGCAACGACCGCTTCGCCTGTTTGGTCGACTGACGGTTGGCTTCCTCAATCAGCGCCTGTGCCTGCTCCAAAAGCTCATCGGCATTCGGGGCGGTTTTAGCCTGCTCCATGAGCTCTCTTGCCTGCTTTATAAAGTGCTCGCTCTTGTGAACCACCGTCTTTTTAATTGCTGAGGCATCGGACAGCTTCTCTGCCATAGCCTCCGGATCCAGCATCCGCTTCACATCCCGTACGGAAGGCCCGTACTTTTCAAGCGAGCCATCGGCCACGACGCTCTGGTCGTATTTAAGCGCATGTGCGCGTGCGGCTTCAGCACTGGGAGGCTCAGCTCCCATGGTACGGCGGTAGAAGTTCCTGTTGTAGATTTCCTCTGAGAGGCGAAGATCAACATCCACCTTCCCATCGCGAGTTACATACACAAAGGTGACGTCATGATCCATCGGTACGCTTCGGCCTGTGGACACCTTGACATTGCTGTTACCGGACACATTCAGAACCTCGATGCTGTCCCTGGGAACACCCAACCGAGCTGCTATCTCATTCATGCTGTCTTCCTGGACAACATCATAGGTTTGCTGCCAGGTCCGGTTGAACTCAGCACGCAAATCATCCCCATACATGCCCTTGTAGTGTTGAAGCTGGTGCACGGCATGCTTGTCGGACTGCACCTCTTTGCAGAGCTTTTCAAAGGCTTCCCGCGCTTCAGCGGACATGGGGTTCTGTTTGAGCTGAGCTCGCGCCCTGGCAAGCTCCTGCATTTTTAGAAGCCCATTGGCACGTCCCTTCAGGAATGCCTGCTCCTTCGCAAGGTCTTCCGGAGAGAATTCCGCTGTTCTACGGAATTTCTTTATCATTTCGTCAGCAGAGTTTTCAGCTGTACCCTTCAGCGCTTTTTCAGCAGATATGGCCTTCTCTGCACCGACACTTTTCAGCCTTGCGGAGAATTTTGTGATTGCTTTTTTGCCCTCAACCTTTACACCATCAGTGATTTCCTTTGCCAAAGGCCCCAGCTTCTTCGCACCTCTCGCAAGCCCGCCGGTCGCTTTTTCCGCAATATAATCCCAAACCACAATTTTGGTTCCTACCCAGAAGCCTTCAATCACACTGTTTCCGCCCTGGTCAACATATCGCTTCATCTCGCGGGGCACCTTGAAAGCAGTAAAGGTGACTTCCGAGAAGCCCAGCGTGGCAAAGCCCAGACCGAGACGCTTCCAGAAGCCCAGTGAAGCTTCAAAGGCTTCCACGCTTTCATCCGTCCCTTTGTAAGCCTCGCATGCGGCATATTTCAGCTCATCCATGAGGGTGAGGTTTTGCGGTTCAGCGTTGGCTCCAAGGATACTGCCGTTCATAAACCCGTTATAGGTTTGCGCCACCATATCCACCTGCCAGGGGTCGTAGCCAAAATCCGCATCATAGCCGTCCAGCATGGTTTCTATCACACGCACCAGCGGGAACAGCCGCGCGGTATAATTGTCATTCCAGATGCGCCGCTTGATGCCGGCAAGCCGTTCGCGGATCCGTGAATCCTCTTTGAGCATATCCGAATACTGCTGCGGATCGACGCTCTCGCGGCGCGGTTGGCTCAGCAGAAGCACTTCGCATTGTGCTGTGTAGGTTTCATGATTCCATTCTGCAGTTACAGTTACCACAGCTTTATGGCGGGCAGGTGAATCCAGTATAGCCCCGTATGGGGAGATAAAGCATTGCCAGGTTCCGTTAAAGGGAGAACCCTCAACCTTACAGCCGAGCTTGAGCTTTTCGCAGATATCGCCGGTCTCGGCTTTTACTTCAAACCCGGTCGGGATGGGTAGCGCTTGGATAACCTCATGGGTTTCATCGTTCCAGGTGAAAAGGGTCATCGTCATCGGTGTGCGCACAGGCTTTCCGTCTTTCAGATAACAAGCAATATCGCTGTTTGCGATCTTCACAGAAAGTCCGGTATGAAAACGGAATACATCCAGATACCCATCCAGCTGCCTGTTGTTGTCCACAGCGTTTACATGCAGTGTGAACGGTTCAAAGGTGCCGGCGGGCTTTGAAGCTGTACCGGTTTCTGTGATATCCGCATACCACAGGTTATTATCATCTCTGTCGCGTTCAATGGACAGTGAAAAGCCACCCTTCGGCGTAATGTCAGCGGTTACCGCTGCGTTCTCGCTCAGCCCGATGATGGCGAAGGGCAGACGCGCCGAATAGCTGCAGTTCGCTGGGAAGGTGATGTTATCCTGAGAAAACAGAATTTCCTTCTTGATAAGCCTGAAGGTGATATTATTCTGGAAGATGCCCTCAGGGCCGTTAAAGCGCACACTAAGCTGTTCCGTGCTCTTTAATTCCATATTGCCGGTGGTCTTGACGCTGACCATCGCGCCCATGTGGTCTCCCGCCATTGTGCAGGGGGACACATCCAGAATTCCGGCGGAAAAAATATTGATCCGCGCGGTCAGATCACGGCGCTCGACCGTATGGCCGCTCGGCATGATTTCAACAATCCTCGCGTACACTGGTACCGGGTCGGCATCATATTCAAGGGTGTCACCGAAGTTTTTGGTCAGGATCATCCGGTAAATGCTTCTGGGCTTGGCTTTCTCCTCTTTGGGGTTTTGCCGTTTTTTACCCTTCTTTACCGATCCGCCTGCTGCCGCCGCTGCCGCCGCAACACCTGCCACCGCATCCACAATTCCGTCGGGGATTTCTGCTGCCGAGCTTTCATCATCACCGGCAACATCCCCGGCCCAGGTATCAATAGTTACGCTGCCCGCAGGAGCAGCAGGCTTGGAACGTCGATACTCATATGTTACCGTAATCTTAGCTCCGCTCATGGAGCGACTGCTTATATTGATTGTGATGAACAGCGGACCATTATGGTTCATGAACATCGGAACCCTGCAGGTGACACCGGTTGAGCTCATAAAAAACGGCAGATTCATTGGGTCCGCAGCGACCCCAACGCTTTCGCTGTCACCGAAGGTTCCGTATATGGTTCTCGTATCGAAACCCTCGTTGCCACTGTAAGCTATATGCAGATCCTCATCAACAGGAAAGGAGGAAGGCGGCGTTTCCCACTGCACCTGTACTGTCTTGCCGAGCATGCCATAATATATTTCTGCGGTGTTGGAGGAGGTGAGCTTGATGGTGGTGGTATCGGTTGCAAGAACAGCGTCCTCTCCATCGGTCACAGTAAGGGTGCCGGTGCTGTCTGATGTGTCAACCCTTGTATCATATAAAACCCACTCGGCTGGTTCAGCCTTTGAAGAGAAACTGAATACGGCAGAAGTTAGAAAAACGAGCAGCATCAGGGCTGCACCGCCGGCTTTCTTTTTACTTAGCAGCGAAAACAAGCCGAAGATGATGAACATAGCCGCACCGGCTCCCAAACCATAGGATTCCATGAAGCCGACACCCAGCAAGGCAGCCAGTGAAAAACCCGCTGACGCCCCGTTGATGAACAGCTTCGCATCACTATCACGGCCCAGGGAAGAGGCCAGATCCCACAAAAAACCTTCTCGTGCTTTGCCGGCAGCAAGGGCGCAGATTGCCATCGCGGCCGCTCCAACAAAGTTGGCCGTGGCTGCAAAAGAGCCAATAGCCAGTGCCAGGCTGAATCCAATCAAAAATAATATATTCCTGCCGCCTGTAAGTTTCTCCGGTATGCTGCCCGACCGGAATTTTCCGAGTGCGGCAAGCCCACTGATAAATGAAAACCTTCCCAGCAACAGTGCAGCACCGCCTGCGGCACCTCCTGCTCTTCCTCCCGCCATCGTAAGTATCGTGAACCACTGTGGGAAATCAATGCCTTGATTAGCCAGTGTGGGGAAGAGCGCCCAGAATCCGCCCGCAATGAGTGTTGCAAGCAGGGCTTTTATCGAGGTGAAAATTTTAAAAATATTCCCGATTGTGCCAAAAAGACCTGAACCAAGCACTGCGAGTGTGCTCTTTTTAACCTTATCCGCCAGCACCCCGGCTGCTTCTTCAACGCCTTTGGAGAAGTCACCCAGAACCATTTCACCAGGAGATGTCAAAGCAGCCAAACCACCCTGCATAAATCCAAGCGCTGTGGGCGGTTGATCCGATATGGAAACCTTTGTTCCAGGAGCCACTGGTATCTCTATTGCTGCAGGGCTATGCACAGGTTTAGCAGCTGCTGCAACTTGCTTCCCGCAGCGTTTGCAAAAAATTGAACCTTCCCGCAGCTGAGCACCGCAGTGCGAGCAAAGGAAGGTTTGGATATTGCTGCTGTCCTGTGTAGCCTTGTGCGCCCTTTGCGGTTGTGTTGCTCCGCATTCCCTGCAAAACTTCGCTGTGGTATTGAGCGGTGTTCCACAATTTTTGCAATATTTCATGATGGACTGGCTCCTTCCGTGTTCCTTGTGTGGGCATATTGATTGATAACTTATTAAAGTCTTCAGTTTTTCCGCAACTGAAAAAGTCAGTATATTAACCGATATGCGCCTGAATGATACCTTCCTGAGGTTTGCTGAAGTACACCCTTGTTAAGTCATACAAGCAATTTAAACGAACAGGTTTCTTGCCTCTTCTACCGTCATCCCCTTGTAGAAATAGAACCCCTGCACTTCATCACAATTCTCACTCTTTAAGAACTCAAACTGTTCTTTTGTTTCAACTCCCTCGGCCAGAACCTTGGCCCCAAGGTTTTTAGCCATTTGAATGATTGTTTTTACAATAGCTTTGTCCTTCGGGCTGCCTGAAGATATGCCGTGGACAAACTCCATATCAATTTTTAAAAGGTCTACCGGGAAAGAGCGAATTCTGCTTAACGACGAGTATTCCTTACCAAAATCGTCAATTGCAATCAGGAACCCTAATTCCTTAAATTGAATCAGCCTTTCAAGAACTACAGAATCCATGCTGAAAGCTACGCTTTCTGTTATTTCAATCTGGATCATATGAGGATCGATTCCTGTCTGTTGAATGATACTGGCAAACTGATTCACAATGTTGATATCCTTTAGTTGTTCTACCGAGCAATTGATGGATATCTTGATGTGATCACCATATCGGCTGTCGCACTCCATACTGTCTTCACATACAGTCTTAAAGACCCAGAGGCCTATGGGCTTAATCAAGCCAGTCTGTTCTGCCAGCGGGATAAAGATTCCGGGTGAAATTGTCCCATATTCGGGATGCTTCCATCGTAATAGCGCTTCAAACCCAATTATTTCATGGGTTTGAACGTTAATCTGAGGTTGATAATGAAGAAAAAGCTCTTCTCTTTCCAATGCCTTGTATAGGTTGTTTGTGAGCATCATTTTTTTTGCAGCCTCATTCTTCATGATCTCACTGCAATATAAATACTGGTTCTTTCCATTACTTTTCGCCTCGTACATTGCCATATCAGCATTTTTGATTAATTCTGTCGAGGAATTTCCGTCAGCAGGATATATAGAAATCCCAGCACTTGCTGAAAGAAACATCTCTGTCCCATGAACAAAAAATGGTTCTTTAAACTTTCTTGTGATTTTACGCAGAACATTTTCAACTTCTGAAAGATTTGACACATCCTTCACTAATACATAGAATTCATCGCCTCCTGGTCTTGCTGCGATATAATGGGGATCCGGGACTGCGGTGAACCTGTTTGCCACCTCAATCAATACTTCATCTCCTACCAAATGACCTAATGTATCGTTGATAGCTTTAAAGGAATCCAGATCGATAAAAACAACCGCAAGGATTTTATTGTTTAATGCCGCATTTTCAATCTCCTGATCGAGATGATGCAAAAAATAATCACGGTTATGCAGTTTTGTTAAAGAATCATGGTTGGCGCGCTCAGTTAGCTTCTCTTCTGAGAGTTCCAGCTGCTTTTTTTGAAAATCAATCTGGCTTACATATTCTTCCGCCTGCTTTTGATAATTATAAATTAACCTGAGAATAATGATAATCGCAATATATGTAACAAAACCGGGAACAGGCTCTGAGGAATTTGATCTCACAATTTGCAGAAATGATGCTGCCAGGGAAAATACGTTCAGTATAATAGACGTAAAATAACCTTGCTTATTCAAAGACAGAACAAGATAAACTGAGATCATCATCTGGATTTGGGTGAGAACGCCCTTGTATGCATAAAGGAAGTTTAATAGACCATTATTACTATATCCGTTTCCTACTGATAAAATAGCAAGCAGAACGGTAAGGAAAAAATACATAAGAATACTAATAATTATTATAAAGTATCTTCTTCTATTCGAAACCTCTCTGTTGAAAAAACGCAGGAATCCCATAACAGTCTCCTTTTATTCTCTATTCATAAATAAACCCACTGTTTAAGTTAAAATGGGAATATAAATCTTTATGTGACTGTAAAGTGGGGTTTTGTTCCTAACACCCCTCAAACCCGCATTTATTAGTTTCCAAATAAATAAAATTTTTCTTCTCTTTATATCTATTTACCCAGTTTTCGTTTTAAAAACATAAATTTTTGCTATCAAGCCCTATTACTTTCATGCCGATGGAGTTTTAGCCGTAAGGGCTGACACTGGTTATGAAATGGCGCAGATGAGATAAGACAAGCAGTAAAAAGAGACCCCACCGGCACAGATTAATCCAAAACTGAACCAATAAAAAGAAAGCACCCGAAGCCGCGATAGCTTCCGATGCAGTTTTTGTTCTATTTATTGAAATCGGTTGGGGCGGGGGCACATCTTTCCCTCATTATATAAACCTTACACAAAATTTAACAAGTCGAGGGGATGAAGGCATTGACAAAATAGTAACTTCACATTTTTATCCGGCCATGGTTCCGGAGATATATTTTTTTGTTCTTTCATCCGAAGGGGAGGTGAAAAAGGCCTTTGCTTCGCCAACCTCTACCAGCTCACCGAAATACATAAACACAACATTGTCCGAAAGCCTTCTGGCCTGCCTAAGGATATGGCTTACCATCACGATCGTATAGGCATCCTTTAGCGAAAGCAGAAGGGCTTCGATTTTCTCCGAGGATATCGGATCCAGCGCTGAAGTCACTTCATCGCACAGGATCACTTCGGGCTCCACAGCCAAAGCCCTTGCAATGCACAGCCGCTGCTGCTGACCGATGGATAAATCAACGGCGGGTGCCTTCAGGCGGTCTTTTACCTCATCCCACAGATGAGTCCGGGTCAGGCAGCTTTCCACAATCTCATCGAGCTCGGACTTTTTCGTTTTCTGATGCAGCTTGGGCCCGAAGGCAATATTGTTATAGATGTTAGATGGCAAAACATAGGGTCGCTGCGCGATGAGCCCGATTTTCCTGCGCAGCTCGTTCACTGGCCGTATGGGATGATATATATCTTCCTCCCCGATGAAGATTTGGCCTTCCACCCTGATGTTGTCGCGGATGTCATGCAGTCGGTTGATTGCCTTCAAAAGAGTGGTCTTTCCGCAGCCCGAAGGGCCGATAATGGTGGTCAGCTGTTTTTCTGGAATATCCAGGCTGATGTTCTTTATCACCGGGACGGGATTTTTATCTCCAAAAGAAATATTCAGATTCTTTATTTTAATTCCTGACATTAGTGCCTGCCTCCCGCGGTATATTTGGTAAAGTGCCCCGCGCCAAGGCGGGAAACCAGATTCAACACGATGATGATCATTATTAGAATGAATGATGCCGCATAAGCATCCTCGCGCACACTTTCGTAATAAGAGCCGGATTGCAGAAAGATTAAAACGGGCAGAGATGTCGCGGAGTGCAGCAAACCCTTTGGCATCGCATTCCCGGCACCTGCGGTGAACACAACAGAGGCCGCGTCGCCCATGGCCCTGCCCATTCCCAGCAAGATACCCGCCATTATTCCCGGAAGCGCGTATTTGGTGGTGACAAGAGATGTTTCAATTCTTGTTGCCCCCAGGGAATAGAGCGATTCCCGGATGCCATGAGGCACCGTCTGCAATGCCTCATCCATATATCTTGTGATGATGGGCAGTTGTAATAATGTCAGCGTGACAATTGCCGCAAGAAGGCTCCCGCGACCTTTAACAAAAATCAGCACGCTCAGCATGAAAATCCCATAGATGATGGAAGGAACGCCCCAAAGGATGTCAAAAAAGACTCTGATTTTATCGGAAACCTTTTTTTTGATATAGTCAATCTGCAGAAAAAGGGCGATGAGGTATCCAAGCACTGCGGCAATGATGGTTGAGGGGATGACCATATAGATACTGCCCAATATGGCATGCAGGATGCCCCCGTCGCCGCCAAGCAGGTATTTTGGCCCGGGTGAGGCAACAAGCAGGCCGGGCTTTCTCAATAACACCAACCCGCCCTTCACAAGGTTCATGCCAACAATGATCACCAGTGAGGCCAGAACGATCAGCACGGCAATAAACATCAGCACCTTGAAGATTTTCTCTTTGAGATATTTATTCATATCTCCACCTCTTCCTCAGCCGGTTCAGGATACAGTTCGATACAATATTGAACAAAACAATGATCAAAAATAAAACAAGAGCCATGAAAATCAGTGCCGATTGCTGTTCGGGCACCGACATCATTTCGCCGAAGCTGCCAATCAGCAGGCTGGGCAATGTCTGGCCCGGAGAGAAAAGGGAGGTTGAAAGGATATTCTTGTTTCCGATCACCATCGCAACGGCCATGGTTTCTCCAAAAGCCCTGCCAAACCCCAGAATAATACCGGAAATAATCCCGGGCCCAGCAGCCCGCAGCAGAACGGTTTCCACCAACTGCAGCTTGGTAGCCCCAAGGGACAAAAATTGTTCACGCAGCCCAACCGGAAGTGCACGCAGCGACTCCACCGATATTGAAATCATAACGGGAATGACCATTATCGCTAAAACCAATGCTGCCGTGAATACGCACATGCCTGTTGTTTTCACCTGAAACAACGGTGCGAGGGTATCCCTTACAAACGGTACCAGTACCAAAAGGGCACAAAGCCCGTAAACAACCGACGGAATGCCCGCCAGCACATCAATGAAGGACTGGAAGGTGGTTTTCATCCCTTTCGCAGCGTACTCGGAGATATAAATGGAGCACAGCAGGGAGAGGGGAATGGCGATGATCATGGCCAGGAAGGTCACCACAAACGTCCCGACGATGGCCGGGAAAAAGCCGTAAGCACCCTTCTGCGGATCCCATACTGACGAGAACAGCAGCTCCTGCAGGGAACTCTTGCCCAGTATGAGCTGTGAGCGCTGCACCAGCATGATGAACAGGGCAATCAGTAAAGTGAACAGGGCTATGACGAATGTAAGCATTGCAGCTTTGCTTATTTTATCAAGCTTTTGTCTGGTTATAGATTGCATTTGAACCCCTTATACGAATTTTGTTACTGTATGTGCTTCTACCTGCTTGCAGATTCTTTAGCAAGGCTGTAAAAGAGCAGGAAATCTGTAACTTTTTGCTTGCAGGCTTTAAGCAGGGTTTTAATCCCTGCTTCCTTTGGAAAGTATAGAAACTTCGCGTTTTCTCTCTTCATCGGTAAGCTGGATGTATCCGTTTTCCTCCAGGATATTCTGCCCGTCGGCCAGTATCCAGTTCACAAAATCAAGAACAGGGCCTTTGAACTCTTTATTTGCAACCAGGAATTCCTCCCGCGTAGGCGGGGCCGGATAAACACCAGCAGCTACATTTTTCAAGAAGCTGCTTTTGTCGGAATAGAAATTTTCCGCATCATCCAACAGGTCATTATCATTCAAATCAATCGGTATTGGACGCAGGTTTTCAATATATCCACCGGTTTCTGCATTAAAGATGTAATTTAGATTTGTAAAGCTGATGGCGTTTTTATCACTTTGAACACCGGCCGCAATAGCCTGGTCACCGCTGACATTGGAATCCGAATGGTTTTGCAGATCAGCTTCGGTGTATTTACCTAAATAGTCCGCCCATACGGCGGCAGCACCGGAAGAATCGGATCGGCTATAAACGACGATGGTGTCATCTTCCAGATCTTTTCCGAATATATCGCCCCACTGCGTGGTCTCACGCATGAATATCTTCCGCAGCTCCTCCTGGGACAGGCCCTTTTCAAGAATATCCGCATAAACGGGGTTATTCTCATGGAGGACACCCAGCACCGTATCTTTTGTCGCAGCGATGTAAAAAGCACCCTGATCGAGCTCTTCCTGTTTTATCGGGCGTGATACCATGCCGATATCCACCTGGTTGCTCAATACATCGGTCATGCCCTTGCCGGCTCCTCCGCCGGAGACCTCTATCACTACAGGAGTTATTTTCATATATTCATCCGCCCAAACCAGCATCATCGGATAAAGCGCCCACGCACCGGAAATCCTGATCGTCGTCGTGGCTGTAGTGTTTGTTTTTTGGGAGCAACCCGCCATGCTTGCGGCCAAAAAGCATAATACAAGAAGAATTACCAGGAACTTTTTCATAACGATCTCCTTATCCTCTACATAGAATACAATCACTATAGAGAAAGTATACATTGAGATGGGAATGGATGTCAACAATATTTCCAGCAAAAAAGCTTGTCTATGTTTTAGAAACCTGTCCCCATTATCCCGCGAAGTCATATAAAACGGGAAACAGAAAGGGACGGTTCAAGATTCTAAACCGTCCCCCACTAAAAAGATTTCTACTCGTTATAGATCAGCCCAATTTGGCTTGTTCAAATTCATTCTGAATCTCTGCTGAAGGTTCCCTGGAAAGAATAGAAACAACGACAATGGCGATGCAGGAGAAAATAAACGCCGGCATCAGCTCATAAATGCCAAATACCCCTCCAATGGGTTTAATCAGAAGTCTCCAAATGAATACCATCGATCCGCCGGCAACCATGCCCGCGATAGCGCCGCCTCTGGTCGTTCTTTTCCAGAACAATGAGAACAGGACGATTGGTCCAAAAGTTGCACCAAAGCCTGCCCAGGCAAAAGCAACCACTTGAAAGATGATGCTGTTTTCATCAAGGCCGATAATAACACCAACAACCGCGATCAGAAGCATCACTATTCTTGAAATAGTCATAACCTGTTTGTCGGTGGCATCTTTCTTCAAAATACCATGGTAAATATTTTTAGCCACGGACGAGGTAGCAATTAACAGGTAAGAATCGGAAGAACTGATGGTTGCAGCCAGAATGCCAGCCATAACAAGGCCTGCAAGCAATGGTGGCAGCAGGTTCCTGCTCATTTCAATAAAAATGCTCTCAGCAGCACTGGCGGTAAGCAAGGCTGACGGATACAGGGTTCTGCCGATCAAACCGATGGCAACTGCTGCGAAAAGAGAAATAACGCACCAAACCGTTGCAATTCTTCTGGACTTACCAAGATCAGAGGGGTTTTTAATGGCCATAAAGCGAAGTAATACCTGGGGCATACCAAAATAACCCAGACCCCACGAAAGGGTTGAAAGGATTGTCAGGAAACCATATTTTCCTGCTTCCCCAAAAATGGGCTGGTTCTGCGCGTTTAACACCTGAACGCCGTCTGCCAGCTTGGGCGCTGCAATTCCGAAGAAATCAAAGAACCCGGGGATTTGTTTAATATTATTGACAACGTTACCAATACCTCCAGCCGAAACCGTTCCCACCACCAAAATGGTTACCAGTGCAAAAATCATCACCAGTGCTTGCATGAAGTCGGAGGCACTTTCTGCCAGAAAACCTCCGATGATGACATAAAAAATAACGAAAGCCGCGCCTACAAGCATCATCAGCTGGTAATTCAAACCGAACAAAGCGCTGAAAAGCTTACCCACCGTAACAAAACAGCTTGAAGCATATACGGTGAAGAACACAAGGATGAATAAAGCGGCGACAATCATGATAATTTTCTTTTTTTCCTTAAAACGATTGCTTAAGAAATCGGGTATGGTGATGGAATCACCAGAGATAGCGGAATAGTTGCGGAGCCTTTTTGCCACAAGCAGCCAGTTGATATATGTACCCACAGCCAACCCGATGGCGGTCCATATTGCATCACTAAACCCTAACCAGTAAGCAACGCCTGGCAGCCCCATTAGAAGCCAACCGCTCATGTCTGATGCTTCTGCACTTAAGGCTGTGAACCATGGTCCTATCGTTCTTCCTCCCAGGAAAAAGTTGCTGCTGCTTTCATTGGCTCGTTTTGCATAGTACAATCCTATCAATATCACCAGGATCATATATGCGCCCATCGCAATGAGCATCTGTAATCTGTCACCCGTCATGATTTTTCCTCCCTCAGATTATTAATCTACTCTGTATAATTATACAGACGAGTGGAAGGTATTTCAATATTTTTATTTTTACTTCGGAAAATCGATAATTGATTAGTTGTTAATATGTGACTATAAGGTTCTTACCGCATAGCGGTAAGAACCTTGTAACTGGGGCTGGTCGCAAGCTTTGCTTGGCTGGTCACAAGCTAAAGCTTGTTGCTCGCCCATGCATCCTGGCTGCTCGCCCATGCATCCTGGCTGCTCGCCCATGCATCCTGGCTGCTCGCCTATGCAACCTATGTGTTGCGATTGCGAACAATCGCTTCCGTTGCTATAATAGAAATTGGTTTATTGTCATGTTTTGTCGTGAAGAATATTGCTTATGGAGGTCTGTGATGTTTTCTACAATCGAACAAGTCAAAGACTATTGTACCCAAAACCGAATTCAGCTGATTGACTTTAAAATGATCGATCTTTTCGGCAGGTGGCGGCACCTTACGATACCGGCAGAAAGGTTCACCGAAGACACCCTTAAAAACGGTATTGGCTTCGATGGTTCCAATTACGGGTTTGCTCCAATTGAAAAAAGCGATATGATTTTTATTCCCGATTTGGCATCAGCCTTTCTGGAGCCTCTTACACAAAACCCTACCTTGTCCATGATCGGTGATGTTTTTGTCATTGGTAACGAGCACAGAAGGTTTGAGCAGGATCCCCGAGCTGTAGCTTTCAAAGCCCAGGAATACATGAAACAAACCGGAATTGCCGATGTGATGAAAACAGGCCCCGAGTTTGAGTTTTATGTTTTTGATCAGGTCGGTTATGAGGTTACTCCCCATCACACAGGTTTTCGCATAGACGCCAGGCAGGCAGAATGGAACAGTAATTCGCAAAACAATCTCGGGTATACCATACCGCTGAAGGGTGGGTACCATATCACTCCGCCTCATGACATTTTAAATGATATGCGTGGTGAAATGTGTCTGTTACTGCAACAGTGCGGTGTTAAGATCAAGTATCACCACCATGAGGTAGGCGGTCCCGGACAAATGGAGATAGAGGTGGAACCCGGGCCAATGCTTGAGATGGCCGATAAAACCATGCTGATTAAATATATCGTTAAGAATGTTGCCTTTGCCGGTGGAAAGAGTGCTACCTTTATGCCAAAGCCATTGTTTGGTGAAGCAGGAAGCGGGATGCATGTTCACATGCACCTGTTTAAAAACGGTGAGCCTGTTTTTTATGACAGTAACGGTTATTCCGGGTTAAGTAAAACTGCGCTGTATTTTATCGGAGGCCTTTTGAAGCATGCACCAGCCTTGTGTGCTTTAACGAACCCAAGCACGAACTCCTATAAAAGGTTGGTTCCAGGGTATGAAGCACCGGTCAGCATTTGCTTTGCCACCTCGAACAGAAGCGCTGTCATCCGAATTCCAGGCTATGCCAAAACACCTGATCAAAAGCGGTTTGAGATTCGGAACCCGGATGCCACCTGCAATCCCTATTATGCCTTTGCTGCAATTTTAATGGCCGGACTGGATGGCGTCATGAAAAAAACAGATCCCTCTGAAGCCGGGTTTGGCCCTTATGATGTAAACCTGTATCACCTTACGAAAAGCGAGCAGGAAAAAATTAAACCATTGCCAAAGACCCTGGAGGAAGCGTTGAACGCTTTGGAAGATGATTATCAGTTCTTGCTGGAGGGAGATGTATTCTCCCGGCGCCTGCTGGAAATATGGACCGAGAAAAAGAGAAAAGAACTGGCGGACTTTAGCCGGATCCCGCATCCGGCCGAATTTGGGCTTTATTACGATCTTTAAACACAATCGGATCACCAGAGGATGGTTCTTCTGTGCTCTTGAGCATGGAATAACCGTCCTCATTTAGCTTCATACACATTTATATGATAACAACAAATTCTGATTAATTTTATTGCCATTTGGAATAACAGACATTTTGAATGAATGTGTGTATTCCTGTGATCAATATGAAATGACATAGGTTCTTACAATAGCTTCACCAGCAAATCGTCTTCAGAAACCCCATCCAGTTCATTTTTAAAGCCTGTGACATAAACAAACAGAGCATTGATATAGTCATCACTGGTGGTGCAGTTGGTTGAAAACTTTTCGTAAAGAATCTCCATGCCTCCAAGTACATAGGAATTGAAAAGCAGCATATTCCGCTTCATGGCCTCTTCATTGGTATCGTCCCTGAACGCCCGATCAACACGCTGGTCGGCAGTCAGTCCGGTGGTTGTATCCAGCAGCATGATCAAACGATAAATAAACTCCAGCTTGTCGCGTTCAACAATAAAAAGGTCCGCAAACATCTTCGCGGCGTCATTGCCTCCCGTATCCCTTTCGGCCCTGCGCCCGTGAAGAAACCCGATGACTGCCGCAACCATGTAAACATCAATAAAGCGCACAAATAATCCTGCAGTATCCCGCAGATATTTTGTATAAGTGGCATGCTTGCCCTTTAGTTCATAATCCCGCTCAAACATCAGCTGTTCAACTCCTTTACATGGGTCAGCGTTTCAGATTCCTTGGTCAGGATATAGCGTTTGCCGACCCTGTCGTCCATCACTTTTTCGGCATAAGACCAATCCTTTGACATGATAACCATGATCACCTGTTCTGCTATATCTGGTAATATTTTAGAGATGTTCCTCACGTGAATTTCATCCGCATTCGAGAAGGGGGCGTCCATCACCAGCGGATAAGGCTCCGAACTCAGTTCTGCCTCGTTTTCACCTGTGCCGCCTGTAACTTTCTCACGCGCAAGGTCCACCAGCCCGGCAATAAAAGCAAAGTTCTTAACGGTTTCAAGCCCCCTGGATTCATCGGTTTTAACATCCTCATCCGAATAGGCGGTCAGCAAATACACCCGATATCTGTCATCAATCACCACTTTCCTATGCCCATGGTACATTTTCTTAAAAATCTCATTTACCTTGTTCTCCAGCTTTTCCTTTAATTCGAGCTCTCTGGCTGAATATGAGCTGCGAATCCAATCGTAAATATTCTCAGCATACTGGATATATTCCAGGATTTGTTTGTTCTTTTCAGATGCTGTCACATTGCTGGCATATATTTTTTTACACCGCTCCAGCTCATTGTCACAGGCACCACTTTCCTTGATTGTTTTCTCCTTTTCCTCGTAAAACCGTTTCAGCCTTTCCCGGATTTCGATTAGCTCCTGCTCGTATTTTGCAGCGTTTGCCTTACCCTGTATCTTGCTGCTGATCTCTTCCAGTTCTTCTTCACTGTCCTGGATCCGGGTTTTATACCGATACATGTCCTCGTATCGGCCTTGGATATTTTCATAAAATGTCTTTGCATGGTTCTCGTAAAAACCCATGTCCTTCAGATAGTTTCTGATGAGGGTTCCTATTGCCTGTGGCGGTATAAAATCAAGTTCATGCAGAAGATGCCTGTGGGCATCGTTGCCCTCCTGTATTTCAGAGCCACAAAGACAATACCCCCGATGAATCAGGAAATGGATCGCCGAAGCGTTCATCCCCTCCACACCTTTATCTGCCATATTGATTGACTTCAAAAATGCCATGGCATTTTTCATCAGGGGCTGCGAAAAAAAGGCGACTGCATGGGTGTTAAAATCCTGGATCATGCGCCTGGAGGCCTCTTCGTGGAATTTCGTTTCACTTTTTATAATCTGCTCAAGCTCTTCCTTTCTTCTTTGATACAATGCGGTGGATTGCTCTTCTTTTAATATTTCGCCAAGCTGCTGCTTTCTTTCTTCATAATGCCCAATTTCATTCTTTATATTTTCGATCTTCTGATTGATTGACTGCTTGCGCTCCATTTCTCTGTTCATGCATTGTAAAGCGTCCGCTGCTTTCTGATTACCTTCTATATCCATACTGCTTTTCAATTTCCCTGCAACGCTTGCTTTTACATTGGGGTTTAGATGCCGCATCGCATTGTCAAGAACCGAAAGCCCCAAAAGGATTTTTACAGCTTCGGTAACATCCTGCTTATTGCTGATATTGCCGATGCGCTCACCGTCAAAAAAGAAATAACCGGACAGATCCTTCGGCAGGATTTTGCTGATGGTGCTTTCAACTGCCACGGCTCGCATGGTCTCAATCTGCCCGTCAGGCTGCTTGTAAGATACCTTGACATTGGATTGGAGCGGGTCCATACCTTTGATGGTGCTGATATACTTTTGCGTTCTTGTGATGATATAGTCCACATTGTCGTGCATTAAACAAATCTCGACCTCAACCAAAGCCAGTTCATTCAATGCCAAATCTCTGGCGACATCCATGTTCAATAGAAAGTCCTTCGTCGTAAAAGCGGCCGTTCCGTATAATGCCCAGTTAAATGCCTGTACAAGTGTAGTTTTGCCGCTTGTGTTATCCCCCAGGATAACCGTTACATTCCGACGGTTGTCACAGGAAAAGGTGATGAGATGCTCTCCGGAATATTGCCTGAAATTTTTCAGTTTAATGGATCTTAATAGCATTTTCTCACCTCTTCTTCGATGATTTTTCTGATCTTGTCAATCATCTCACCCTCGGTTTCAGCTCGGGTTTTTATGTTTTCCCTCTCAGCGTTAAAGATGCGAAACTTTATCCGACTTAGCTTTTTTTCATCCAGCTTCATTTCGGTTTCGTTAAAGGACATCATTTTCTCCTCCTATTTTGTACAGGCTGTAGGTTTCTTCAATCGCATTCATCAGCTTGTCTGAATCAGATGGATTTTCAGCAATGGCTGCAAAATCCTTCATCCTCGTGATTTCCTTTTTTACAAGGGACAAATCGCACTTCAAATCTTCCCACGTGAGGCTCCTTACTTCATCAAGGGGCCTTGGCAGGGTAATGAAGTCGAATATGACAGCGTAATTTTTTCCTTCATATTTGCGAAGCACACGTCCCCGGCGCTGAACATACTCCTTTGGGTTTGTGCTGCTGGCCAGAATGAAGGCCGTTTTAATGCTGGGAATATTCACACCTTCGTCCAGACACCGGATGGCAACAAGGGCTTGCAGGTGCTGACCGGCTGTGAATTCAGCCTTCAGACGCTCCCGTTCCTCCACGGTTTCCTCCGAAGTAAATTTTGATATTCTCATGCCCAGACGATTCCCCAGTAAAGCAACCACAACATCAACCTGACGCATTTCTTCCACGTTGGCCAGTCCGTCATGATAATCCACATCATGCATCGTAGCTGCACCGCAATAAACAAGAATATGCTTGTCGTGCTTATATTCCTTCATCAGGTTTGCCAGAATGGATATCTTGCCTGTCGCAGCTGCAACAATTCTTGCCCTTTTAATCAGCAGCAGCTTGCCATATTCATCAACCACATACTTTCCCGCATGGTCCCGCGAGCAATGTTTTACCAATTCTTTCGTGATAGCTTTATAGGCTTCCAGTTCATCTTCATTGAAATAAACATCCACCGGATGATAAAAATAGGGTGTTAATTTATTTTCCTGAATGGCACGTTCAAGGGAATATTCAATGCATTTTTCTCCGAAATAGGCAAACAGTTTTTTGGTTCCTTCTTCATCTCCATGCCTCTCCAGTGTTGCTGAAAGTGCCAGCCGATAAGGGATTTTTGGATTCAGCGCTTTACTCAGGTTTTCAGCACCGAAGTTGTGTGCTTCATCAATCAGCAGCAGAACATTGCCCTTCAGAGAATGAATCTGTTCTTTCACATCATTCGATGAAAATGTAGCATTTGTCGTGATGAGGCAAAAGTGTTTGCGCACACCCAGGTTATATGCAATAACAGCATCCCGTAGTCGCCTTTTCCAGTCTTTTTGGCATGAAGCCGAGTACCCTACGACAGGTCGCATGTTGAATTTCACGATATCTTCAAGCCATTGCTCAACCAAATGCTGGTACGGACATACGATAAGAACAGCCAGCTCATCATTGCAATGCTCGCTGAGCTTAACAACTGCAGCGAGGCCGGTGAAGGTCTTACCCGTGCCTGTAGCCATATCAAAAATCCCGCGGTAACCTCTTTTGGCCCATTCTTCAATTGCCAGCTGCTGGTAACTGTGTAAAACCAGACCGTCCGGCATTCTTGGCACGATTACCCGCTCGGTTCTCATATTTCTCATAATCCTTTTCACCCAACCACTTCAGCCGGTTGTAATAAAAAATTCCTTTATAATGCTCACCGCTGATGCTTCGGCCAAAGCTTTGGGACATTCACCGGAACATTTCAAATCCCTATTTAGGATTGTACGAATCAACTGTTCTTATTCTCACAAAAAATGTGGCTATTTCATGTAACTCTTGAACTATAGTACAATGTCAGACAGGTGAGTCACGGAGACTGTTCTATTTGACTTCAAGAATTATGGGCAGATCCATAAAACTGCATTTAAGTCTCCATAAAACTCTGTGGAACTGGGTGCTTATGTCGTTTTCTGGAACAAATACAAGATACCAACGTCTATTATTACCATAGGCGACTAATAAAAAACGGTAAAGGGAGAAAATATGGAAACCAACGATAACAGGATGAAGAAAAGCATGAAGAGCTTGTGCTTCGTACTTTTCATAATATATTTAATTTTTTTGGGATACTTTACACTACTGGACAGCCGGTTTGGAAGGAGAGACATCAGGTGTCGAAGCGTGTGCATCATACCAATGGAAACAATTTTTCATTATATTTTTCACTCCAGCAATTTACGGGACATGATCGTAAATATTGCTGGTAACATTGCGGCATTTGTTCCGATTGGGTTTTTACTGCCTGTTTGCTTTAGAAAAATGAACAGCTTCATGAAGGTTCTAATTACAGTTTTGTTTACAACCATTCTGATAGAGAGTTTGCAATATATTACCGCAGTGGGGGTTACGGATATCGATGATGTGCTGCTGAATACCTTTGGCGGGACATTGGGATACATTTTATATCGTATTGTAATACGGTTTGTACATAAAGATAAATGGGTTGGTGGGACAAGTAAAAACATCCGAACAGGTTATCCGGAAATTTCGGACATGTGATATCTGCGAAAATCCAAGACAGACAAATAGAGCAAAAAGCAGCGGTTGATGAAAGGGGTTTCCGGAATAACAGACCCCCTTTTTCTATGTTTTGAACAAAAAACAAAAAGAGGCAAGGGATATGCTCCCTTAACTCTTTTTGTCACAATCTATACTTTATTCAACTCATTTTAAGCGTATCTGCGTTTCTTTCCAATAACAAGGGCTACTGAAAAGAAGGCCACTGTGAAGCAAATCAGAATCAGCATGTCAGAGAAAATCGGCTTCAGGTGCGTATAATCAAACTGGGATAGCTCTGCTATAGCATTATTGGCTTTTATAAACCAGTAGGAAGGGCCAAAGCTGGCGATTTTCAGTACCGGACCTCCCAGCAGCTCCTGCGGTACAAATGTGCCGCTGATAAAGCTGAGGCCAAGAGCTACGACATTGCAAATCATCGATGCTGCATTCGGGCTTTTGATCAGGTTGCCAATCAAATAGCTGATACTGGCGCTGCAAAGTGCAAAAACAAAGGAGTTCAGGATGAAGTAAACCGTATTCAGGTTAAAGCTGTTTTTAAAGTTTACCACGAAGCAAAGCAGAATCATCAGCAGCCAGGATGCGAATGTAAACACCAGGTTTCCCAGCACAAATTGCAGGTTCATACTGGTGGCCGGGATGGGTGAACATCCATTTCGAAGCTTCAGGTCACGGTTGTTGAAAACCAGCATCAGGGCGCTCATGCCCAGGATGATGACTGAAAGCAGGGAATAGGAGAGGTAGTTGTAAAAGTAATTTGCAGTGCTGTTACTTACTTTTTTCTCACCATTTGTCTTTGTTTCTACCAAAGCACTTTCAGCCAGATCCGCTTTCAGATGGGCAACCAGCTCTTCCTGAGTGATGCTTTCAAGGCTTGTGATATAAACTCTTGCAGTATTGAAATATTTGTCTATACATAAATCGATGTACATATTGCTGAAGGAATCCGGCAGGATGGTCTTCTCAAGTTGAATCTCCTGCCCGCTCATAAAACTCTCCGTGAACCCCTTCGGAACACGAAGAATATAGGTTACCGACCGGAAAAACAGCGCATCCTGCAACTGCTCAGTCTTATCGGGAAGCTCTACAAAGTTGGCGATTTTTCCGAGCTCTTCCTTGAAACCATCAATCAGGGTACTGTCTTCCTCACTGATGAAGGCGATGTTTGTTTTGTCCTGGTTGAAGGCTGCAACCTTTTGTAAATCCTGGTTCATATTGGCGGACATGATGAGCGAGACAGTGAGGAATACAATAACATAAATTATCAAAATACCCAGGTTCTTTTTGATAATATTCATACAAAGCTTAAAGACTTGCATATTTCCGCCTCCTGATTATGAAATAGGTTACAGAACCAAAGACAAGGATAAAACCTATCAAAATTATCATATTCAAACCATACCTTGTCAGCGTGTCATAGTAGTAAAGGCTGTAGAATGCATCGGTCAACAGGTTCAGGGGGTTTATCCAGGATAACAGCGGTATTTTCTGGCTGATGAGAAACTTAATACTTTGCTGCATCATTCCTGCCAGAAATGAGCAAATCATTGTTGATGCAATGAGGATACCTACCTTGGCCCCCTCGGACTTTTTCACAAGGACGCTGATAAAAGACCCGAAGGTCAACCCGGCAATGGAACCGATAAAGGTTGTCAGCAGGATATATCCGATTCTGCCGCCAAATTCAACCTTCAAAACAAGTGTGATATAACCCAGCAGGATCAGCAGTTCGCTGAAGAGAATCGACAGGGACGCTGCAGAGCTGTATACGAAGGTTTTCAGCTTATGAACCGGCGCTACATTCACCCTTGCGGCGATGGGGGAGATATTTGCCTGGATGTCTGATATTTCACGCATCCCCATAAATCCGCCATAAAAACACGACATGGCAATCAGGGAATAGAAGTAGTTTACAACATAGTTGGGCTCGCCACCGGGTAGTTTGTTTTCCCGGACATAGGTTTGCCGATCTCCCAGGACTTTGGCAAGCTGTGCAGCCTTCGACGGATCTTCGGCCATAATGCTTTTAAATGTAGCCGAGCTTTGCATGTAGTTGTCGATAAAGCTTTTAATAATGCTCTGGTTTATGCCTGACATACTCACAACCAATTGGATTGGCTCATCTGCGAGGATGTATCCGGAAATTTTATTGTCCTTTAAAAGCTTATCGGCTTCGTCGGCGGAAACCACAGTCAGGTTGAACAGACGATCTTCGCCAGTGGACACCTCGTCCATCACCTGCCGGAAGCTTTCATTTTCCTGCCAGGCGGTATTGTCCACGACGGCAATATTGATTGCCGTAAACTTTTCACCAGTGGTCAGGTTGGAAAACGCAAGCTGGAAGAAGGTTGCAAGCATCAGCGGGAAGAGCATGGTCCAGAAGATGGTTGATTTATCACGCAGGAGGCATTTTAATCGATATTTGAAAACATGAGCAAACATTTGATTTCCCCCTTAATCCCTTAATTCTTTCCCGGTGATTTCCAGGAACACGTCATTGAGTGTGGGAAGCTCTGAATAAATTTTTCCGAATTGAATCCCTTCCCGTTTGATGCATTCAAGTACGGTCTCCAGGTTGTTTTTTCCTTTTCCAGATTTAATCACCAGTTGGTTTCCCTTGTATTGCACCGATGTGATGCCGGGCACTTTTTTAAGAGCAGCAAGCTGCTGGTCGGATACGCTGAAGGATTCTATCGTTATTTTCTCGCCCAGTGTAATCATGGCTTTCAGCTCATCCTTCGTGCCAGTGGCAATGGATCTGCCCTTATCCAGAATCATGATCCGGGTGCAAATCTGCTCAACCTCCTCCATGTAATGGGAGGTATATATCACGGTTGCTCCCTGTTCATTCAGCTTTTGGATTCCTTCCAGAATTTTATTGCGGCTTTGCGGGTCAACGGCTACGGTGGGTTCATCCAGAATGATCAGCTTTGGTTTATGGGCGATGCCGCAAGCTATGTTCAATCTTCTCAGTAAACCACCGCTAAGCTTCTTCGGATAAAATTTAGTGAATTCCTCCAGACCCACAAACTCGATGGCCTCCTGTACCAGCTTTTTGCGTTCTGTCTTATCGTTCACATACAGACCGCAGAAATAATCAATGTTGCCGTAAACTGTCAGCTCATCATACACCGCTACGTTCTGCATCACAATGCCAATATCGCGCTTAATGGAATAGGCGTCCGGTGACATGGGTTTATTGAAAATCTCAATTTCGCCCTTGTCGTACTTCAGAAGGGACAAGATACAGTTGATTGCAGTGGTTTTTCCAGAGCCGTTCGGCCCGAGCAATCCAAATATTTCACCTTCCTTTACCGAGAAGGACAGGTGATCCAGTGCGACCAAGTCTCCAAAACGCTTTACAAGATCTGTTGCTTTAATAATCATTTTAATGACCTCCATCCTGTGATGCTTCTATCATACTTTGATAAGGGTGTCATTTGTAAGTGAACCGAATCACAATCGGAAATGACAAATGTCATTTGGTTCATAGCTGCCGGTGAAAATCTCGTGTTGTACAGGTTGCGAAAAAATGGTAAGATGAGGCTGTAAGCCACTGGTGTGAGTGGCTGGAACGGTTCCATTCAAAGCAGGAATTCTATTGATGGTTCCGGTGATAAATGTGAGGAATTATGCGATACACAGCCGCTACTACTGATAAAATAATCCTGTTTATTTGCTGTTTGATGATTTATCTGGTACAAACCAGCTTCGAGATAAATGTGGTCATTATCCTGATCCCTATTATTTTTAGCGCATTTCTAAGCTATTTCGAAGCAGAAAAGCTTTATACTGCTTTATCCGCAGTTTTTTCCATCCTGACCTGCTTTTTTCCGCAGCTAATTGTTTTTTTGCCGCTGATCGCCTATGATATGTTGTTTTGCAAATACCAGTATTATAATCTGATTGCCATCGTTCCACTGGTTCTTTCTCTGCAGTCCTCCAACTGGCAATCAACCCTTATAATTATTACGGTGCTGCTGGTTTCATCACTGCTCAGGTACCGAACCAAAACTCAGTCGAATCTGCGTTCCAAACACAACGATTTAATTGATGAAGCCCGGGAATTGACCATGATTTTGAATCAACAAAACAAGGCTCTGGTTGAAAAGCAGGATTTTGAGCTGAGCAATGCCACGCTGAATGAGCGTAACCGTATCGCCAGGGAAATTCATGACAATGTAGGCCATCTGCTGTCCAGTGCGATTTTACAGTCTGGTGCGCTGATCACCATCAACAAAGATGAAAAGATAGCAGGTTCTCTGAAAACCCTGAAAGATACCCTGAACCAGGCTATGAACAGCATTCGAGCCAGCGTCCACCAACTCTATGACGAATCAGTGGATTTGGAAGCACAAATCAGGGAGATAACAGGTGGGTTCATATTTTGTGAACTGACCTGTGATTATCAGATCAACGCAAACCCCGACAAAAAGGTAAAAGCGGCGTTCATTGCGGTGGTAAAGGAAGCGCTGTCCAACGTCATTCGGCACTCAGACGCAACTGCCGTGTCTGTTGTGCTCAGGGAACACCCAGCGCTATACCAGTTGATCATCCGGGATAATGGAACTATTCGAAATTCCGATACTGGTGATGGCCTGGGGCTGAAGAATATGACCGATCGGATCGAAGCGTTGAATGGCAACATCAATATTTTAACAAACAATGGTTTTGAAATTTTTATTTCCGTTCCGAAGGAGGGAACTCCATGAGAATACTGGTGGTAGATGATGACAGGCTTGTGTCGGCTTCGTTGAAAACCATTCTTGAGGCCGATCCGGAAATTGAAGTGGCAGGGACGGGGAGCAGCGGCCGCCAGGCGGTTGAGCTCTACTTCAGGCTGAACCCCGATGTTCTGCTGATGGACATCAGAATGGACGGCATGACAGGAATAGAGGCAGCCGAAGAAATTCTGGCACAGGATAAGGCCGCGAAGATCCTGTTCCTGACCACCTTTTCCGATAATGAATATATAGCCAGGGCCTTTCAAATCGGGGCCAAGGGATATATTCTGAAGCAGGATTTTGAGAGCATCACTCCTTCGGTAAAGGCTGTGTACATGGGAC
>JAGOJH010000069.1 GCA_017995215.1 Thermoclostridium sp.
TTATTAAATCAATTTTTTACACATCGCATTTCTGCTGCATCCCCACAGGGATACCATTTCCATCAGTGCTGTGTTATAATGTTTCACAGGCTATCAGCATGAACCATCCCGCTTTGGAGGAGCTATGTTTTTATTGGATGAACCCTCGGAAATTGCTGAAAACAAAATATTCATCCTTTACTTAATCCATAAATTGGAGATGCCTGTTGGCAGCATTCAGCTTGTGAAGATTATCCTGGAAAACAGGTTTATGAACTATTTCTTTTTTCAGCAGTATTTAAGTGATTTGATCGAGGAAGGCCTGGTAACTGTCAGTAAAGACCAGGGCTGTGCATACTATGGGATCAATGACAAAGGCTTGCAGGTGCTGGATATGTTTCAGTCCATTCTTCCTGCGGGCCTAAAGAAACGCCTCGAAGACAGCATCCCCTCCCTGCGTAAAAATGTCCGTATGGAAACCTTTATTACTGCCGACTACATTCCGGAAGATGAAAACAGTTATACTGTTACCTGTAAAATCAGGGAGAACAATTTTACATTGTTGGAAGTGAAGCTGGCAGCTGGTTCCAGGGAGGAAGCGCGCAACATATGCAGGAACTGGACGATTTCTCCACAGCTGGTCTATTCAGAAATACTGGATACATTAATGAAGGAAAGAACCGATTAAACCAGGAACGATTCATTCTGAGCACGCGTTGGAACCGGCTAAAAATCAAACACAAGCGATTTGAACAGTGCAAAGAATTCACGGATATAACTATTAACCAGCACAACAGCAGGGGTGGGTGTTCCATACCCATATGCCTTAAAACCATTTCTTCCGGCTAGAATCGAAGAGCGAAAGATATGAAAGTCATTGGTGATAAACGCAATTTCTTTCTGATCCCCAATCAGTTCCTTTGAATATTTAAAATTTTCCATGGTGCTTGTAGATTTATCCTCAATGATGATCCTGTTTGCCTCCACCCCCCTGCTGCTCAAGTACTGCGCCATCGCCTGGGCTTCGGGCATGGGTTCATTGCTTCCCTGCCCGCCCGAGACAACAATGGTTGTGCCCGGGTATTGGGCAGCATAGGTTATGCTGCGCTCCAAACGGTTCACCAATGACAGTGTGGGGCTGCCATCTTCCTTGATCCCCGCACCAAGAACAATAACATATTCGGGTTGTTTTTCAGGAATGGGTGTATAAAAACTCCCAAGAATAATACAACCTTCTGCGACGAAAAAGATCACAAGAAAGAGCAAAAAAAACCAATAAACGGTTTTTCTCAGAAATGGGTTCACTTTTTTAAGATACTTCTCCCAATAGGGTTTAAAGGCGAATATGATAAAAATTGATCCAATAACCGCAGGCAGGATAGTCCCTAAATCCATGCCCTGTACAAAAACCCTGACCATGACTGTGTCCAGAATGCCTGCAAGGCCTATCAAAAGAAAGATTAGAAACCTGATTTTCTTCTTCATTGTTGTACCCCCATCCCAAAGGATTTTATCGCCCGCTGTTTTTTCAAAAAATGCGGTATTGTATAAAAATAAGCTGAATCAGGAACCGGCTGGAAAACCCGGAAACGCATCATGATAGATCCATTGTCTGAACTTCTACCTTTTTTGCGATAATTTTAGCCACCCTCAGGTAAACTGTACCTCGTTTGTTATTGAGGTTTCTTTAATGACATTCTATCCTAAAGGATATAATAGCGCAAGCTATTACACCCATGCCAAACCGGTTCATAAACCGGGGGGGAGTAACTGCTTGCAAATCATTCAAAAAACTGCTGTGTTAAAGATATATGTCGGAAAACTCAATATTCATCATGGAGATGATTCTCTTGTTATCAAGTTCATCATGTTCATTTTCCCTTATGTTGGCTTCTTCCGACATTTCAGGCAAACGAACAAGAAAGGTTGTACCCTCAAAAGGTATACTGTAGGCTGAAATGCAGCCACCCATTTTTTCAACAAACATTTTCACCAGATATAGCCCTATTCCGCTTCCTTCGGCTTGCCGGGAAAGGCTGTTTTCAACCTGCCCGAAACGCTCGAAGATCACAGCAAGCTTTTCCTTTGGAATTCCCACCCCTTCATCCCTTACGGATATGTCCACATAACCGTCTTCATAATGAAGGTTTACACGAATGCTTTTTCCCTTTGGAGTAAACTTAATCGCATTGGACAGGATGTTTAAAATAACCCGTTCATATTTCTCTTCATCGATAAAAAACATTTTCGTCCCGATGTCAGCATCAAAGGACAGTTGAAGGTTTTTCTGAGCAGCATATATTTTAACCGAATCTGTTAAAAGTCGTGTAACAGAAACAATGTCGATGTTTTTTTTGTAGAATCTGATTTGATCGGCCGAACCTCGCGTGATATCCAGAAGATTTGACACAAGTCGCAGCTGCCGTAATGAATTCTGCTTAATGATTGAAATGTAGCGTCTTGCCTTATCGCTAAGCTCCTTCCCGCAGAAAAGCTCCAGCGCCTGTATGGCTGAACCGATTACTGTGAGCGGAGTTTTAAACTCGTGAGAAATCAGCGTCAGAAAATCATCCTTGATGGCGATGGCCTTTTCAAGATTCTCTTTTTTTTCTTTTTCCACATTCAGAATGTAATTGTCCTGAACTACCTGGGTGGTGACATCCCTTATACATACGATGGAGAAATGAATGTTTTTGGAATCGTCATACACAGGCCTGCCGCTAATACTGAAATGGTGTGTAGCTTCAGGTGTGGTGACAGTTATGCGGGAAGCTTTCAGCTGCTCCCCCTTCAACAGCCTGAAAACAGATAAATTATGAAAAGAAATGGGATTACCCATATAGTCGAAATAGCAGATATCTTTCGGGCACTCCTCTTTATATTGAAAATTATTAAACAGATTCCGCACTTCTTTTGCCTCTTGGTTCAGGGATACCGCGCTGTAGTCGTTATAAATGATAAAAAGTGCATCTGACATATTTTCAACAACGGTTTCAAACTGTTGAAACTGCTTGAACAACTGATCCTTTTGTATTTTGATCTTATTGCGGTTTAAAACAGTTTCAGTAACGTCATAGGTAATCTCTACGAAATAGGTCAGTTTGCCTTCCTCGTAGATGGGGGTGAGAGATATATTCCAGAAGGACAATCCTTTTTTAAGGCCGCTATAACGGTATTCCGGCATGTGGCAGGCCTTTCCCGAGTTTAAGACCGTGTGCCAGATGTTTTCAAACATGCTGTTTTTCCAGCCCGTCATGATCTGACCAATATGTTTTCCAATGCTCTTTTCCTTTCGGTTAAAGGGTTCATCCAGCCGATTAAGCCAGGATTGGTTCGCATTGATAAGAACAATATCCGGCACACTGAAAACAGCTATTCCAAAAGGACTGTTTGAAATGAGCTGGTAGATGATGCCAAGATCCTGCTTATCATACAGGCTGTCTTTTTTTTGGAAGATATACAGGCGTTGATGATTGCTGACATCGTCGCTGAAAAATACGTTGAAAAAAAATGCTTGCCCATTTTTCGCATACATTAGATAAGTGCTATGTAACTCTGTCAAAAGGGAATGATTGCTTTTTCCCAGGAACATATCAAGAACTTCAAGCTCATTCATTCCCATCAGCTCCTCACGTGCGTAGCCCAGGCAGTCAAGCAATCCTTTACCGGCACAGACTACAATACCGTCTTCAACCAGGAGATAGGGAGAGTGTTCCATCACAAACATGTTAAAAAAATCATTCATACTCACTATACTCTCCTTCACATGATAACCATAAAACTTTCATAAACAAGAACCAGTGCTTTTCTCACGGAAATTCTTTTATAATTACATTGAAGCTGTCTACTGATATAAGATAAACTTGTTGTTTTTTGTCGAATTTGATATTTTTACGTCATATAGGAATTTTCTCCACTTCTATTATATTGGATTAGTTTGACTGAATCAATACCGCTGAAAAAATCTTGGCTCATGACAGCTACCACGCATTTTTACGGCTAATATAATCTTTTATCTGTTAGCCTTAAGTCTTTGATTGAATATTTCAAAGGAATTTGGAATATGGTAAACAGGATGAATCTATGGTAGAATGGTTGAAAACAAAGAAAACTTTTTTGGCGAATCAGGAGTAGAGGGATAACATGCAAACTTACGGAGTACTGGATCTGATTGGGAACACCAAGTTAATTGATCTGCAGAAAGCAACAGGCTGCACCATCTTCGGGAAGGCTGAGTTTTTAAACCCCGGTGGAAGCATCAAGGACAGAATCG
Source organism: Thermoclostridium sp. (assembly GCA_017995215.1). GTDB lineage: Bacteria > Bacillota > Clostridia > DSM-8532 > DSM-8532 > JAAYJG01. The sequence continues at coordinate 4,253 of JAGOJH010000069.1, forward strand.
CAAAATATATGCTCGAAGAGGCAGAGCGAACTGGCGCTCTAAAAAAGGGCATGAAGATCATCGAGCCCACTTCGGGAAATACCGGCATTGGGCTTGCTTTGGTAGGTATTCAAAAAGGATACGAAGTGATCATCGTCATGCCTGAAAATATGAGCGAAGAGAGAAAAAAAATTATTCAAGCCCTAGGTGCGGAGCTGGTTTTAACCCCAGCCGACAAGAATGTGGACGGAGCCCTACAGGAAGTGGATAGAAGAAAACGTGCTGATTCATCCCTGTTCGTACCGATGCAGTTTGAAAACCCGAATAATCCGAAGATTCATTATATGACCACCGCACCTGAAATGTGGGAGCAGTTGGACGGAAAGGTGGACGTCTTTGTATCGGGTGTTGGCAGCGGCGGTACCCTGGGCGGAGTCGGGAAATTTCTGAAGGAGAAAAATCCAAATGCCCTGATAGTGGCTGCAGAGCCTAAAAACGCATCTGCTTTGCTGGGGCAGCATCCGGGGTTCCACAAAATACAGGGCATTGGCGACGGGTTTATTCCTCCTGTTTTAGACACCTCCCTGATCGACTCGGTTATTGAGGTGACCGATGAGGACGCGATACAGACCGCCAGGGAACTTGCCCTGAAGCAGGGACTGTTGGTGGGTATTTCATCAGGCTGTAATGTCTGGGCAAGCATCCAGATAGCAAAAAAATATGGTCCGGGTTTGAACATCGCGACCATATTATGCGACAGAGCTGAAAGATATTTCAGTACCGAATTGATATAGCAACAGAAGCAACCGGAGGGTTACCATGGCAAAACTATATTTCCGGTATTCAGCAATGAATGCAGGAAAAACAACGCAATTGCTGCAAGTAAAGTATAACTATGAAGAGCGTGGTCAAACCGTTCTTTTACTTAAACCATCCATCGACAACCGCGAGAACACCTCCAGGATACGTTCAAGAATAGGGCTTGAAGCTGAGGCCACCCTCATCAGTGCAGATACTAATCTTTTACAGGAAGTGCAGTCAGAGTTGGCAAAGCACCCCATTCACTGCATTCTTGTCGACGAAGCTCAGTTTCTTTCAAGACAGCAGGTATTACAGCTTTGCATCATTGTAGACGATTTAAGCATTGCTGTCATTGCGTACGGCCTGAGGGCAGATTTTAAGGGAAACCTGTTTCCCGGCAGCGAAGCATTGCTGGCTTTTTCTGATAGCATAGAAGAGATTAAAACTATCTGCTGGTGTGGTAAAAAGGCTATCATGAACACACGGTTACTCAACGGAAAGCCCGTTTTCGAGGGCGAGCAGGTTCAGATAGGCGGAAATGAAAGCTACATTTCCCTTTGCCGCAAGCACTGGCGGGAAGGAAAAAATGCACCGGATTAAGCTCATAGCGAATTTTGTGGGTGCGTCATTATCCTGAGTTCAGTTCTTTTCGGATAGTTCTCCATTGGGGCAGAAAATGATCCATATACCTCTTAAAAACCTGGTTATGGCTTTTCTCAAGAAGATGAACCAGTTCATGAACCACCACATATTCCATAGCCTGTGTGGCTTTCTGTATCAATCGAAGATTTAACCATATCTTTCCTGTTTTTACATTGCAGGAACCCCAGCGTGTTTTCATATTCTTTATACCCACACCGGATACTCGCACACCAAGAATTTTCTGCCACTTTTCAACCAGTACGGGAACTTCCAACAACATCATTTTTCGGTACCAATCATCCAACGCCTTTTTTTTCTGATCCACAGTGCTATTCTCACTGATATGCATTATTATTTTCTCTTGGTCAATTTCCACCATTCTTCTCTTTGAGTTAACAATCTCCAGTTTTACCATTCTACCTTGAAACGGAATATACTCTCCGGAACTATAGGTTGGCTGATTTTCTATCGTTTTCATACACTTTTCTCTTTGAGCTACTATCCAATCTATTTTGCTTTTAGCGAATTGCTTGATTTGGTGCAAACTTATTCGCTGCGGTGCAGAGATATGAACCTCACCCATTGGTGGCTTGACCCGAATATAGACATTCTTAATTCTTTTTTTGTGAATCGTCATTTCTATGTCGTTTATGATGATTTTATCCAATAGCTTAACCTCTTGCATAGCAGCGCCTCAAAGAACTGTGCTTCCTGTTTGTATGTTAAACAATAAAAGATTTTGCAAATCAAAATCCAAGTATCAGTCGTGTGCCCACTGGAACACACTCTTTGCGCGACCTGTTAAAGAAACCTGGAACCCGCTTCCTGTCAGAGCACTGTTTAGATTTCGTTGGAAATTATATACGCAGCAGTCCGGGATGATTCCCTGTAATGCATTCCCCACCTTCTGCGGTAACGATAAAGGTATTTTCAATGCCTACCATGCCGATATCTTCAAATCCCTTTTTGGGCTCGAGGGCGAATACCATTCCCTCCTGCATCGGCTCCCGGAACCCTTCTGCAATCACAGGAACTTCGTCGATCAACAGACCGATTCCATGACCCAGAAACTTCACCCTTCGGTCTCCAAAACCCATGAAGTTTTTCAGAAAATTCTGATCCAGGCTGTTCATAGTGGATTTGTATATGGCTTCCGGAATGGCTCCTGGTTTCAAAAGCGCTGCAATCCGGTTCTGAATTTCGACACATCTGTGATGTGCCTGGATTGCTTCCTCAGGCAGTTCTCCGCCAAACACATAGGTCATGGTTTTATCCGTATGGTACCCATCCACACCGCAACCAATATCAATAAATACCAGGTCACCTGATTTTAGCCTGTTTTCTCGACTGCCAAACGATGGTATTGAGGCACTCATCCCATAATTTCCACCAGGGCCGTTAAAGAAGGTGGGATAAATGGAGCTTTTTCCAAAGCAAATGTGACCTAATAGCATTTCGGTATCAAACATGCCAAACCGCGAAACACCCTGATGACCTTCCTGAACCAGGATATTATATAGCTCGGAGGCAAGCTCGGCTTCGCTCATTCCTTCTCTGAGAATCCCCGGGATTCTTTGTTCCAGAACCCTTTGGTGTACTCTGCCTGATTCGCGCATCAAAGTAAGCTCATAATCGCTTTTTATGGCTCTGACCGCGTTGATGACGGGTTCTACTGATTTTGCAGTTTGAAAGGGGAAGTATTTCTGGATGCGTTGCAGCATGGCCAATGGAACAAATTCGGTTTCCAGATAAACCTCCGGCGGAAAGCTTCCATACGCCTGTGCCATATCCCTATAGCTTTCCATGGAATGAATCACTGGAAACACTGATTCATCCACGGCTCTTTGAAAGCTTCGCCTTACAAAAAACTGTGCCTGCTCCTCCCTCGGGATGAGCAGCATGCCCTCCTGCATGGTTCCGGTGAAATAGTACTGGTTGATCTTGCTGATAATCACAGCAAGCTGCCAATCAGGGTCAACGGCTAGCATTTTGGCCCTGAAAGCATTCATTCTATTCTGCAACTCTGTTAACATCACTTTTCCACTCATTACACATACTCCGGATAAAAATCATGGGTATAATATACCATACTCAATCAATAAATCAAAGCGATTGTCTAATTCTAACACGCATCGGTATGTATGCCATATTTATACACAATGAACATGTAAAATAGATTCGTTGTTTGTTGTTCAGTAATGGTATAAAATTTAAAAGCCCGTTTTCACGGGCCTAAACTTCTGAATTCGATAATGGCTTATTGATTATTGATTCATTTCTACTTTTTCTATTTCCTGAATCCAATCCCAATGGGCTGTGATATCTGGGGTTATTGTGTCCGTATTGATCCGCTGCTTGCTGAAAACAACCATGTTCTGCCTTTGATAGGTCGGTATTTCAACACCCCAATCAAGAATGATATCAAGTGCTTTCTTGTAGGTTGCCTTTCTGTAGGCCTGGTCCAAGCTCTGCCTTGCGGACAGAATCGCTTCATCCAGCTTAGGATCTCGTATGTAGTAGTAGTTACTCTTTGGTTCCTTACCATCTACAGTGTTGGAGCTGTGATATACAGAACATATATCCATGTTAGCCGGAGCACTCCATGCGGCTGCCCACATTTCCTGTGTCAGTGCGTTCAGGGAATCCAAGAAAACATTGGCTTCGGGTATATCTTTGATCTTGAGCGTTATACCAATTTTTTTCAGCTGGTCACGAGAATCGGTAAGTACTGCGTATGCAGGGTGAGCACCAACACCATAAGCTGGAATGATAATTTCATATTCCAGCTTTGCACCGGCAGGAGCAGCCGTAAACCGGCCCCTGGTTTCATCAAAGGTGAAGCCTGCAGCTTTAAGGAAGCCAATTGCAGCCTTCAATGCTGCATCAAGCTTTGCCTGTCCTGACATATCTGAAGTATAAATCGGTGCTTTATTCACATCTGTGGAATATGCCATCTGGTAGCCTGCGTCTGACTTTTGCGGAGCCGCCCAGGAACTATTTGAAATGGGATAATTGATGATTGAAGCAGCATCACCGTAATAGAAGTCGATAGCAGCATCACGGTTCACGGAGAAAATAGTGGCAAAAGCTTTTCTTAAGTTCTTACTGGCCATGGAGGACGGGACCCCGCCAACGTTCACGTTCTTTGCGCAGATACCAATATAGCCGTAAGCAAGTTCATCAATGGGCCTGGTAGTAGTAACATCGCCAGTAATCTCCCCATTAGAATTGTAAGCTTTGAGCTCGCTAAACTTTTCACTGGCCTGGCATGCAAGATCGATAGTGCCTGAGCCGATACCCGGGATCATTTCATCATCGGTGAGTTCCTTAAACCACAGGAATTTAGTCTGCGGTACTCCCTTATAATAGTTTTCATTGGCTTCATAATAAATAACCCTGTTTTCATATTTGATGAACTTATACGGCCCAGCGCCCATGGGTTTGGCAGTTTTAGCTTCAATGATTGAAAGGTCGCCCCTTGGAAAACCGAACCTGTTGTTGGCATAATCATACTGTTTTTCATCACCGTAATAATGCAGTGGTGCAACCTGAATACCACAGATGTTATATATAGCAGAGGCTTCAAAGCTTTTAGCCTTCACTTCCACTTCAGTTTGGCTCAACTTCCTGATACCTTCGATGTTGGGTACTTCTTTACCTTCGGATGAATCTAATTTTTGCTTCAACAGGATTTCGCCAACAATGGCTTCGATATCCTGGATGAAATCTGTACTAGACTTATTACCAAGAGTTTTAAAATCGGTACCATACTGTGCAACGATGTCTGCAAATACCTGGGCTTCATCGATAGCCTTTGAAGAATCATAGGTTTGATCAATACTATAAAAGTATGCAAACAAATCCTTAGGGTTCAGATAGGCATTGGTATACTTCTTGTAGCTTGCATTGTCGTAAAGGCCCTTCACCCAATCCAGCTCGGAAGCCAAAAAGTCAGCATTAAATTGCTCAATGGCAGCCCTGGACTGTACACCTGGGTTCGTTATTTCTCTATCTAATTCATCTTGGGTAACAACTAATTCTTCAGCTTTGGAGTTGTTTAACCGGTAATTTCTCATACCAATTATTTCGCATGTATTGAAGGGAGAATCACCCCTGTAGGCAGGATCAGACAGAACATACCATGAAAAAATGATGTCATCCGCATCCATCACATGTCCGTCGCTGAATTTGATATCGTCTCTGATTTTTATAGAGTATGTCGTTATATCAGCTGTTTCATCGTATGTCACCTTTACATCTGCAATTCCGCTGTAAGAATAGTCAACACCGTTAAACTGAATTGTTTCACCTTTGATGGCATTGTGTACAACTTGGCCTGATCTGTCTGTGGTCAGTAAAGAAACCTGGGTCAACTTCACAGCATCTATGTCGCTGGCTGCGTATGCAAAGAAGGGGCTGAATTTCTGGTTGAACAACGAATAACCAACTACCAGCGGTTTGGTGCTGATGGTCTTAGGCGCAGCAATTGGATCTATGACAGGTGTGTCGGCAATCCCAGGCTTTACTGCCAGTGCCGGAGTGTTTTGTGTTTGTGTATCAGAAGTTGCAGGCTCAGATGTCGAAGGAACACACGCTGTTGCAACAACTATAACCATCATTACTGCAAGCAGAATTGCGAATACTTTATTCAAATTCATACCTTCGCTCCCGATAAGCATTAAAAGCTCATATCAGAATGCAGTTTTCCTGCAGATTAATTGTCTTAAATGTATCAAAATGATAGAATCGTGTCAATGTCTGCAGTCGCCTCACAATGCAGAAAAGGCACTGAGGATTTGAGTGTATCCATAACACTAATATAAAAGGCGGCTCTTCTGGCACAGGATAGTAAGAAGAGTCGCCCCTCTGTTTCCAATATATTTCGCTAGAGCCTTTCATGGTAAAAATATTGAATTTACCTCCGCATTCTCTGATGCAAATATTTCAACATTTACCCCATTGACATTTTCCAGCTGATTGTTACTTCCACTGACAAAAAGATCGCTTATTTTATACTTTGCGGCACCGTCATCACCTCGGCCGGTGTTAATTTTCAGCCCGTTGAAAGTGACATTTTTCAGTGTGGTGTTGTTTGCCCTTATTGCTAAAGCACCTACTGTTACAGGAATACCAGCTTTTACGTTTAAATTGATGGATAGGTTCTCAAAATTGACGTCCTCAATGTATGCTCCATCAAGGGAATTGAACAAACCCACTGTTTTGCTGGTATCCATATCAACCTTCCTGCTCGAGATATTCATTTGGATATTTTTCAAACTAAAGCCGCTGCCGTATATCTTGCCGTTAAAGCTATCAACCATCTGCACAGTGGTTCCGGTACAATCTATATCATTTTGGAGTATATAACCGTCCACTGGATTTCCAAAAGAATCAAACCCTGTGAAACCAAACGCACCACCGTTTTTAAGGTCATCTGCATTTGCAGCTCGGATGTAACTTCCCTCCAGATATTTCAAATAGACCTTCTTATCAGAAGTATTTGTTTCATAATTGGTGATTGCTGATTCGATAATCTCATCCTTTCTTTTACGGATTTGATTTCTGGCTTGTTCATCATCGGTTGTAATTTCAAAACCCAGTCGATTGATATATAAGTCTGAGGTATCTTTTTCCAGTTCATCAATATTCTCTTCAGGCTCAATATATTCAACCTTCCTGAAGTATGATGCAAACTCTGAAGCCAGTTGCGTGTAAATTTCTTCATTTGTGGGGACCAGCTCTGAATGAATATAATCGGTAAAGACATATGGGATTGTACATGCCTCGTCGGCAAAGTAATTGTAAAGTGTGAACCCTTCTTTTGCTATCAGGTTTTCTGCAGCAGCCGACAGCCTCTGAACCGGAGAACTCTGTGTTATATTCTTTGAGAACATGACGTTTCCTGTTGAAGCATCAATATACTCAACCTTACCCTGGGGGATCCATCTGGCATAGAGTGTGATGCTTTCCTGCACCCTGTCTTCATCAAAATCCCACCGATCTTCAGACTTAAACGAATAGCCAATAATGTTTCCATCTTTATCAAGAACGTCTTCCTTTGCAGTATACCACCCTGACAAAAGATGACCATCCTTCACTGGTTCTATTAACAAATTGGTTGTGCCCGAAGGCTCAAACAAATATGAATTTTTCATATAATATGTCTCTCGAAGTGGGCGTGAATTAATGGTTCCTCCAAGAGCATCATAGGTTATAACACAGTCATAATACCAATCACTGGGGTCAATTGCATTCCCCAGCCGTGAACATGAAGTAAAAGGAAGTGCTGCTGTAAAGATAATCATGATGATGAGGATACGATGCATTTTTTTTATTCTCGACATGGCAAATATATTTCCTCCCTAATCGGCATTGATTTACGGAAAACAATTCCCTTTATTTAAACCAAACCTTTGTACAAAACAATATAAATAAAGCTAACAAGCCAAAAAAGACTACACCAAAAAGGATATATGAAGAAGCAATCGCTTTCGCTATCGTCCGGCGGTCATCATTGGAGATTGTTTCAGCTTGCTTTTTATTTACGTTATCCTTACTGAACGACTTACGCTTGAACATGAAACCGGGCATACCGTCGATGTTCATATCTGCAATTACCCGGCCGTCATCAATAAAATCGTTTTTATCATTTTTTTCTCTTTTCATGGTTACCATCCTGACCATTGGTTTCACTATTGCTGTTCGCCATATAAATGGCATGCCACCATGTGATCCTTTTCCACTTCCTTTAACGCCGGTACTTTTTCTTCGCAGATCTTCATGCAGCTTTGGCATCGGGTACGAAACCTACATCCTGAGGGCGGATTCATAGGGCTTGGGATATCGCCCTTAAGAATAATACGGTTCATTTTAACATCCGGATCAGACACCGGTACTGCAGACAGCAGTGCCTTTGTATAAGGATGTAACGGATTGGCAAAAACTGACTTCTTGTCTCCCGTTTCCACCATACTTCCCAGATACATTACGCCGATCGTGTCCGAAATATGCTCTACGACAGAAAGATCATGGGATATAAACAGATAGGTATAGCCAAATTGCTCTTGCAGATCCTTCATCAGATTGATTATTTGTGATTGAATTGAAACATCGAGGGCACTGACAGGTTCGTCACAAATAATAAACTTTGGTTTAAGCGCAACAGCTCTTGCAATGCTGATCCTCTGCCTTTGTCCACCGGAAAACTCATGGGGGTACCGGTAGAAGTATTGGGGCTGAAGCCCGCAATCTCGCATTACCTTCATAATATATGCCCTGTATTCGGATTTGGGGATAATGTGATGTTCTTTTACCGCTTCACCAATGATTTCTCCAATAGGCAGACGTGGTGACAGGCTGGAATATGGATCCTGAAAAATCATTTGCATTTGGGGACGCATTTTCCTTAGCTTTTTCGGTTGCACCGTAGCCAGATCGATATTATCGAACAAAACCTGTCCGTCTGTAACGTTGTGAAGCCTGAGGATTGTGCGTCCGATGGTGGTCTTACCGCACCCTGATTCACCAACAAGGCCCATTGTTGTTCCGCGCCTGATAGAAAAAGATACATCATCAACAGCTTTAACGAATACCTTCTCTTTCTTAAGGCTGAACCTTGATACCGGATAGTACTTTTTCAGATGTTTCACAACGAGTATGTTGTCGTTCATATCCCTCTTATCGTTTTCCATAACGGCTACTCATTCTCCTTTGCATTCTCAACAGCATCTGGTTTGCTCTCATCATATAAAAAGCAGGATGCGAAATGTGTTGGAGAAAATTGCATTAATTTCGGATATGCCTTCGAGCATATATCCATACATTGATCGCATCGATTATAAAAATAGCAGTAATCTGGCATATTGATTGGATTGGGAACCTGCCCCTTGATGCTGTACAAGCGTCCGCCCTGAGTGGTTTTTCCTGGCCTTGATTTCATAAGCCCAATTGTATAAGGATGTCTGGGATCATGGAAAATCTCTCTGACCGTTCCTTTTTCGATGATTCTGCCTGCGTACATAACAACAACGTAGTCGACCATCTCGGCTATGACACCGAGGTCATGCGTAATAAGCATAATGCTTCCATTTATCTTGTTCTTTACATTTCTTAAAAGGTCAAGAATCTGTGCTTGTATGGTTACATCCAGCGCAGTCGTAGGTTCATCGGCTATGATTAGCCTGGGGTCGCATAAAAGAGCCATTGCTATCATCACACGCTGACGCATACCGCCTGAAAGCTCATGGGGAAAGCTCGTATACACCTTATCGACCATGGCGATACCAACGAGATTCAGCATCTCGATAGTTCTTGCCTTGGCAGATTCTGCCGTAGCATTTTCTTCATGCAGCAGGACAACTTCGTCCATTTGTTCACCAATCCTGAAAACAGGATTCAGGCTTGTCATCGGTTCCTGAAATATCATTGAGATATCTTTTCCCCGTATTTTTAACATTTCATTTGTTGGCATTTTTGTGATGTCATAGCATTTTCCGCTGGTTGACTGATAACGGATGCTTCCACCGGCGATCTGGCCCTGAGGAGCCTGAACCAGCTGCATCAGGGACAGGCTGGTGACTGACTTTCCACATCCTGATTCACCCACAACACCAACAATCTTTCCCTGGGGTATATCGAACGATACACCGTTTACAGCTTTTACAGTACCAACCTCGGTGTAAAAATAGGTATGCAAATCCTCAAACTCGACAACGTTTGAAGGATCTCTCATCTGTGTCAAATACTCTGATTCATCGACATTCCTTCTGGCCTTGGTTTTTTCGTATTGCCGAATCGTTTTGATATTTTCTTTGCTGATACGTATTTCCTCACGCAATGTCAGGTACTGCGTATCATCAACGCCTTGTATTTTTTTTCGACTAAACAAATTCTTAATGCCCATGATGTACCTACCTTTTCATTCTGGGATCGAATGCATCTCTCAGCCCATCGCCAATAAAGCTGAAACCTAACACCGTGATTACGATGAGCATGCCTGCAGGCACCCACATATTCGGGTAATTAGCGAGAATTTCCTGTCCTCTTGACGGGTCGGCCAGCGCTATCATGGAACCCCATGCTGCTCTGGGAAATGGAACGCCCAGACCCAGATAGGAAAGTGTGGATTCATAAAGAATGACACCTCCCAGGCCCAAAGTTGCAGTAACGATAAGCTGTGGCATTGTATTTGGCACAAGATGTCTGAAGATTTTATGGAGAGGACTAATCCCCGTAGTTTCGGCAGCCATCATGTATTCCTGTTCTCTTAGCATCAGAATTTGCCCTCTTACAATGCGGGCAACACCTGTCCACCCCATGAGGGTTAGAAAAGCCATGAGATAATAGATGCGATGCTCGGAGGGAATAGACTCGATTGAACTGATTGCAGCTGACAGCACAAGCAGAATAGGCAACCCCGGAAGGCAGGCAAAGATATCAACAACCCTCATGACCGCCTGATCCACCCATTTGCCGAAATAGCCTGCCAATCCTCCTAAAATAATACCAATGATAGTTTCAAGAATAATAACTATAAAAGAAATCGTCAGTGATATGCGACCTCCATACATCAGCCTTGTAAAGATATCAAAACCCGAGGTGTCGGTACCCAGCCAATGCTCTGAAGATGGTGGAGCTTTGAAAACAACGTTTGTCTGAGATTTATCAAAATATGTATATGTCCTGCCGTCAGCGGCTTTGAAGTTTGCTGTTGACACCATATCGGTAACACGATCAATCTTAAAGACCTCTGTCTCCTGATAACCCCATGTACTGTTGATGAAAACAGGGCCCAGGAATGAGAACAGGAAAACAAAAATGATCATGGCCAAACCCAAAATTGAAAGCTTGCTTTTAAAGAAACGCTTGGCAACCATGCGTCCGGGCGAAATGACTCTGAAATTCTGTTCCAGCAGTGTCTCGGCTTCAGTTATCACTTGATTGTTTTTTTCTGTTTTATCATTCTGCATGTCTCAATCACCACCCTTATGAAAGTTTGACACGCGGATCAACGACCACATACATCAGGTCCGATATGAGCATGCCCAGAACTGTAAGTATTGCTAAAAACATATTATAACCCATAATGAAGGGGATATCTCCTTGTTGAGTGGCTCTGAGAGCCATATAGCCGATACCTGGTAATGCAAAAACTGTTTCGGTTATCATCGCACCGCCGAAAAGACCGGGAAGCATACCCGAAAGAGAAGTTACCAGTGGTATCATTGTATTTCGAAAGGCGTGCTTGTAAACGACAGTTTTTTCAGACAGACCCTTTGCTCTGGCTGTTCTGATATAGTCTGAATTTAGAACCTCGAGCATGTTTGTTCGGGTAAACTTCATCGTCCCCCCAACACCAAGAAGGGTTAGAACTGAAATAGGCAAAATGAGATGCCATATTTTATCCCAGAGAACCTGGAAATGCGCATCTTTTGCAAAAACTATCGTTGCACTCGTGAGGCCTTGTAATGGCAAAATACCCAATTTAATGGAAAGAACATTCATCAGCAACGCTGACAAAAAGAACGAGGGTAATGCGGTACCCATCATAGCAAAAACAGAAACGGTATAGTCATATGGACCATATTGCCTAACCGCAGCTCTGATGCCCATGGGAATAGCGATGGTGACTTGCAGGGCAAACGAAATAAATGCGATGATAAACGATATCCAGACATAATCTGAGATAACGTCAACAACAGGCATGCCATATAAAAAAGAAAACCCTAAATCCCCGGAAAAGGTGCTAGTCAGCCATGACGAATAGCTTTTCATAATGCCGCGGAAGCTTTTGTCTGCAAGGCCATAAAGCTCCTTCAAGCGATAAACGTCTTCTACCGTCATGGAACCATTGGCAAGCGCTGCAGATGTCTGGTTATCAATATAGTCGGCAGGCATGAGCATTGTCAGCAAGTAAATTAATGCCGAAACGCCAACCAGTATCAATACTGCTAAAAGTAGTCTTTTTATTATATATCGCAACATAATAATCCTCAAATTCAAACATATAGATTCTTATAGCAGGCTACAAGGCTTGAACTATAGCTCAAGCCTTGTGCCCAACAAGAACCGCCTGTTTATCGTGAAAATTAATTCAGCTCTACATTCCAGATAAAGGATATCGGGCTTTGGAATGGGGTTACATCATCGCCGCTGAACAGACTGGAGGCTTTAATGACCTCAGCATTATAAACATACATGTTCTTTCTCTGATAGGTTGGAACCTCAACAGCAAGACCGGTTGAAAGATCCAGTGCCTTCTTATAAATCGCCTTGCGTTCTTCGGTGTCCAGGGTGGAACGGCCTGCTTTGATAAGCTGGTTCAATTCTGTTAACATGGCCTTTTCTTTATCTGAGCCATTGTTGAACATATAGTACAACCCGCTTCTTGCCGCTGATGTGCCTTGGTTTTCGGCAGGATCCGAGTACCAAATCTGGAACATATCCGGATCAACGCCACCGCTGCCCCATGCTGCAGCCCAAACCTGAATGCCTGATTCATATGCTGTGCTCAGCTTGTTTAAAAGGCTCTGGTCGGTTTCGATATCAACCTTAACACCGATCTTGGCAAGCACTTCCTGTGAATCAATAAATATTGAGCCGGCAGGATGGTCTTTTGCTTCGGAAGGAAGTGTAAACTTGAAGGTCACCTGTGTTCCTGCTTTTTCATGGCCGGCAGGATATTGCATGATGTTCTTTGCACCGTCATAAATGTATCCGGCTTCAAGGAACAGCTTCTTGGATGTTTCACCGGTTCCGTCATATGGGAACAGGTTTTTGGGATCATCAGGATATGCCCAGAGAATCTTTGTCATGGTGCGATAGTTGACACTTGCCAGTTCACCATAATAGTTATCAACGCTAAGCTGTACGTTAAAGGCATGAGCAAGCGCTTTTCTAACTTCATACTCAGGTATTGCCTGACCCTGGATACCAATGTAGCCATATCCGTCATTATCTACCAATGTATAATCCAGTTTAGCATAGTTACCCTGTTTTCCGGTGATGTCGTTGATAATTGTCATTGAAGCTGAAGGATCAGAGTAATGAACCGTTCCTGTTAGAACAGAATCCAACTCGGCACCAAGGGTAATTTCCTGATAACGGAAAGTCTTGATTTTAGGGGAACCCAACATATAGTTTTCATTTGCGGTATAGGTGATAACATTGTCTTTATATTCCTGGAAAATATATGGGCCTGCCCCAACAGGTTTTTGATTCTTCGTTTTCAGGAAATCCATAAATTCCTTTGTTTCGAGGGCGATGCCGTACTCGTTCAGCTTGCCGGTATAACCTTGTGTGTAATAATGCATCGGTGTAACATATACACCCAACTTGAATATTGCGGTAGGATCGACACCATCGAGGACAACTTTGATGTATTCTCTCTCAACGCCATCATCACATACCATTTTCCCAGAGGTAATGCCGCTGATGGATTTAACGCCGCCGGCTACTTTACCTTCCTTGGAGATATATTCTTGCTGTACATAGTCCTGGATTTTCAGTTCGCCAGCTTTTTCAACATTAATGCCTGCATCGGACAAATCATAGCCATAACTGTTCAGAATGTTTGCCCAATATACTTTTGCGTCTACGGTATCTTTGGCCAAATCAAAGGATTTTCCCGTGGAATCGACGAACATGCCGTCTTCGCTCATTTCACCGTAACCCCACATGATCATACCAAAAGCTGCCTGCAGATCGGTATCAGCAGCAACCTGCTCAACGGTATAAGGTGCAAAATACTTCGCAATATAGCTTGTATATTTTGTGTTGACATAATCAATGATTTCCTGTACAAACTTTTCACCGGCTACGTCAAAATAGCTCCAGAATGCTTCCTGCTGTGCAGCTGATACGCCGTTTGCAGGGTTGATAACCATTTTACCGTCATCGCCCGTTTTAATCCCTGCATCAATAATTTTTTTTGCCGTCTCAAGTGTATCGGCACTAGTTTGCAGACGGTATTCTTTCATGCCCTGTATATTCATGGTATAGAAGGTTGATGAACCATCATACAGTGGATCACTGATGGCATAAATTGAGAACAGCACGTCTTTCGCGGTGATTGGCTTACCATCACTGAATGTAAGCCCGTTTTTAAGGATGAAGGTATATGTAGAAGTAGAATTGTTAGCGCCAATTTCCTGTTTGTAGTCATAGGCATAGCAAGGTGCATTAATGCCGGCTTCTGGGGCACCGAACTTGTTGTAGTAGAGCAAGCCAATCTGAGTTAAGCCTTGAGCGTCCACATCGTAGGCTGATGTAGCAAAGAAAGGACTAAACTTTCCATCCAGAGTGCCTGTGCTTATAACCAGAGGTTTTGTGGCATTGTTGCCGGTTCTTGGAGTTACTGTTGCATCGTACCTGTTTGCCGGAATATCCGGTAGCACTGTTTTCACAACTGCTGCTGTAGGTGTTGCTTTCGCCGGTTCCTGTTCGGCCGCTTTGGTTGGGGTAGTTGTTCCAGCCGGTTCTGAACCCTGAGGAATTATGTTGGTGCATCCTGTTACTGTTAAAGCAAATACCAACACAAGTAACAGTACCAACCTTCTTGTGATTGCTTTGTTCTTCATAATTCTCCTCCATTTCATGATTTTATCATAAAATGCTTGTACACTATGGTTTCAAGCATCTTTATGCAAATTGTATCTTAGCTGCCCTTTTAACTGAAAGCCTAAGGAATAGAATAAAGAAAAAAGAACACTTAATTATCACGAAACCAGTTCAAGTAAAATTTTTAATCCGTAATACACCCGCGTAAAAAATTCAACTCAACCAATATAACTACTGGCTTAATAGCCCACTTACTTTACGATATCACAGGATAGGGCAGTTTCTTTCTCTCTAATCAACTAGACTATTTTTATGCTAGGTTATGTCACATACTTCATTGTTCTAATTTTCTCTCTCTTTTTTTACCCCATTTCCTGATCTTTAAACAGTCTGATAAAAAAGTTTAGGTTCAAAGATTACGCCCCCATATATCATGTTCAGGTAATAGGTAATCACTATTTACAATATATTATTCGCACCTTTGCTTTCTTATGACATTTGCATTCATTGACCGGGATAGTGATTCTATTATATCATACAGTGTTTTAATTTCCAAACTTATCATTCTACTGCACTGACTCTTGAAAATACACAGAAAAAGTGAGATTTGAAAACTAAATTGTGCCATCAATGCACAAATTGTAAGCAGGTTTGCCCCAAAAACGCCATTCGCTGCGGTAAGCATAGAGCATAAACATTTTTACAGGCTTTCCGGGCATAAAATAAGAACGTAAATGTTAACACTTACCGTATCAATATTTACGTTCTTATGTGGTGGAGGCGACGAGAGTTGAACTCGTGTCCGAAACC